>JAFECU010000057.1 GCA_018242005.1 Pseudomonadota bacterium | reverse complement strand
TGAGCGCGCCCGCCACGCGATGCATGCGCGGGCTGTGCAGCCAGCGCGCGGGCACGGCGTAGCCGGCCAGCTTGGTGGCAAAGGCCGCTAGGCCGGCCAGCACGATGGCGGTCCACAGGCTCATGCGGTCTCCCGGGGCGCGTCGGGCGCGGGGCGCAGCCAGCCCCAGGCCGCACCCACGGCCGCGGCCAGCAGAATGGGCAGGCCCGGCGGCACCAGGGGAATGGCCAGCGCCGTCACCAGGCCGCAGACCAGCGCCAGGGCCACGGGCTCGCGCCCACGCAGGCGCGGCCACAGCAGGCCCAGAAAGGCCGCCACCGCCGCGCCATCGAGCCCGAAGCGGCGCGGGTCGCCCAGCGCGTCGCCCAGCAGCGCGCCGGCCAACGTGAAGGCGTTCCAGAGCACGAACACGCCCAGGCCTGCCGTCCAGAAGCCCCGGTGCTGCTCGTCGGGCGCGCCCTGCGCCAGCGCCGTGGCGGTGGATTCGTCTATGGTCAGCTGGGCCATCACCGCCCGCCGCCAGCCGCGCGGCGCCAGCAGCCGCTGCAGCTGCATGCCGTACACCGCGTTGCGCACGCCCAGGAGCGTGGCCGCCCCCACGGCCGCCGCACCGCTGCCGCCGCCGGCCACCACGCCGATGAAGGCGAACTGCGAGCCGCCCGTGAACATCAGCAGGCTCAGGCCCATGGCCTGGGCCACGGTGAGCCCCGCGGCCACGGCCAGCGCGCCGAACGAGATGCCGTAGAGCCCCGTGGCGAAGGCGATGGACAGGCCCATGCGCACGGCCGGGGTCATGGCCATCCGTGGCGTCAATGCGCCTCCTCCCAGTTCGCACCCACGCCGACCTCGGCCAGCAGCGGCACCCTGAGTTCGGCCACTCCGGCCATGAGGCGCGGCACCTCGGCGCGCAACCAGTCCACCTGGGACTCGGGCAGCTCGAACACCAGTTCGTCATGCACCTGCATGATCATCAGCAGCTCGGGGCGGTGCGCGTCCAGTGCGGCCTGCACGGCGACCATGGCCTTCTTGATGAGGTCGGCGGCCGTGCCCTGCATGGGCGCGTTGATGGCGGCGCGCTCGGCGCCCGCGCGGCGCGGGCCGTTGGGCGAGTTGATCTCGGGCAGGTACAGGCGCCGGCCGAACACGGTCTCGACATAGCCGCGCGCCTTGGCCTGGGCCTTGGTGTCCTGCATGTACTGCCACACGCCGGGGTAGCGCTGGAAGTAGCGGTCGATGTAGTTCTTGGCGGCAGTGTTGTCTATGCCAAGGCTCTTGGCCAGGCCATAGCTGCTCATGCCGTAGATCAGGCCGAAGTTGATGGTCTTGGCGTAGCGGCGCTGCTCGCTCGTGACCTGGTCCACGGCCACGCCGAAGACCTCGGCGGCCGTTGCGCGGTGCACGTCCAGTCCTTCGTGGAAGGCATTGAGCAGCGCCGCGTCGCCGCTGATGTGGGCCATGATGCGCAGCTCGATCTGGCTGTAGTCGCAGCTGGCGATCACGCGGCCCGGCGGCGCGACAAAGGCCTCGCGGATGCGCCGCCCCTCGGCCGTGCGCACGGGAATGTTCTGCAGATTCGGGTCGTTGCTCGACAGCCGGCCCGTGACGGCCACGGCCTGGGCGTAGTGCGTGTGCACGCGGCCGGTGCGCGCATCGGCCAGTTGGCTCAGCTTGTCGGTGTAGGTGCTCTTGAGCTTGGACAGGCTGCGATGCTCGAGCAGCTTGGCGGGCAGCGGGTAGTCCTCGGCGAGTTTCTCCAGCACCTCCTCGTCGGTGCTTCGCGCGCCCGTGGCGGTCTTCTTGATGACGGGCATGCCGAGCTTGTCGAAGAAGATCTCGCCGAGCTGCTTCGGGCTGCCGAGGTTGAAGGGCTGGCCCGCGATGTCGTAGGCCTCCTGCTCGAGCTGCAGGATGCGCTGGCCGAGCGCGTGGCTCTGGCTCGCAAGCTGCTGCGCGTCGATCAGCACGCCGTTGCGCTCGATGCGAAACAGGGTCTCGCTGCAGGCGATCTCCAACTCGTAGATGGCGCGCAGCCTGTCGTCGGCCTCCAGCTGCGGCCAGAGCACGCGGTGCACGTCCAGCGTCTGGTCCGAGTCCTCGCACGAATACGCCGCGGCCTTGTCCACCGCCACCTGGGCGAACGGGATCTGCTTGGCGCCCTTGCCGCACAGGTCTTCGTAGCTGATGCCGGTGCGGCCCGTGTGGCGCTCGGCCAGGCTCGCCAGGCCGTGGGGCTTGTGCACCTCCAGCACATAGCTTTGCAGCATGGTGTCGTGCGCGTAGCCGCGTACCTCTATGCCGTGGTTGGCGAACACATGGCGGTCGTACTTGATGTGCTGGCCGAGCTTCTGGCAGGCGGGGTCTTCCAGCCAGGGCTTGAGGCGCGCCAGCACCTGCGGCAAGGGCAGCTGGGCAGGCGCGTCCGGCCCGCAGTGCGCAAGCGGAATGTAGGCGGCCGAGCCGGGCTCGACGCTGAAGGAGATGCCGACGATCTCGGCGCGCAGCTCGTCCAGGGACGTGGTCTCGGTGTCCACGGCCGCGAGCGGCGCGGCCTGC
>JAFECU010000056.1 GCA_018242005.1 Pseudomonadota bacterium | reverse complement strand
TGTCACAGTTGCTGCCAAATTTCGGCATTAATCCCGCTTGTTGCGGGCTGTTAAAATCACGTCGTCTAGAGTGAAGACAGCAATTGGCAGCAATTGGAGACAGTTAGTGCTGGAGTTCGTAATGAGAAGGTCGCGTGTTCGATTCATGTCTCCGGCACCAAGAAAATAAAGAAAACCGCGCTATCAATATGGTAGTGGGGTTTTTACTTTTCGTAGCTTATAGGCAATCTGTAGGCAGATTGCCCGAGTACCGCACCAGCCCGGCAACGGGCGAGCCCCACGGCGGGGGCTGGCGTGGGCCCTCCAGAGCTTTTGAGGGTGGCGCGGCGTGAGGCCAGCAATGTTGCCCACTCAATAGACTTGCACGCCTCTACATCACGAGACGGGCTTGCCGAGTCGGTAGCAACACGCGCTTTGCACAGCCAGGCCTTCGACTGGGCCTCGGCGTTGCGGGCAATGTCCAACGACCGCGACGCCATCGCATGGTGCGGGATCCGCCTATCAGGCACACGGCGAGCAAGCTCGATGCGCGCCAGGCGGTTGCGACTCCACTCCAACGCTGCAGCGAAGCGCCCGCCCCGCTGGTGCGCTTAAGGCCCAGGTCAGCGCCACCTGCCCACCCGCTGCACCAAGCGCGGCCATGGGCTACAGGCGCGGGCTCCCGCAAGAACGCCCCAACCTGCGCCGATCCATAAAGTCGCGCCGACAGCAAGGCAAGGTAAACAGGCCGAGGCTCAGAGCCGGCAATCGGCCTTAGCGCGGTTGCATCACCGCTGCTGTTGCGCGACCCGCATTCGCCTGTCTTGGAGCGCCAGACCTACAGTCCGATGGCCGCGATGCCTGCTCGGGCGATCTGCGCGTCCTCGTTGGACTTGACGCCGCTCACACCTACGGCACCCAGGCACTGACCACCCTTCATGATGGGCACGCCGCCTTCGAGCATGCCCTGCAGCGTGGGCGCGCTCAGGAACGAGGTGCGGCCGCCGTTGATGACGTCCTCGTAGCCCTTGCTCTCGCGCCGGCCCAGGGCTGCGGTATGGGCCTTGGCCGGGGCAATGTGGCTTGAGACGGCCGGCGCGCCGTCCAGGCGCTGCAACCACAGCAGGTGGCCCCCGTCATCGACGATGGCAATGGTCACGGCCCAGTGGTTCTTCAGCGCCTCGGCCTCTGCGGCGGCGGCAATCAGTTTCACGTCGGCGAGTTCAAGTTCGGGTTTGGTCTTCATAGGGCAAGTCCTGCAATGGGTGAAAGGGATGCGCGCGCTGCGGCGCAACACGTAAACCTCAAGAGCATAGCCCCAGCAACACATGCCAATGAACCTTCGCTGGGTAAAAGAATCCATCCGTTTAAGTACGGGATGACGCGCGGGTATTGCATTGGGCGCCCGACACCCGCATCTAGAATGCGCCGGCCTGCAGCGTGCAGGCCTTTCAGGAGAGAAACCAGATGAACACGGAAATCACCAGTATCGGCTCCGCTGGCTATGCGTTATCGCAGGAGCAGCGCAACCGCGTGCTGCGCAACACCTACTGGCTGCTGGCCCTGAGCCTGCTGCCCACGGTGCTGGGCGCATGGCTGGGCGTGGCCACGGGCATCACCGCATCGCTGCGCGGCGGCCTGGGGCTGATCGTGTTCCTCGGCGGTGCCTTCGGCTTCATGTACGCCATCGAGAAAACCAAGAACTCCGCCGCCGGCGTGGCCGTGCTGCTGGGCTTCACCTTCTTCATGGGGCTGATGCTCTCGCGCATGATCGGCATGGTGCTGGGCTTTGCGAACGGCAGCGAGCTGATCATGACTGCCTTTGCCGGCACGGCGGGCGTGTTCTTCGTGATGGCCAGCCTGGCCACCGTGATCAAGCGCGACCTGTCGGGCATGGGCAAGTGGCTGTTTGTGGGCGCGCTGGTGCTCATGGTGGGCGCGGTCATCAACGTGTTCGTGGGCTCGTCTGCCGGCATGATGGCCGTCTCGGTCGCCGCCATCGGCATCTTCAGCGCCTATATGCTGTACGACCTCAAGCAGATCATCGACGGCGGCGAAACCAACTACATCAGCGCGACGCTGGCCCTGTACCTGGATCTGTTCAACGTGTTCCAGAGCCTGCTGGCCCTGCTGGGCATCATGGGCGGCGAGCGCGACTGAAAACGCCACGCAGCCAACCCACCCAAGCCCCGGCATGCCGGGGCTTTTTCGTGGGCCGGTGGCCTCAACTTGTCCACCCCGCTGCCGATAACGACGGTAGATGCTGCCCCATAGCCCCCACCCCCACCTTGCCGCCGGCCTGCGTGCCGCCATTGCTGCCGTCACCCTGCTGTCGCTGGCCGGCTGCGAGATCCCCGGCCTGGGGCCAGACCCACGCGCCGTGCAGCGCGAGGCCGAGGCCAAGGCCATAGGCGGCGCCTGCCGCCACGCGCTGCGCGGGCTGGAGGACTGCTTCACGCTCAACCCCAAGGCCTCCAAGGCCCTGGTGTTCGCGGGATGGAAGGAGATGGACCAGTACATGCGCGACAACAAAATCGAGGGCGCGCCCTCGGTGCTCACGCAGCTGGAGAAAAAGCCCGCCGCCCCCACCCGCAGCAGCGACGACAGTGCAGAGTCCCAGCCGCGCGGCACGCGCAATCGCGGCTGATGCTACCTAATATATAGCTGCCAGCGCTTGATGGAAGAGCGCTGGAGCCACAAGGCACCTGAACCCCTCAATCCGCCCGCTCGAACACCGCCATGCTCTCCACATGGGCCGTGTGCGGGAACATGTTGACCACGCCCGCTTGCGTGCAGCGGTAGCCCGCCTGGTGCACCAGCAGGCCCGCATCGCGCGCCAGGGTGGCGGGGTTGCAGCTCACGTAGACGATGCGCCGGGGGGGCTGCCAGGCCTCGTGTCCCGCGGGCAGCGGCGGCGCGTCGGCGGCACCAAGGCGCGCCTGGTGGATGTCGGCCAGCGCCTTGGACAGCGCAAACGCACCCTCGCGCGGCGGGTCGACCAGCCATTTGTCGGCCCGGCCGTCGGCAATCAGCGTCTCGGGCGTCATCTCGAACAGGTTGCGGGCAACAAAATTGGTAGCTGCCAGCGCTTGCCCTTCCTGCCTTTGAGCCTGATTCCTTGCATGGTTTTCGCGTGAACGGGCAACCAGCGCCTCGCTGCCCTCCACGCCCAGCACCTCGCGCGCCTGGGTGGCGATGGGCAGGGTGAAGTTGCCCAGGCCGCAGAACCAGTCGATCACGCGCTCGGACTTTTGCGCGTCGAGCAGGCGCAGCGCGCGCGTGACCAGCACGCGGTTGATGTGCGGGTTGACCTGGGTGAAGTCCGTGGGCTTGAAGGGCATGGTGATGCCGAAGTCCGGCAGCCCGTAGGCGAGCTGCGCGCCGCCCTCGTCGAGCAGATGCACCGTATCCGGCCCCTTGGGCTGCAGCCACCATTGCACGCCATGCCGGGTGGCAAAGTCGCGCAGCCGTTGCTTGTCCTCGCTCGACAGCGGCTCCAGGTGGCGCAGCACCAGGGCCGTGACCTCGTCGCCGCAGGCCAGCTCGATCTGCGGGCAGGTGTCGCGCGCCTGCATTTCCTGGATGAGCGCGCGCAGCGGCATGAGCATGGCATCCACATGCGGGGGCAGGATCTTGCAAGTCTGCATGTCGGCGATGTAGCGGCTCTTGCGCTCGTGAAAGCCGACCAGCACCGTGCCCTTCTTGGGCACGTAGCGCACCGACAGGCGTGCGCGGTAGCGGTAGCCCCAGGCGGGGCCGGCGATGGGGCGCAGAATGGTCTCGGCCTTCACCTTGGCCAGGTGCCAGAGGTTGTCCTCCAACACACGCTGCTTCATGGCGACCTGGGCGTCGGCATGAAGATGCTGCATCTTGCAGCCGCCGCAGGCGCCCGCGTGCAGGCCGAAATGCGGGCAGCCGGGCGTCACACGCTGGCTTGATTCGCGGTGGATGGCGGTCAGGCTTGCCTGCTCCCAGTTGTTCTTCTTGCGGTGGGTGGTGGCGCTGACGAGTTCGGTGGGGAGCGCTCCGTCGATGAACACGACCTTGCCGTCGCTCTTGCGCGCGACGCCCTGGGCGTCCATGTCCATGGAGGTGACTTCGAGCCAGCCGGGCGGCAGGTCAGGCGTGGATTCGGGTGGGAATGGGGTTGTCGTAATGGGGTCGCTCATGGCCCCGATTGTCTCAGGGCCGGGGCACCCATTCAGCGGCGTGCCGCGGCAGGCGCCGATGCCGGCGCGGAGACGGCCGAAGCGCGTGCACCTCCCACGCTGGGCAGCTGGTTGATCTCCAGCTCGCAACCGTTGCTATCGAGCGAAAATACCAGCGTGCCGCCGGGAGCGACCTGGGGCAAGGTTTCGTGCAGCGGACGCGATAGGTCCACCGGCGGCGTCTGCGAGCGGTAGATGACCTGCTTGTCGGCCCCGTACACCACGTAGCATGCGGCACCGGCGCTGTGCGCGAACAGACCGGCAGACAGAATGGCCGCACTGGCTGCGGCGATTTGAATGGGGGGCATGGTTCCCTACCTCCTTTGGTGATGTCGATGCGCGGCATTATTGCGAAGTTCCGGGGCGAACCCGCGGACGGAAGTCAGTTGCAACATCTGGCAACGCAGCATCATTGCCATGCCAGCAGCCACCCAAAACTCAACGACTTGGGACGATTCGGGAGCGGAGGCCGGGGTGGGCTTACAAGCGGACAACTGCCGGATCCATGTTCAATCCAGCGGCCATTCACCGAGCAGTTCGTAAGGACCGCTTGAACCGCGCCGGTTGTGCAGCAGCACAAAGCGGTTCACCGTCCAGCCTAGCGGCGCTACGACCTGCTCGGGGACGGCCCGACGGCTGTAGCACAGCGTCATGTGCGGGGTGACGTGCGGCGCCGGCGGCAGGCCCTGCAGATCGGGCACCTGTGACCATAGCGCCGCATGCAGTGCCTCGTACAGGTGCCGAAAGCAGGCCTGCGGTTCGGCGGGCGCACACAGCACGCAGGGACGTTTGGCGTGCGGCGCGCGCGGAAAGCTCAGCACATGGTCAAAGCGCAGATCGAACGATGATGCGCGCACCCTCGCCGCAGCAGCTCGCGCCCAGGCCAAGTGGCGCTCGGACAGCTGCGCTTCCCAGCCCAGGGACAGCAGCGTGGCATGCAGGCGCGGCGTTCGCACCTGCGCCTGCAGGTCGTGACGCGCGATGAGCGACTGCGCCAGATCGCTGGCCGCGAGCTGTGCCACGGTGTCGGGCAGCAAGGCAAAGAACAGATGGTGCTGAAGAGCAGGCGCCGCAGGCGCCACATCGGCAGGCGAGGGTTGTTGGCTTGGCATGCGGCCCACTGTAGCGCCGCGACTTTGCCCTGTCGGCAGCAGGCCCTATTTGGCCGGAGCGGGAGCGTTTGGCAAGCCGCGCCAGCGCCTCCACCGCTCCCCCGGACTTAAGCCCTGTTCCGCTCCCGGTTGCTTGAACACACCTGAGCCCGAGATCACAGAGCGCCTGGACCTGGCCTGATGAATCCAGGCCAGCGCTGTAGGTGCAAAAAACCTCGACTTGGCAACACCGTGGCAACACGGCTTCGGAAATGAAAAAGGCCAGCTCCGAAAAACTGGCCTAAGTCATTGATTTGATTGGTAGGACGTACAAGATTCGAACTTGTGACCAACGGATTAAAAGACGCAAAAAGCATAGCATCACGCGAGGTCACCGACGGTCAAAAATCATCATAACCTGTTGATTTATAATGGAAATTTGAAATCAACCAAGTTTTCATCCGTCACACGCAATCGATCCTGATGGTAGCAATGGGGTAGCAATTTGTTTGCTCGGTAGCA
>JAFECU010000055.1 GCA_018242005.1 Pseudomonadota bacterium | reverse complement strand
GTCGCACGCCGGCGCGCGGACGCCGGGCGCACGCTGCTCGCGGCCCACCCGGAAACCGACATCCTGGTCTGCGACGACGGGCTGCAGCACCTGGGGCTGGCGCGCGACGTGGAAATCTGCGTCTTCAACGACGAGGGCCTGGGCAACGGCTGGCTGCTGCCCGCGGGCCCGCTGCGCGAGCCCTGGCCGCGCGCAGTCGATCTGGTGCTGCACGCCGGCCGCGCGCCCGGCGGGCCGGCGCCGCAGTTTGCCCTGCAGCGCACGCTGGCCGACCATGCGATCGACGCCTGGGGCCGGCAGGTGCCGCTCCACGCGCTGCGCGGTGCGCGCCTGCACGCTCTGGCCGCCATCGCCAGGCCACAGCACTTCTTTGCCATGCTGCGTGCCCAGGGGCTGACGCTTGCACGCACCGAGGCCCTGCCAGATCACTATGATTTTTCTAGCTGGCAGCGACCACTGGATAAGGCATCAATCGTGATTTGTACCGAAAAGGATGCCGTCAAACTCTGGCCCATACATCCCGACGCACTGGCCGTACCGCTGCAGCTGACCATTGCCCCGGCCTTCTTCGATGCACTCGACGCCCGCCTGGCCTCGCTATCATCGGCCCGCCATTGAGGAACACCATGGACCCGAAACTGCTTGAACTGCTGGTCTGCCCCGTCACCAAGGGCCCGCTGACCTACGACCGCGAACGCCAGGAACTGATCTCGCGCAGCGCCCGCCTGGCCTACCCCGTGCGCGACGGCATCCCCGTGCTGCTCGAGAACGAGGCGCGCCCGCTGACCGACGAGGAGCTGGAGCAGTGAGCGGCCCCGGCACGCCACACCCTGCACCCTTCACGGTGCTGATCCCGGCGCGCCTGGCCTCCACGCGCCTGCCGAACAAACCGCTGGCCGACATTGCCGGCCTGCCCATGGTGGTGCATGTGGCGCGCCGAGCCGCGCAAAGCGCCGCCCTGCGCTGCGTGGTGGCGGCGGACGACGCGACCATCGTCGAGGCCTGCCGCCTGCATGGCGTGGAGGCCCTGCTCACCCGCGCCGACCACGCCAGCGGCAGCGACCGCCTGGCCGAGGCCTGCGCACTGCTGGGCCTGGCAGGGGACGACATCGTCGTCAATGTGCAGGGCGACGAGCCGCTCATCGAGCCGCGCCTCATCGACGCCGTGGCCGCGATCCTGCACCAGCGCGCCGACGCCAGCATGGGCACGGCCGCCCACGCCATCGACAGCGTGGCGGACTTCGCCAACCCCAACATCGTCAAGGTGGTGCTGGACGCGCACGGCATGGCGCATTACTTCAGTCGCGCCCCCATTCCACATGCGCGCGACCATGCCCCGGGTTCGGCCTGGTGGCAGCAGGGCCAGGGCGTACCCGCGGGTTTTGCGCCGCTGCGCCATGTGGGCATCTACAGCTACCGCGCGGGGTTTCTGCGCCGCTTTCCCGACCTTCCGCCCGCACCCACCGAGCAGCTGGAGGCGCTGGAGCAGTTGCGCGCCCTCTGGCACGGCCACCGCATTGCCGTGCACGTGACGGCCAGCGCCCCCGGCGCCGGCGTGGACACGCCCGAAGACCTCGAGCGCGTGCGCGCCCTGCTGGCCCGGTAGCCGCGGGCGTCAGCTTGGCGCAGGAAGCGCGTGCTATCCTTGCGCGCGCAAAAAGCACCGGCCGCGCCACCACGCGCCCGCCAACAGAGTGCCCACCGATTTCAAAACACCAGAGGACACCATGAGACTGATTCTGCTGGGCGCGCCAGGCGCCGGAAAGGGCACACAAGCGGCCTTCATCTGCCAGAAATACGGCATTCCGCAAATCTCCACGGGTGACATGCTGCGCGCCGCCGTCAAGGCCGGCACGCCGCTCGGCCTGCAGGCCAAGGCCGTCATGGATGCGGGCCAGCTCGTGAGCGATGACCTGATCATCAACCTCGTGAAGGAGCGCATCGCCGAAGCCGACTGTGCCAAGGGCTTTCTGTTCGACGGCTTCCCGCGCACCATCCCCCAGGCCGACGCCATGAAGGCCGCCGGCGTCAAGCTCGACTATGTGCTCGAGATCGACGTGCCGTTCGACGCCATCATCGAGCGCATGAGCGGCCGCCGCTCGCACCCCGCCTCGGGCCGCACCTACCACGTCAAGTTCAACCCGCCCAAGATCGAAGGCAAGGATGACGTGACGGGCGAGCCCCTGGTGCAACGTGAGGACGACAAGGAAGAAACCGTCAAGAAGCGCCTGCAGGTCTACAGCGACCAGACCCGCCCGCTGGTGGACTACTACTCCAACTGGGCCAAGAACGATCCGGCAGCCGCCCCCAAGTACCGCGCCATCCAGGGCACGGGCAGCGTGGAAGAAATCACCGAACGCGCCCTCGCCGCCCTGGCAAGCTGAGCGCACGCGCCAGCCACCCCAACGCCCCGCAATGCGGGGCGTTGCGCCTTATGGCGCCTGCATCAGCTCCAGCATCAGGCTGATGCGCGCCTTCACCGGGCTCAGACCATCGGCATCGCGCCAGGGCGCATCGTGGATCTCCAGCATGCGCCCCTCGGGGCAGCGCGACGCCACCCGCACCGCAACGCCCGCGGCCACGGCGCGCGCCAGCGCGGCCTCCAGCCCCCGGTGCAACGTGCCATTGCCCGTGGCCGCCACGACGATGCCGCGCACGCCCTTGTCCACCAGCCAGTCGACCAGCGCGCCGTCGGCGCCGGCGTGGCTCAGCACGATTTCCACGCGCGGCCAGGCCCTCGCGTCCAGACCGGGCAACAGCGCGGCATGAGACGGGGCCAAGGCCTCCGGCGCACGCCCGTGCGCCCAGCGCACGCGCCCCGCCTCAACCCAGCCCAGGGGGCCGGCGTCGCCCGAGGCAAACGCGGCGAGGCGCAGCGGGTGCACCTTGCTCACCTCGCGCGCGCCATGGACCAGGCCCGCGGCCACCACCAGCACGCCGCGCGCCGATGGCTCGGCCGCCAGCGTCACCGCGTCCAGCAGGTTCTGCGGGCCGTCGGGCACCAGCGCCGTGGCTGGCCGCATGGCGCAGGTCAGCACCACGGGCTTTGCCGCGTCGATCAGCCCATGGAGCAGCCAGGCCGTCTCCTCCAGCGTGTCCGTGCCATGGGTGATGACGATGCCGGCGACGCGGGCGTCGGCCAGATGCGCCGCGCAGCGCTGGGCAAGCCTGGCCCAGATGGCGAAGTCCATGTCCTTGCTGTCGATCTGCGCGATCTGCTCGGCCTCGATCGCGCCGCCCGCCGCCCGTTCCAGGCCGGGCACGGCGGCCAGCAGCTGCTGCACGCCGATCTGCGCCGCCGTATAGCCCACGTTGGCACCGGCCTCGCCGGACGTGCCGGCAATCGTGCCCCCGGTGCCCAGCACCACGATTTTTCTTTGCATCACCGCTTGCACCTTTTGCGAAACTGTTCAAAAATACAGGTACTGGATTAAAAACCAGTTCCGTTCAACCACCCGCAACGCAATCGCACCATGCTCGACAGCCCCAAGCTCACAGCCCGCCAGCAGCAGATCCTGGACCTGATCCAGACCGCCATTGCACGCACCGGCGCCCCCCCTACGCGCGCCGAGATCGCGACCGAACTGGGCTTCAAGTCCGCCAACGCGGCCGAGGAACACCTGCAGGCACTGGCACGCAAGGGCGTCATCGAACTGGTGAGCGGCACCTCGCGCGGCATACGCCTGTGCGGCGAGACCGTGCGCCACATCAACGCCGTGCGCGGCACCCAGTTCAGCCTGCCGATTCCGGGCCTGTCGCAGCTCACGCTGCCGCTCATCGGCCGCGTCGCCGCGGGCTCGCCCATTCTCGCGCAGGAGCATGTCGATCAGACCTACACCGTCGAAGGCAGCCTGTTCGCGCACAAGCCCGACTACCTGCTCAAGGTGCGCGGCATGTCCATGCGCGACGTGGGCATCATGGACGGCGACCTGCTGGCCGTGCAGGCCACGCGCGAGGCGCGCAGCGGCCAGATCATCGTGGCCCGCCTGGGCGACGACGTCACGGTCAAGCGCCTCAGGCGCACCGGCAGCGCCATCGAACTGCTGCCCGAAAACCCCGACTACCCCGTGATCCGTGTCGAGCCCGGCGAGCCCTTCGAGATCGAGGGCCTGGCCGTGGGCCTGATCCGCAACACCATGCTGATGTAACCAGCTCAGGCGCCGCCGCAGGTGGCGGGCGTCTGGCATGTGGCACAGCCCCATGCCAACCCTGCGGATGTGCGCCTCGTCCTTGGCAATCCTGCCTGTGTTCCACCTTCATGCCCTGCATGCCGGAGTCTTCACATGGGATTCGCTCTCTCTGCCTTGTCTTCGCTCTGCCAGCCGCTGCGCCGCATCGCCGTGTCCATGCGCGCTCGCCCCGCCCACCATGGCCTGCCCGGCCCAACCCGCGCCGCATACCAGACCGGCACACGGGCCAGCAATGACCCGCAGTGCGCGGCCGTCGGCGGCCATGCGGCCCGCCAGGCAGTTACCGCGGGCAGCGCTCCGCCCGTCCGCATGCCAGGGCCGGCTGCCGCCGCCATAGCGGCCCGCCCCCTGCGCGTGGTGCACAACCGGCAGGAAGGCAAGTCCTGCCGCCTGGTGATTTCCGGGCGCATGGCCGATGTGTGCGCCGAGCTCAACCGCCTGGCGCTGCATTGAGCCCAGGCTGATGAGGCGCGGCATTTCTACAATCGGCTGCACGACGCAGCCACTACCCATGCCATGCCCCACGAATCACGCCTCGATCAATCCCTGCGGCAACTGCTGACCAGCCGCCGCACCGCGGCACTGGCCACGCTGCCACCCGCGGGCGACGGCAGCGCTCAGCAGGCCGCCATGCCCATGGTGTCTTTCGTGCCGTTTGCCGTTGACGTGGACGCTGGCGCGATCGTGATCCATGTGAGCGCGCTTGCGGCCCATACGCGCAACCTGCAGCAGCAACCCCTGGTGTCGCTGCTGATTGCGGCCCCCGAGGAGCCCGGGCAACCCGTCCATGCGCTGGAGCGCGTGACCGTCTTCGGCCGCGCCACGGAGCTGGCCGCGGACGATGCTGCCGAGAGCCGGCAGGCCTATCTGAGCCGCTTTCCCGAGGCCGAGCCCATGACCGCCCTGCCCGACTTCCGCTTCGTGCAGATCACGCCGCTGGGCGCGCGCCATGTCGCCGGCTTTGGTGCGGCACGCGACCTGTCGGCAGACGCGCTCGTGGCGCTGCTGACCGCGAGCTAAGCGTCACGACACAAGCTGCGTCCAGACCTTGTCCAGCCGCTTGCTGCTGACCGGGTACGGCGTTCTCAGCTCCTGGGCAAAGAAGCTCACGCGCAGCTCCTCGAGCATCCAGCGGTATTCCTGCATGCGCGCGTCCTGCTGGCCCTTGCGCTCGGCCACCAGACGCCAGTAGCGCTGCTCGAGCGGCTGCAGCTCCTTCAGCTTGGCCGCGTCGCGCGCCGGGTCGGCGCGGTACTTGTCCAGGCGCACCGTGATGGCCTTGAGGTAGCGCGCAAAGTGCTGGAGTTGCGCCCAGGGGGCCTGGGAGATGAAGTTTTTTGCTACTAAATTTTGTAGCTGCCTGCCCGTGTCCTGCGTGGCTTCCGGCGCGTTTTTGGTGTCCTTGATCTTGCGCTGTGCGCTGGCGTACTCCGCAAGGATCACGCCCGCCAGGCGCGCGACCTCGTTGGCGATCAGCGTCAGGCGCCCCCGGCCCTCCTGCACGCGCTGGGCGAATTGCGCGGCAGTTTGCGGCAGGGGTTCTTGCAAAAAGGCGCGGTCCATGGCGGTGGCGATGATCTGCGCGCGCAGCTCCTCCTGCGTGCCCAGCGGCATGTAGGCGACGGCCATTTTTTGCAGGTCGGGGATATTCTTTTCCAGGTACTTGAGCGCGTCCTTGATCTGCAGGGCCACCAGGCGGCGCAGGCCCAGGCGGTTGCGGGCGGCGGCGACCTCGGGCTCGTCGAACACCTCTATGGTCACGGCGTCGCCCTGGTCGATCAGGGCCGGGAAGCCGATCAGGGTGTGCTGGCCCTTCTTCAGCTCCATGAGCTCGGGCAGTTCGCCAAAGCTCCACTGGGTATAGCGGCTGTCGCTGTGGTGAGGGGCCGTGGTGCTGGCAGGCACTTCTTTTTTAGGAGCTGCTTGCGCTTGCCCAGTGATGGTTTCAGGTGGTTTTTGCTCTGTCTTTGGCTCTGGGCCAGTGCCAGCAGCTATCTTTAGCGTAGCAAGCGCCTGGAACGCGCCGCGTGCCTTGCCGCCCCATTCGGCCTTGAGCGCAGCCAGATTGCGCCCCTGGCCCAGCTGGCGGCCATGCTCATCGACCACGCGCAGGTTCATGAACAAATGCGCGCTGAGCATGTCGGGCTTGAAGTCGGCGCGCTTGATGTCCAGCGCCGTCTCGTCGCGCGCCTGCTTGAGCAGCACGTCGATCAGGCCGCCCTGGCTCCAGCGCTCCTCCTGCAAAAACAGCGTGGCCAGGCGCTCGGCATGTTCGGGCAGGGGCACGAAGCGGCTTCTGGGGCGCTGCGGCAGGCTTTTGAGCAGCGCCTGGATTTTTTCCTTGAGCATGCCCGGCACCAGCCATTCGGCGCGCTCTTCACTCGCCTGGTTCAGGGCAAACAGCGGAATCGTCACCGTCAGCCCGTCGCGCGGGTTGCCCGGCTCGTGCAGGTAGGCGGCGGCGCAGTCCACCCCGCCCAGGCGCACGATTTTGGGGAACTTGTCGCTGGTAATGCCCGCCGCCTCGTGGCGCATGAGCTCGTCCTTGGACAGGCGCAGCAGCTCGGGCTGCGCCTTGCCCGCCTGGCGAAACCATTTGTCAAACGTGGCGCCGCTGTAGATGCCCTCGGGAATGGCCTGGTCGTAGAAGGCGTAGATGAGCTCGTCGTCCACCAGCACGTCCTGGCGGCGGCTCTTGTGCTCCAGGTCTTCCACCTTGCGGATGGTCTTGTGGTTGGCGGCCAGGAAGGGCCAATGCGTCTCCCACTCGCCCTCGACCAGCGCGCGGCGGATGAAGAGCTGGCGCGCCTCCACCGGATCGACGCGGCCGTAGCTCACGGCGCGCTGGTGGTAGACCACCAGGCCGTAGAGCGTGGCGCGCTCGTAGGCCACGACGTCTGCCTGCTTCTTGCTCCAATGCGGGTCCAGAAGCTGTTTGCGCAGCAGATGGCCGCCCACCTCTTCGAGCCACTGCGGCTCGATGGC
>JAFECU010000054.1 GCA_018242005.1 Pseudomonadota bacterium | reverse complement strand
TAATTATTAAAAATCAAATACTTACGGTGACATTATCTCAATGCGAAAAACAATTTCTCGTATTGAGAAAAATTTCTGCATCGCAACAAGCAGCACCATCCATCATAAGAAATTCCACTTTCGTATCATGAAATTTTCTGCCTGGTCGTCGTTCAGTCCCGCGGCGCCGGTTGCCTCGGGCATGATGTGCGCTCTTTTCAAGACCCACAGCGCGTGAACGCCCCCAGCCGCCCCATCGCCTATCTCTGCCTTGCGCTCAGCATGACGCTGGTCGGCAGCTATGTCGCCCTGTCCAAGCCCCTGGCGACCGCCTTCCCGGTGTTTCTGCTGGTCTGGCTGCGCTTTGGCATTGGTGGCCTGGCCATGCTGGGCTGGCTGCGCAAGCCGGAACAGGAGCCGCCCATGACGGCGCAGACCCGCGGCCTGCTATTTCTGCAGTCACTACTCGGCAACTTTCTGTTCACGGTCTGCATGGTGTATGGCGTGAGTCTGACCAGCGCCACCTCAGCCGGAGTGATCATGGCCTCCATCCCGGCCTGCGTGGCGGTGATGAGCTGGCTGTTTCTGCGCGAGCGGGTGGCACCACGCACCTGGCTGGCCGTGGCCTGTGCGGTCGCCGGCATCGCCATGTTTGCACTATCCAAACAGGAGCATGCCGCGCCTTCCGGCATTGGACAAAGCCCAAATTACTCCAACAGCATGCAATGGCTGGGTCAGGCCCTGCTGCTGGGCGCCTCGGTGTGCGAGGGCGCGTATTCGGTGATTGGCAAGAAGCTCACGGGTGCGCTCGGCCCCAAACGCATCACCGCGCTTATCAACCTGTGGGGCTTCGTGCTCGCCACGCCGCTGGGTCTGTACTTCGCCTGGGGTTTTGACTTCGCTGCCGTGCCCTGGGGCATCTGGCTCCTGCTGCTGTTCTACGCGCTGGCGGCCTGCATGTGGACCGTGTGGCTGTGGATGACGGGCCTCAAGGCCGTGCCCGCGGCGCAGGGCGGCGTGTTCACCGTGCTGCTGCCGGTGAGCGCAGCACTGGTCGGCGTGCTGGCATTGGGCGAACGGTTCACGCCGTTCCAGCTCGTGGCCTTCGGCATGGCACTGGCCAGCGTGGTGCTGGCCACCCTGCCCTCACGCCTGGCCTGGCGCGCGGGGCGACGGAGTACCACCCGCTAAAAACCGTCCAGGGTGCTACAAATCGAGGCAAAAAAGCAAAAACCCGCCTTGGAATAACGTTTTTTTCACAGTAGCATCACCGCATCCAGTGGAGCAGGTTTTCGCTGGTGATGATTTTTCACTTCCAACAAGGACCGTCCAACATGGCAACTGCAAAAACCGCGACCGCAGCTCCGGCAAAGAAGCGCACTCCCAACGCCGCCTTCATGAAGGCACTGACCCCCAGCCCCGCCCTGGCCGCCGTGGTGGGCGCCACCCCGCTGCCGCGCACGGAGATCATCAGCAAGCTGTGGGTCTACATCAAGGCCCACAACCTGCAGGACGCCGCCAACAAGCGCATGATCAACGCCGACGCCAAGCTCAAGGAAGTGTTCGGCAAGCCGCAGGTCTCGATGTTCGAAATGGCCGGCCTGATCGGCAAGCATGTGAAATAAGCCCCTGACGGGGCCTGGAAGCCGCCACGCGGCCGGCCCACGAGAAGAAACCGGCTCTCAGGCCGGTTTTTTTGCGCCCGGTCGGACCCCCGGCGCCGGAGTTTTCGACAGGTCGTAAGGGATATAGACTGCAAATGCGATGAATTCGCATTTATACTTCGCCTATCGTTTTCATAACCAGCCCGGACTGCCCACACCATGATCGTCTGTGTTTGCCGCCGCGTATCGGACCGCGAGATTGCACGCCATGCGCGCGCAGGTATGAGCTTCGATGAGATCCAGTTCGAGCTGGGTGTGGCCACCCAGTGCGGCTGCTGCGAGGACAGCGCGCGCGATGTCGTGGCGCAGTGCTGCTCATCGCAGCCAGTTGCGGCCCTCTACAAGGAAACGGGCCCGAAGGACGCAGCACTTGCCAAATGCTGCCAGGAAGGCACATCATGCCACTGCTCGCAAGCCTGATCATCGTCGTTGGCTCCGCCTGGTGGGTCCTGCGCAAATAGACGGATATTTCCGCTTGAAATAGCCTCCAGCCCTTGCTGGACAGGTGCTGGTTGCTATTAGTTTATGCCTCATGTTGACCGATACGGCTCCTCCCGGGGTGTGAGCCGCAATGCCGTGATCGCGGCCTCTGTGGTGCTGGTACATGCCGCCGGCCTATGGGCCCTGCAATCGGGACTGGTGCGCCAGGCGGCGGAGATCGTCATCCCGGCCGAGGTGCTCAGCGAGTTCCTGACACCGACGCCACCGGCCCCACCTGCCCCACCGGCTGCCCCCAAGCCCGCGCCGCCCGTGGCTACACCGCCCAAGCCCGCGCCATCGCCCCCGAGACCCACGCCGCCCAAGCCGCGCCCGGCACCGGCCCCCATGCCCGCAGCTATTGCCGACCCCGTGCCGGCCCCCGCGGCGCCCTTGGGCGTGTTGCAGCCGCAGCCCGCAGCCCCGCCGGTCGAGGCCGCTCCAGCCCCCGCACCGGCTCCCGTAGCCACGGCGCCTGCCGGGCCTGCCATCGTCCAGCCCAGCAGCGACGCAAGTCACCTCAATAACCCCAAACCCGTCTACCCCGCCGTCAGCAAGCGCCTGGGTGAGCAGGGCAAGATCGTGCTGCGCGTGCTCATCGGCACCGACGGCCTACCGCAGAAGGTCGAAATCAAGCAGTCAAGCGGCTTCGAGCGTCTGGATCGCCAAGCCGTGGACACCGTCTCGCGCTGGCGCTTCGTTCCCGGCACGCGCAACGGCGTGCCCGAAGCCATGTGGTACCTGCAACCCATCAACTTCGTTCTCCAACAATAGACCCCGGGAGTTTTCATGGAATCGCACTTCGGCATCGCCAACGTCTGGATACAGGGCGACTTCGTCACGCGTGCCGTCGCGCTGCTGCTGCTGGGCATGTCGCTGGCATCGTGGATCGTCATGCTCATCAAGGCGCTGGACATCATCAGGTACAAGAAGCTCGCGCGCCAGGCACGCGACTTCTGGCACAGCGAGGACTTTGCCGCCGGCCTGACCAAGCTGGGCTCAGACCCAAGCAACCCGTTCCGCCACCTGGCGCTGGAAGGGCGCGAGGCCACGGCGCACCACCGCAACACCCAGGCTCACCTGCACGACAGCCTGGACGTGAGCGACTGGGTCACGCGCTGCCTGCGCAACTGCATTGACGAGTTCACCGCGCGCATGCAGTCGGGCCTGGCCATCCTGGCCTCCGTGGGCTCCACCGCCCCCTTCATCGGCCTGTTCGGCACCGTCTGGGGCATCTACCACGCGCTGGTGGCGATTGGCGCGTCGGGCCAATCGACCATAGACAAGGTTGCCGGCCCCATCGGCGAGGCGCTGATCATGACAGCCCTGGGCCTGGCCGTGGCGATCCCAGCCGTGCTCGGCTACAACGCCCTGGTGCGCGGCAACAAGTCCATCCTGGGCAGCCTCAACAGCTTCGCCCATGACCTGCACGCCTACTTCGTGACCGGTGCCCGCGTCACCGTGCAGGGCGACGTCGCGGCCAAGGTGCTGCCCATCAAGAAAGGCTGATGCACCATGGCCTTCGGTACCCAGGACGACGCCGACGAGGTGATGAACGAGATCAACATGACCCCGCTGGTGGACGTCATGCTGGTGCTACTGATCATCTTCATCATCACCGTGCCCGTGATGAAGCATGCCGTGCCCGTGGATCTGCCGCGCGCCTCCAACGAGCGCGAGGTGGTCAAGCCTGAAACCATTCGCCTGTCGGTGACGGCGGACGGCAAATACCACTGGAACGAGACCGCCATCAGCGACGAGGAACTGGAGCCGCGCCTGCAGGCCGAGGCACGCAAGGATCCGCAGCCCGATCTGCACATCCGCGGCGACAAGGACGTGCGCTATGAGCGCGTGGCCCAGGCCATGTCGGCCGCACAGCGCGCGGGCGTGCGAAAGATCGGCTTCGTGACCGACCCCGGACAGTAAGACCTGCGGCATCGTCGCTGAATGAATGAAGAAATCGCTTGACGGTTAATTGATAACGATTATCATTCACAAAAACACAACCACTTCATCACACTCATGCACATCCAGCTGCCTCCCCCGTCCGCTTCGCGCATGTTCAATGCCTTGGACGCGTCTGGCGGCCAGAGCGCCGAGCCCGAACCGGGCCGCGGCTTGGCGCTTGACAGCCACACCCTGCTGCGCGGCCACAAGACCGTGACCATCGTGCACAACGGGGCCAGCTACCGCCTGCAGGCCACCAAGCTCGGCAAGCTGATTCTGACCAAATAGAGTTTCATCGTGGGGCGACTCCCGGACCTCGGTCCAAAGGGTCGTATTGGCCAGCCAACGGGTATGCCCGCGTAGCCAGGCTTTTTTTCCTCAATCGAACCAAACGAATCGAACCCGATGGTGCTCATGTACCCTTGCTTGGCACCAGGTGCCGAGGGTTGTCCGGCAATCGAAGCCTTCACCCGGCTGCGCAGCGTCTGCTCGACCAGACCCAGCGCCTTGGCCGCGACCACGATGCCGGCCGCGACAGCGTGCTTGACCGCCTACTCCTTGAAGTCGGCTGCGTACTCGTGCTTCGGAATTCCCTTCACCTTTTCGTCCTTCAGATTTAGATGGTAGTCATCGAGCCTTGACGGACGGAGGAACGGCGGACAGCTCACCAACCGCGTGCGACTGCATTCGGTCTGACAAGCCCGGCTGCCGACTGAGTGCCTTGGGTCAGGCGGTGGTGAAACGGGCCCACAATCGGCTTCGAGCCCTTGGAAGTCGAAAATTTAGGATAGAATCGCAGGCTTCACACAACACGGACTGTGTTGTGCGTGAGCCGGATGCGCAGAAAGCTGCAAGCCCGGTTCTTGGGCGGGATGGTTCAGCAAGGCTCGATGAGTGCTGTCCGTTGGTATGGTTTGTCCTGAGGGGCAAGCTTGGCAGCAGGCACCAATGGAAACGCTACTTGAGCCTTCAATAATGAACGGTCCCCACCCTCCTGAAATGCCCAGGTGGCGGAATTGGTAGACGCACTAGTTTCAGGTACTAGCGAGTAACATCGTGGAGGTTCGAGTCCTCTCCTGGGCACCAAATTTAACGAAAACCCACTGGGGTTTTGACGATCAAGGCCGCTTTTCATGAAGCGGCCTTTTTTTTGGCCCCGCTGTCGGCATCCCAAATAGTTGACCTGGCTCTGCAGATTGAAGCCGTAACGAGCCGCCTCAAAAAAACGAGCGTTTTTCATCTGAAGCTAAAAAAACCGCGCTATACTCTACTCTTTCCTGAAATGCCCAGGTGGCGGAATTGGTAGACGCACTAGTTTCAGGTACTAGCGAGTAACATCGTGGAGGTTCGAG
>JAFECU010000053.1 GCA_018242005.1 Pseudomonadota bacterium | reverse complement strand
TCTTCGAGACCGTGGGCCGCCACCTCGTGGCCGAGCCCCTGCTGGGCGCGCTGCTCGTGGGCCGTGCGCTGACCGAGGCCGGCAGCGCGGCGCAGAAGGCGCGGCTTGAAGACATCATCGCGGGCCAGGCCCTGTGCGCGCTGGCCCATGACGAGCCGGACAACCACTACGAACTGAACCGCGTCGCCACCACGGCGAAGAAGATCGGCGATGGCTGGGTCTTGAACGGTGCCAAGGCCGTGGTGCTATTCGGCGACCAGGCGCAGCTGCTGCTGGTGAGCGCGCGCACCAGCGGCGCCGTGGGCGACGAGGCCGGCATCTCGCTGTTCCTCGTGCCCGGCGATGCGGCCGGCACCACGGCCCGCGGCTATGGCCGCATCGATGGCGGTCATGCGGCCGAACTGGTGCTGACCGACGTGCGGGTCGGCGCCGATGCGTTGCTGGGCATGGAGGGCGCGGGCCATGCGCTGCTCGAGCGCATCGTGGGCTTTGGCCTGCTGGCCCTCGCGGCCGAGAGCCTGGGCGCGATGGAGCGGGCCAAGGGCGACACCCTCGAATACCTGCGCACGCGCAAGCAGTTCGGCGTGCCCATCGGCAGCTTTCAGGCGCTGCAGCACCGCATGGCCGACATGCTGCTCGAGGTCGAGCAGGCGCGCTCGGCCGTCATCAACGCCGCCGCGGCCATCGACGACGATGACCGCGTGGCGCGCGAGAAGGCGCTGTCCGCGGCCAAGTACAGCGTGGGCAAGATAGGGACGCTGATCGCCGAGGAGGCCATCCAGATGCACGGCGGCATCGGCGTGACCTGGGAACTGCCGCTGGCCCACTACGCCAAGCGCCTGGTCATGATCGACCACCAGCTCGGCGACATGGACCACCACCTGGCGCGCTGGATGGCGCTGGGTGCCTGACCCACTCCCTCGCCCCCTTGGGGGAGAGGGCAGGGGTGAGGGGGTGTTCAGGCGCTGCGTTGGCGCAGACCCTCGCCCCCACCCTCTCCCGCCAGCGGGAGAGGGAGCAAGGCAGAAAATTGCCGTCAGCCCTTATGTATAAAGCGTCAGAAGCTATCAAAACAATGGCTCAAGTAGCGATACCTGTGGACCCCGTCATCCCCGCGAACGCGGGGATCCAGGTGCCACACAGGCAGTTGATTTGTCACTGCTGTGGATCCCCGCGTTCGCGGGGATGACGGCGGGTCTTGCAGGCGTCGCGTGAAATCAACAGGCATCGCGACTTGAACCAATACAAAAGCAACCAAGGAGACACCCATGCCCGACAACGCCCTGATTTCCCGCCGCGAAGGCGCGGTGCTGGTGCTGTCCAACAACAACCCGGCCGCGCGCAACGCGCTCACGCCGGGCTTCTACACGGGCCTGACCGAGGCGCTGCGCGCGGCCGCGGGCGATGCCGGCGTG
>JAFECU010000052.1 GCA_018242005.1 Pseudomonadota bacterium | reverse complement strand
CGCCATCAATTGCTGGCGGCGCAGGGATGAGTGCGCCTGAAAGCAGGGCGCAGGCCGCGAAAACGGCGCAAATGGCCAGAAAGGGCAGGAAAAGTGGCACGAAGACGCGAGCAACACGGGCTGTAATTGTGTCATCTGAAAAAGTCGGCCTGTAGCAGGAACGAATCCGAGTTGTTCAGGGCATCCCTAACGAATGAAAGGGACTTCCCCGTCCCGAGTGGAGCGCGCATTTGCGCAATACGGCATCAAAGTGCCACGATGGGAAGTGCAACCTCTCATCAACTCACTCGTTTTGTGGAAGGGGAAGTCCATGACCATCGTAACCGTAGGCATCGATCTGGCAAAGAACGTCTTCGCCGTGCACGGCGTGGACGCATCGGGCACACCGGCACTGGCGCGCCCCAGCGTGGCGCGCGAGAGGTTGCTCGAACTCATCGCCAGCCTGCCGCCGTGCCTGATCGGCATGGAAGCCTGCTCAGGCGCGCACCACTGGGCACGTGAATTTGAGAAGCTTGGCCACAGCGTGCGCCTGATGGCCCCCAAGTTCGTCGCCCCCTACCGCCTCTCGGGCAAACGCGGCAAGAACGACGCTGCCGATGCGGCCGCCATCAGCGAAGCCGTCACCCGCCCGCAAATGCGCTTCGTGCCCATCAAGAGCATCGAGCAGCAAGGCCAGCTCATGGTGCACCGCGCCCGCCAAGGCTTTGTCGAACAACGCACCGCCACCCTCAACCGCATCCGCGGCCTGCTGTCGGAACTGGGCATCGTGCTGCCCCTCAAAGCCGCCACCGTGCGGCGCGAAGCCCTGCAGCATCTCGAAGACCTGCCCGGCTGGGCTAACACCGTCATTGGCGACCTGCTCAGCGAAGTCGGCCACCTGGACGAACGCATCGCCCAGTACGACCGCCACATCGCCCAGATGGCGCGCCACAGCACCCAGGCACAGCAACTGATGCAACTGGCAGGCATAGGCGAGACCACCGCCACGGCCCTCATCAGCACCGTAGGCAGCGGCCACGACTTCGCCAGCGGACGCAGCTTCAGCTCCTGGCTGGGCCTGGTGCCCGGCCAATACAGCTCGGGTGGCAAACAGCGCCTGGGGCGCATCACCAAGGCAGGAGACGCCTACCTGCGCAGCCTGCTCGTCATGGGAGCGCGCGCAGTGCTGGCTGCCGCCATGAGCACCCGAACACCCAAACAAGACAGCGTGAGCCGCTGGGCGCGCAGCCTGGCTGAACGGCGGGGCTACTGGCGAGCGGTAGTCGCCATAGCCGCCAAGAACGCACGCATGTGCTGGGCCGTGCTGCAACGCGGGGAGGGCTTCAAGATGCCCGCCTGAAGCCAGTCACAGCGAAAAAGCGAAACAGCAAAGATCAGAACACCACCGCGTGAAGGCAGTCGTTGATGTGCAAAAGGTAAGGACCTGCGCCGGGGAATGCTCGATGAACTCTGGGGGAATGAAGGGAGAGATCCTCAAGTCCCGACTAACGAATGGAGCCCCTGGCGCGCGTCTTTCATCAGGGTTTGCTGCCAAGAAAAGGCAGCGTCAATAACCGTTTGTAGTCACGCCGTCCGCACCGTTTGCCAAGAAGCATTGGCGCACTGCGTGCACAAGGTTGGAAACGGATCGCTGGCCAAAGGGGAAACCGGTCCTGGGTTGATCGCTGCGCGATCAACCCAGGGAGAAGTATTGCTTGCGAAGGTGGGGAAGCCCTTGTAGCCCTGAGTTCAGCCGCCGCCGTAGGCGGTCGGCTGCGACGAACAGTTAGACCCGATGGCCAAAACGGGAAACCCCAGCTTGACGACGGGCGCGAACTGCGAAAAAGCGCTGCGCCACCGAGGCGGCGCAATGCTTGGAAAATGATAGCTGGCAGCGCTTACTGCGCAATGGCCAGCGGCCAAAAAGGCTGAAAACTGGCGCAGCGAATGCAGGCGAAGCCCGGAGCAACGGCAAGCCAGGCACTGAATAGCGCCTGAGAAACTGAATGCCGTTTGAAAAAGCATGGCCTGAAAAAGCGGGTTTCTATGTGGGACTAACGGATAAGGTAAGCGGCTGGCTGAAAGCCAGTCCGCTTGAGCAATGGGTTAGGTGTCATTGCGTGCCACCCTTCTTGGCCAACTTGCGAAGCAGCCATTCAATGACTTTCGCTTCACCTTCTGTGAACTGA
This sequence comes from Pseudomonadota bacterium, assembly GCA_018242005.1. Classification (GTDB taxonomy): domain Bacteria; phylum Pseudomonadota; class Gammaproteobacteria; order Burkholderiales; family Burkholderiaceae_C; genus Alicycliphilus. The sequence continues at coordinate 32 of JAFECU010000052.1, read as the reverse complement.
GCCTCGGCCCCCTCTGGGTTGGCCACGAGCTT
>JAFECU010000051.1 GCA_018242005.1 Pseudomonadota bacterium | reverse complement strand
GCTCACCGACGAGACACGGCCACGCTCTCGTTCGACCTTCTCTTCTTGGAGCAAGAGGCTGCGCAGGGCTCTGGTGTAAATACCGGAAAATCCACTATTTGTGTTTAACCGGCTATTCCGGTAATATGCTTTTACTTCTAATAGCGGTAAGTCATGTCCAACAGAATCCAGCCCATTGCCACCGCCCCTCAACTGGGGGCCCTACTGCAAGGCACACGCAAGAGCCGTAAGCTCACGCAGGCGCAACTCGGGGCACGAATGGGTCTGAGCCAAAAGCGCGTGTCTGAGTTGGAGCTCGCGCCAGGCTCATTGAGTGTGGACCAACTCCTGGACATCTGTAACCAACTGGGACTGCAGCTGAGTATTCAGCCACGCGACGAAGACCAGCAGGCTACCGATTCCCAGCAGGCGGACTGGTAAGTCATGGGGCGCCGTGGAAGCTCCCAACCGCTGGCCATCTGGGCTAATGGCGAACTGGTGGGCCGCTGGACTCCAACCACCCGCCGACCGATGGAGTTACGTTACGAAGATAGCTGGCTGGCGTCTCGTTCCGCCCGGCCGTTGTCACTGTCGTTACCCCTGCCACTTGTAGGCAACGAACCGATTCGTGGCGACCGAGTCGAGCACTTCTTTGACAACCTGCTGCCAGATAGGGGGGCCATCCGCAAGCGCCTGGCACAACGCTATGCCGCTGGCTCAGAGGACACCTTCGACCTCCTGGCCGCCATTGGCAGGGACTGTGTGGGTGCCGTTCAGTTGCTGCCACTTGACGAACAGCCAACGGGCTTCAACCGCATAGACGGAGAAATCCTTGATGAGGAGGCAGTGGCTACCCTTCTGCGCAACACCGTCACGACAGGCCAGTTTGGTCATCAAGGTAAGGAGCAGGACTTTCGCATTTCAATTGCTGGCGCGCAGGAGAAGACTGCTTTGCTGCGTCATGGGGGCAAATGGTTGAAGCCGCTCGGTGCCACACCCACCACGCACATCCTCAAGCTGCCCCTGGGCCTGGTCGGCAACATGCAAGCTGATATGCGCACATCGGTCTACAACGAGTGGCTGTGCTTGAAGCTCATGGACGCGTTGGGGTTCGAGGTAGCCAACGCGGACATCGTCACTTTTGCTGACCACCCACCGGTACTGGCAGTAGAGCGATTCGACCGCAGGATGCATCAATCGGGCTCATGGTTGCTCCGTCTACCCCAAGAAGACTTCTGTCAGGCACTGGGCGTGACCCCCGCCAAAAAGTACGAAGCCGACGGTGGCCCAGGAATTGAGCAGCTTGCCCAGGTGCTCAATGGCTCCCAAAACGCACGCGCCGACTTGAAATCATTGCTGTCAAGTCAAGTGGCCTTTTGGTTGCTGGCCGCCACCGACGGTCATGCAAAGAATTTCAGCATCCGCCTTTTCGCGGGCGGCAGCTATGCGCTCACGCCGATGTACGACGTGCTCTCCGCGTGGCCCATCATAGGTAATGGGAAGAATCAACTGGCGTGGAGAAATGCCAAACTGGCCATGGCCTTGAGCGGCAGGAACCGCCACTACGATTTGGCGACCATCATGCGACGTCACTTCAACGCCACGGCTGCCAAGTGCGGCTGGGGCGAGAACGCAGAGGACATCATCAGCGAACTGCTTGCCCGGGTTGAACCGGCCATCGAGGCGGTCACCCGGCAGTTGCCTCCGGGCTTTCCGCAAGATGTGGCTGTGGCCATCTTTGAGGGCGTGCGTAAACAGGTCAAGCGCCTCGAGGGACAACCGTCAACCTAGTCCCAAACGGACGGCGCTCCTGACCCAGGAAGCAGTTTTCAAACCATCGCTACACGTAGTGCATCAACGTTGATGCGCCCTTAGGAAATGTGATGAGTTTGAATATTGCAAAACTGCTGGCGACATTGAGCCTGCGCATTCCACTGATGGCGGACAGTGATTCCATTCCCATCGCGGACAGCGTTCCAGGCGATGGCGGACACGCTGCGCAGGTGTCCTGGCCGATTTCAGCTGGCAATGGATGTTCATCCAGTGGCGCCTCTGGTTCATGGCTGAAGCGCACCAACCATTCAGCCGCCAGTCGCAGGGCAAGAGTCTTGGCCACCGCTGGGTCGTTCGTTTGCAGGTTCGTCCGGACCCGCAAGCCGTGGCGCGGCTGATGCGCCACAGGAACGCGTATTTGGAACCAGAAGCTCCCGTGGTGGGTAGTGAGGTATGAAGTTCGCGACATCGAGCATCTCCAAGTATTGATGGGATGCGGGATGGCGTCAAAAAAAATGGCACAACAGCAAACAGCTGATGTGCCACCTTGATGTGCCACCAAATGATTGAAAGGCCCTGACGAATCAGAAAACCCTTTTTATATCAATCACTTAGCGTTACTTGGCGGAGAGGGCGTCCGCCGGAATCGAATTTCTGAACCTTTCCAATCCTCTCCTGATGTTCACGTAAGTTGGTGTCACACAAGGGAAAAACATCAAAAACATATCTCCAAGCATTTACAGAAATCTACCCTCTAGCGTAAAATTTTGGGCGGGTGTTTGGGCGGG
>JAFECU010000050.1 GCA_018242005.1 Pseudomonadota bacterium | reverse complement strand
TGATCCAGTGGCGCGGCTTGAACACATGCAGAAACTGCGCGCCGGCGATCTGCGACAGACCGATGGTGGAGACATAGCAGGTGTCCTTGCTGAACGCGTTGTTCATGCACTGGTACACGCGCTGCGGCTTCATGGGCACGTTGTCGTAGTTGGTCTTGCGCAGGTACTGGATGTCCTTCTTGCGGCCTTGGCACTCGCGGGCCCAGGCCGAAAAGTCGCGCAGCTGGCCGGCCTTCTTCCACTCCTTGGCGACTTGCACGAAGAGCTCCAGCGCCAGCTTGGCGTCGGAGACGATGCCCAGGTCGGGCGTGAACACGCGGCCGATCTGCGTGGGCTCGATGTCCACATGCACGAACTTGCGGCCGCGCGTGTAGACCTCGACCGAGCCCGTGTGGCGGTTGGCCCAGCGGTTGCCTACGCCGAGCACAAAGTCAGACGCGAGCATGTTGGCGTTGCCATAGCGGTGGCTGGTCTGCAGGCCGCACATGCCGGCCATCAGCGGGTGGTCGTCGGGAATGCTGCCCCAGCCCATGAGCGTGGGTATCACAGGCACGTTCACGAGCTCGGCAAACTCGACCAGCAGCGCCGACGCATCGGCATTGATGATGCCGCCGCCCGCCACGATCAGCGGGCGCTCGGCCTCGTTGAGCATATGCATGGCCTTCTCGGCCTGGGCGCGCGTGGCCGCGGGCTTGTATACCGGCAGCGGTTCATAGCTGTCGATGTCGAACTCGATCTCGGCCAGCTGCACGTCGATGGGCAGGTCGATCAGCACCGGGCCGGGGCGGCCCGAGCGCATCAGGTGAAAGGCCTGCTGGAAGGCGCGCGGTACCTGGGCCGGCTCCATCACCGTGGTGGCCCACTTGGTCACGCTCCTGGCAATCGTCGCAATGTCCACGGCCTGAAAGTCCTCCTTGTGCAGGCGCGCACGCGGGGCCTGGCCGGTGATGCACAGAATCGGGATGGAGTCGGCGCTGGCCGAGTACAGGCCGGTGATCATGTCGGTGCCGGCCGGGCCGCTCGTGCCTATGCACACACCGATGTTGCCGGCCACGGCGCGGGTATAGCCCTCGGCCATGTGGCTTGCGCCCTCGACATGGCGCGCCAGGATGTGGCCTATGCCGCCATGCGCCTTCATCGCCGCGTACAGCGGGTTGATGGCGGCGCCGGGCACACCAAAGGCCACGCTCACGCCCTCCTTTTCCAGCACGCAGACCGCGGCCTCGATCGCTTTCATTCTTGCCATGGGTTTGTCTCCTTGAAGTTGGAGCAACTCTAGGCAAACCACCACCACGGCGGAAGGCGGCCACTGACCATAAAATTTATTCCATACAGGAATGGATCAGGTGACAGACCATGGACAGGCTCGATGCCATGCAGATGTTCGTGCGCGTGGTGGAGACCGGCAGCTTCACGCGCGTGGCGCAGGAGTTCGCCACCACCCAACCCACGGTGACCAAGCAGATCGCGGCCATGGAGACGCGGCTGAAGGTACGCCTCTTGAACCGCAACACGCGCGGCGTGAGCCTGACCGAGCCCGGCACGCTGTACTACGAGAAGTGCAAGGCCATCGTGAACGACGTGGCCGAGGCCGAGAGCGTGGTGCAGGTGCGCCAGCATCAGGTGCACGGCCAGCTGCGCATAGGCAGCTCGGTGGCCTTCGGGCGGCGCGTGGTGATTCCGCTGGCGCTCGAGTTCATGCAGCACAACCCGCAGGTCGAGGTAGACCTGAGCTTTGAGGACCGCTACACCGACCTGGTGGCCAACGGCATCGACGTGGCGCTGCGCTTAGGGAAATTGGCCGACTCCAGCCTCGGCGCGCGCACGCTGGGCGTCAACCCCTGGGTGCTCGTCGCTTCGCCGCAATACCTGAAGAAGCACGGCACGCCGCGCCGCCCCTCGGACCTCAAGGACCACGCCACGCTGATCTACAGCAGCGTGCAGGGCAACGATGTCTGGCGCCTGCGCGGCGCCAGCGGCGAGGCGGTGACCGTGCCCGTGACCGGGCGGCTGCGCTCCAACAACCTCTCGGCCCTGCTGGCCGCAGCGCGCGCGCACATGGGCATTGCCGCCCTGCCCTGCTATGTGGCGCAGGAGTCGCTCAAGGCCGGCCGCGTGGTGGAGGTGCTCAAGACCTGCCGCCTGCCCGAGCAGGAGATCCACGCCGTCTACCCCTCGCCGCGCCTGGTGCCGCAGAAGGTGCAGGCCTTCATCGCGTTCCTGCAGGGGCGCTTTGACAAGGACTGGTGGGAGAGCCTGCCCAGGGGCCGATAGACGGCTCGCGAAGGGGTGGCTCGCCCAGCCATGGCCGTTGCGCCCGCACGCAGTGCCGGCGTCAGCCACGGTCGCACAGCGCGCCGTCATCCCAGCCTGACCCGCCGCCATTCCCGTGTGGTCACCGTCATCCCCGCGCAGGCGGGGATCCATGTGTTACCCATGCGACTGGATGTGCCGGCGCTCCCCCGCCTGCGCGGGGATGACGGCGATCAGAGGTCATGCGATCTGAAACTGCCACCGATGCCACGTTGTAAGTCTTGCTACAGGCTCGCTTCCTAGAATCCGCCCGCCAAATGCTGCACTGCACAATTTCGTGCGCGGCGGGCCATAACGATGGAGTGAGCCTCAATGTCCAACCCCCTGTACGAACACATCAAGCGCGACCCGCGCTACGCCGCGCTGGTGCGCGACCGCAGCCGCTACGCGGCCACACTGGCGCTGCTGGTCATCGCCGCCTTCTTTGGCTTTGTGCTGCTCGTGGCCTTCATGCCGCAGGTCATCGCCCAACGCCTGTTCGAGGGCAGCAACCTCACGCTGGGCATTGCTCTGGGCTTCTCGCAGTTCGTGTTCTTCTGCTTGCTCACCTGGTTCTACGTGCGCCGCGCCAACACCGACTTTGACACGCGCAACGCCCAGATCGTCGCCGACGCCCTCAAGAAAGCCGCATGATGCAACGCCACCTCACCCTTGCAGGCCGCGCTGCGGCGGCCCTTGCCCTGCTGCTGCCGACATTGGCCCTGGCCGCGCCCGACCTGGGCGCCACGCAGAAACAACCGCTGAACTGGCACGCCATCGGTATGTTCTTCGTCTTTGTGCTGATGACCCTGGGCATCACCTACTGGGCCGCCGGGCGCTCCAAGTCGGCGTCCGACTTCTACACCGCGGGCGGCGGCATCACCGGCAAGCAAAACGGCCTGGCGATTGCCGGCGACTTCATGTCGGCCGCCACGCTGCTGGGCCTCACGGCCATGATCTATGGCGACGGTGTCGATGGCTACATCTACATGGTGGCCTTCTTCGTCGGCTGGCCCATCATTTTGTTTTTGATGGCCGAACGCCTGCGCAACCTGGGCAAGTTCACGTTTGCCGACATCACGGCCTACCGCCTGAGCCAGGGCCCGGTGCGCACCATGGCGGCCGTGAGCTCGCTCACGGTGGTGTGCTTCTACCTGGTGGCGCAGATGGTCGGCGCGGGCCAGCTCATCAAGCTGCTGTTCGGCCTGGACTACCAGGTGGCCCTGGTCGTGGTCGGCGTGCTGATGATGGTCTATGTGATCTTCGGCGGCATGGTCGCCACCACCTGGGTGCAGATCATCAAGGCCTGCATGTTGCTGGCCGGCGGCACGGCCATCATGCTGCTGGCGTTCTCGCAATTCGGCTTCAGCTTCAACACGCTGACCACCAAGGCCATGGAGGTGCACAAGCTGGGGCAGAACATGCTCTCGCCCGGCAAGCTGCTGGCCGACCCGGTCACGGCGCTGTCCATGGGCCTGGGCCTGATGTTCGGCATCGCCGGGCTGCCGCACATCCTGATGCGCTTCTTTACCGTGACCAACGCGCAGGAGGCGCGCAAGTCAGTGTTCTACGCCTCGGGCATCATCGCCTTCTTCTTCAACGTGATCGCCATCATGGGCCTGTGCGCCATCGTGCTGGTGGGCACCAACCCCGATTTCTTCGAGGGTGGCCAGGTGGGCGGCAAGCTCATCGGCGGCGGCAACATGGTGGCGCTGCACCTGGCCAAGGCCGCGGGCGGCAACCTGCTGCTGGGCTTCCTGTCGGCGGTGGCCTTTGCCACCATCCTGGCCGTGGTGGCCGGCCTGGCGCTGGCCGGCGCCTCGGCCATCTCGCACGACCTGTATGCGCGCGTGATCATGAAGGGCAAGGCCAGCGAGGCCAAGGAGATCCGCGTGTCGAAGATCGCCACCCTGTGCCTCGGCGTGGTGGCCGTGCTGCTGGGCATGGCGTTCGAGAAGATGAACGTGGCCTTCATGGTGGCCCTGGCCTTTGGCGTGGCCTCCTGCGCCAACTTCCCGGTGCTGCTCATGTCCATGTACTGGAAGGGCCTGACAACGCGCGGGGCACTGGCCGGTGGCTACACCGGGCTGATCAGCTCGGTGCTGTTCGTGCTGTTCTCCAAGTCGGTGTGGGTCGATGTGCTGGGCAATGCCGCCCCGCTGTTCCCCTACACCCAGCCGGCACTGTTTGCCATGCCGCTGGCCTTCCTGGCGATCTACGTGTTCTCCAGGCTCGACAGCAGCGCCCAGGCCCACAAGGAACGCGCCGCGTTTGACGACCAGTACGTGCGCGCCCAGACCGGCGTGGGTGCGGCCAGCGCGGCCGCGCACTGAGAGACTGTGAGCTACAGAACCAGCAGCGCGCGAAAGTCGTTGACGTTGGTGTTCGTCGGCCCGGTGAACACCAGATCACCCAGCGGCTCGAAGAAACCATAGGCATCGTTGCGGCCCAGGTGGTCTGCGGTGCGCAGGCCCTGGGCCGCGGCACGCGCCAGCGTGTCGGGCGCCACGCGGGCGCCGGCGTTGTCCTCCACGCCGTCGATGCCGTCAGTGTCGGCCGCCAGCGCCCACACCCCCTGCTGGCCCTGCAGCGCCTGGGCCAGGCCCAGGCAGAACTCACCCGCGCGCCCGCCGCGTCCCTTGGGCGCACCGGGCTGGCGTGGGCGAATGGTCACCGTGGTCTCGCCGCCCGAGAGGATCACGCAGGGGCGCGCGAAAGGCTCGCCGCGCCGGGCCACGGCGCGCGCCAGGGCCGCATGCACCTTGCCCACCTCGCGCGACTCGCCCTCGATCTCGTCGGACAGGATATGGGCCGCCATGCCGGCCTTGCGCGCCGCGTCGGCCGCGGCCTCGAGCGACTGCTGGGGCGTGGCGATCAAGTGCACCTCGTGGCCGGCAAAGCGCGCGTCGCCGGGCTTGGGTGTCTCCAGCGCGCCGGCTTCGAGCGCCGCGCGCACGGTGGCAGGCACCTCGATCTGGTAGCGATCCAGAATGGCCAGTGCATCGGCGCAGCTGCTGGCATCGGGCACCGTGGGGCCGCTGGCGATGATGGAGGGGTCGTCGCCCGGCACGTCGCTGATGGTCAGCGTGACCACCTTTGCCGGGTGGCAGGCCGCGGCCAGGCGCCCGCCCTTGATGCGCGAGAGATGCTTGCGCACGCAGTTCATCTCGCCAATGGCGGCGCCGCTCTCCAGCAGCGCCTTGTTGATGCGCTGCTTCTCGGCCAAGTCCAGGCCCTCGGCCGGCAGCGTCAGCAGGGCCGAGCCGCCGCCCGAGATCAGGCACAGCACCAGGTCATCCTCGGTCAGACCCTGGGTCAGTGCCAGCATGCGCTCGGCCGCCGCCAGACCCGCGGCGTCGGGCACGGGGTGGGCCGCCTCGACAAGTTCGATGCGCTGCACCAGCCCCGTGGGGCGCGGCGGGATATGGTGGTAGCGCGTGACCACCAGGCCCGACAGCGGCGCATCCTGCGGCCACAGGGCCTCGAGCGCCTGGGCCATGGAGCCGCCCGCCTTGCCCGCGCCCAGCACCAGCGTGCGGCCCTTTGGAACCGGCGGCAGATGGGCGGCCATGCTGTGCAGCGGCTGGGCGCGCTGCACGGCCACGCG
>JAFECU010000004.1 GCA_018242005.1 Pseudomonadota bacterium | reverse complement strand
GCATCGTCGCGAACAACCGCATTTTGTTTTCCGAGCGCGCGCAAAAGGGGGCGCACTTCATCGAACGGTGCTGCCAGCGCAAGATAGCGCTGGTGTTCCTGCAGAACATCACCGGCTTCATGGTCGGGCGCAAGTACGAGAACGAAGGCATCGCGCGCCACGGCGCCAAGATGGTGACGGCCGTCGCGACCGTGAACGTGCCCAAGTTCACCATCATCATCGGCGGCAGCTTCGGCGCAGGCAACTACGGCATGTGCGGCCGCGCGTACAGCCCGCGCTTCCTCTGGATGTGGCCCAACGCGCGCATCAGCGTGATGGGCGGCGAGCAGGCCGCGAGCGTGCTGGCCACCGTCAAGCGTGACGGCATCGAGGCCAAGGGCGGCCAGTGGAGCGCCGAGGAGGAAGAGGCCTTCAAGGCACCGATTCGCCAGCAGTACGAAAAGCAGGGCCATCCCTACTACGCCACCGCGCGCCTGTGGGATGACGGCATCATCGACCCGGCCGACACGCGCCGCGTGCTGGCCCTGGGCCTGGCGGCCGCACGCCACGCACCGGTGCCGGACGTGAAGTTCGGCGTGTTCCGCATGTAAACACCCTCCAGGAGTTCCGCCATGCACCCCATGTACCGCATTCTGGCCCTGGCCGCCGTGCTGCCCGTCCTGGCGGCGCCGGCTCAGGCGCGCATGACCGAAGAGCAGATCGACGTGCCGGTACAGGTGCGCAACGCCTGGAGCAAGGAGGTGGCGCAGACCATCCGGGTCACCGTGTTCTCTGACGAGGCCAACCCGCGCCCCGCGCCGGTCGCCATCATCAACCACGGGCGCGCGTCCGATGCCGCAGGCCGTGCAGACCTGGGGCGGGCGCGCTTTGGCGGCGCGGCGCGCTACCTCGTGCAGCGCGGCTTCGTCGTGGCCGTGCCCACGCGCGTGGGCTATGGCGTGTCCGGCGGCGAAGACGTGGAGGACGCTGGCAGTTGTAGCAGCCGCAACTATCCGCCCGTCTTTAAGGCAGTGGCCGAACAGGCGCTGGCCGCCCTGGCGGCCGTGCGCCAGCGCCCCGACGTGGCGCCCGACCGGGCTTTGGTCGTGGGACAGTCCTTCGGCGGCGCCGGCACCGTGGCGCTGGCGGCCATGAACCCACCTGGCGTACAGGCCGCAATCAATTTCGCGGGCGGCGGCGGTGGCGACCCCAAGACCCGCCCGCAAAACCCCTGCTCCTCGGCATCGCTGGAGCATACGTTCAAGGGCTACGGCGCCCAGGCGCGCGTGCCCATGCTGTGGGTGTACACCGAGAACGACCGGTACTTCGGCCCCCGCCTGCCGCGCGAGTGGCACGAGGCCTTCACGCAGGCGGGCGGGACGGCGCAGTTCGTGCAGTTTCCGCCGCATGGCGAGGACGGGCATCTTCTGTTCACCAAGTTTCAGCAGGAGTGGGAGCCGGTGGTGTCGGAGTTCCTCGACACCCATGGCTTCCCAGCGCCGGGCGGAAAGAAGTAGCGAGGGCGCATGGCGATGGCACCAGCCCGTCGATTGTTGTGGTGCGCGGCCTGCGCGCTCGGCATGGCCACCGCGCAGGCCGCGCCCGCGCTGCAGCGCGTGGAGCTGCCTCTGCCCTCGGGCACGGTGCTGCGCGCGCACTGGCTTCCTACGCAGGGGGCGGAGCGCCGCCCGGCCGTGCTCGCACTGCATGGCTGCGGCGGGCTGTACGCCAAGGGCGGCGGCCTGTCCGCGCGCTACCGCGAAGCGGCCGAGCGCCTGCACGCGGCGGGCTACGCGGTGCTGATGCCCGACAGCTTCGGCTGGCGCGGCCTGCGCGAGATCTGCCAGACCCGCTACCGCGATCGCAGCGTGGACGTGGCGCAGCGTGCGCAGGACGCGCGTGCGGCATTGGCCTGGCTGGCCGCGCAGCCGCAGGTGGACCGGCAGCGCATCGGCGTGCTCGGCTGGTCCAACGGCGCCACCACCACGCTGACCCTGCTGGAGCAGCGCCGCGCCCACCCCGAGGCCGGCGAGCCGCCCATCGCGGGCGCGGCCGTGTTCTACCCGGGCTGCGGCCCGCTGAAGAAGCGCCAGGCTGCGCTGGAGAACGTGCCATTGCTGATGCAGCTCGGCGCGCTCGACGACTGGACGCCACCGCAACCCTGTGTGGACCTTGCGCACCAGTTGCAGGCACGGCCGGGCAGCGACTTCACCCTGCATGTGTACGAGGGCAGCTACCACGGTTTTGACGGCCTGGCCCCCGTGCGCGTGCGCGCCGACGTGCCCAACGGCATCTCGGGCCAGGGCGTGCACCAGGGCGGAAACCCCGAGGCGCGTGCCCGCTCGCTGGCAGCGCTCGATGCGTTCTGGAACCGGCTGCTCGCCAGCCCGGCCGACCTGACTCCCAACACAAATCCATTTTCACGACCATGACCCAGAGCCTTTCCATCACCCAATCGGGCGCCGTCGCGCGCATCACCCTGACCCAGCCCGAGGTGCGCAACGCCTTCAGCGACGAGGTCATCGCCGAGATCACCGCCGCCTTTCTGGAGGTGGGCGCGCGCGCCGACGTGCGTGCCGTGGTGCTGGCGGCCGAGGGGCCGGCCTTCTGCGCCGGCGCCAACCTGAACTGGATGCGCCGCATGGCCGACTACACGCGGGCTGAAAACCTCGCCGACGCCGGCAAGCTCGCCGAGATGCTGCGCGTGATCTACGAATGCGAGAAGCCCACGGTGGCGCGCGTGCAGGGCGACGTGTACGCCGGCGGCATGGGCCTGGTCGCTGCCTGCGACATGGCCGTTGCCGTGGACACGGCGGGCTTTTGCCTGTCCGAGGTCAAGATCGGCCTGATCCCCGCCACCATCAGCCCCTACGTGATCCGCGCCATGGGCGCACGCGCCGCGCACCGCTACTTTCTCACGGCGGAGCGCTTTGACGCGCAGGAGGCGCTGCGCATCGGTTTCGTGCACGAGGCGGTGCCCGCCGACCAGCTCGACGCCCGCGTGGACGCGCTGGTCAAGGCCCTGTGCAGCGCCAGCCCCAACGCCATGCGCGCCTGCAAGCGGCTGGTGCTGGATGTGGCCGAGCGCGAGATCAACGCCGGCCTGATCGCCGCCACGGTCGAGGGCATTGCCGACATCCGCGCAAGCAGCGAGGGCCGCGAGGGCGTGCAGTCCTTCCTGCAAAAGCGCAAGCCGTCCTGGCTGGTGTGAGCATGTGCGCCGTGACCCGCTTTTTTCCTCTCCCTCTCCCGCTGGCGGGAGAGGGCCGGGGTGAGGGTGGTGGTGCGCAGGGGGTGCCGCGCCCGAATCTGCCCCCTCACCCCCACCCTCTCCCCCACGGGGGAGAGGGAGTGAAAACCTGCGCGCGGCGCCAGGGGTGAGGTGGTATGGATCAGTTCTGGCTCAGCTTCGTGCAATGGCTCCATCGCGTGGGCCTGCACATCGACGCGGACACCGCCCAGGCCGTGGCCGAGGGCGCGGCGCGCGCCACGCAGCAGCTCGACATGCCCAGCCTGCTGGCGCTGGCTGCGGCCCTGGGCTGGGCCAGCGGGCTGCGGCTGTATGCCGTGGTGTTCATCGTGGGCGGCATGGGGGCGCTGGGCTGGCTCGTGCTGCCGCAGGGCCTCATCGTGCTTCAGCACCCGGTGGTGCTCATCGCCAGCGGCTTCATGCTGCTCGTCGAGTTCTTTGCCGACAAGCTGCCGTGGCTGGACAGCGCCTGGGACGCGCTGCACGCCTTCATCCGCGTGCCTGCCGGCGCACTGCTGGCGGCCGGCGTGTTCGGCGCCGACCACGCCAGCATGGCCGTGGCCGCCGGGCTCTTGGGCGGCACGCTGTCGGCGACCGCCCTGGCCACCAAGATGACGGCGCGCGCGGCCGCCAACACCTCACCCGAGCCGTTTTCCAACTGGGGTTTGTCGTTTTTGGAGGACGGCCTGGTCGTCGCCGCCGTCTGGCTCGCCACCCACCATCCCTTGTGGTTTGGCGTGATGCTGGTGGTGGCGCTGGTGATTTCGGTGCTGCTGCTGGTGGTGCTGTTCAAGTTCCTGCGCGCCGTGCTGCGGCGCGTTTCCTCTGTTTTTTCTGCTTCTGCCAAGGTGGCCTGAATGTTCCAAAAAATCCTGATTGCCAATCGCGGTGAGATCGCCTGCCGGGTGGCGGCTACCGCCAAGCGCCTGGGCGTCAAAACCGTCGCCGTGTACTCCGACGCGGACGCCAACGCCAAGCATGTCGCCGCCTGCGACGAGGCCGTGCACATCGGCGCCAGCGCGCCCAAGGACAGCTATCTGCGCTGGGAGCGCATCATCGAGGCCGCCCAGCAAACGGGCGCCCAGGCCATCCACCCAGGCTACGGTTTCTTGAGCGAGAACGAAGAGTTCGCCAAGGCCTGCGCCGCGG
>JAFECU010000049.1 GCA_018242005.1 Pseudomonadota bacterium | reverse complement strand
GCCATCGTACTCGGCGGGCGCTGGGTGCTGCGGCCGCTGCTGCGTTGGATCGCCAGGAGCAAGACGCCCGAGATCTTCACGGCCGCCTCGCTGTTCCTGGTGGTGGGCATTGCCATGCTGATGCTGTCGGTGGGCCTGTCCATGGCGCTGGGCGCGTTCCTGGCCGGCGTGCTGCTGGCCGACAGCGAATACCGGCGTGAGCTGGAGACCGACATCGAGCCCTTCAAGGGCCTGCTGCTGGGCCTGTTTTTCATCGCTGTGGGCATGAGCATCGACTTCGGCGTGCTCTTCAGCCAGCCCTGGACCATGCTGGGCCTGCTGCTGGGCTTTCTGGCCATCAAGGCCGCGGTGATCTGGCTGCTGGCGCGCGTGACCGGCATGCCCTACCAGGAGCGGCCGGTGTTCACGCTGCTGCTGGCTCAGGGCGGGGAATTCGCCTTCGTGGTGTTCCAGTCGGGCGCCACCTTTGGCGCCATTCCCGAGGAAACGGCCTCGCTGCTGATCGGCGCGGTGGCGCTGTCCATGCTGATCAGCCCGCTGCTGCTGGTCTGGCTGGATCGGGTGCTGCTCACGCGCCATGCCACGCTCAAGAGCGCACCGGCGCCGGCCGATGAAATCTCCGAGCCGCAAAGCGCGCCGGTGATCATTGCCGGCTTCGGGCGTTACGGGCAGATCGTGGCGCGCATGATGCTGGCCCAGGGCGTGCCGGCCACGGTGCTGGACCACAGCGTGGAGATGCTGGAGGTGGCCCACACCTTCGGCTACCGCGTGTTCTACGGCGACGCCACGCGCGTGAACCTGCTGCGCATGGCGGGCGCCGAACAGGCCCGTATCCTGGTAGTGGCGGTGGACGCGCCGGACCAGTCGCTGAAGATCGTGCAGTTGGCCAGGAAGCATTTTCCGCACCTGCAGGTCGTGGCACGCGCGCGCGACGTGACGCACTGGCACCGCCTGCGCGACCTGGGCGTGACGCATGTGGAGCGCGAGCTTTTCGAGTCCAGCCTGTGCACGGCGCGCACGGTGCTGGAGCTCTCGGGCCTTTCGCCGCACGAGGCCGAGCGGCTGGCCGAACGCTTTCGCAGCCACAACATCGCCCTGTCCGAACGCATGTACGCGCACCACGACGACCGCGAGGCCATGATCGCCGTCGCCAAGCAAGGGCGCCAGCAGCTCGTGGAACAGCTGGCCAAGGAGCGCCAGGAACGCATGGCCGCAGCCGAGGCCGGCAGCGGCCTGGTGCCGGATAGGCCGCAGCCGGACAAGGCACCGTAAGCACGAAACCCAAAAACACCCCCGTCATTCCCGCGCAAGCGGGAATCTGCCGGCGTAGGGAGCCGACGGTGTTTCGCAGGGGGGATCCCCGCGTTCGCGGGGATGACGTGCCAACGACGGGTGTGGCCGGCCTACCTCAATCGACGGTGGCGCCGGAATCCTTGACCACCTTGCCCCACTTGGCCGTCTCGCTCTTGATGAAGGCGGCGAACTGCGCGGGCGTCTCGGCGACCACGTCGCCGCCCTGCTCGGCGATCTTCTTCTTCACGTCGGGCTGGTTCAGCACCTTGATCAGGGCGGCACTGAGCTTGTCGAGCACGGGCTTCGGCGTCCCGGACGGGGCGAACATGCCGAACCAGGACATGGCCTCGTAGCCAGGCACACCGGACTCGGCGATGGTCGGCACGTCGGGCAACTCGGGCGAGCGCTTGGCCGTCGTCACGGCGATGGGGCGCAGCTTGCCCGAGCGCACATGCTGGATGGCTGATGGCATGTTGTCGAACATGATGGAGATCTGCCCGCCCAGCAGATCGGTCATGGCCGGTGCGCTGCCCTTGTAGGGCACGTGCAGCAGTTCGGTGCCGGTCATGCTCTTGAACAGCTCGCCCGACACATGGGGCGATGAGCCGCTGCCCGGAGAACCAAAGGTGACCTTGCCGGGATGCTGCTTGGCGTAGGCGATCAGCTCCTTGACGGTCTTGTATGGCTCTTTGGGGTTGGCCACCAGCAGGTTGGGCACGGTGGCCACGCGCGAGATCGGCGCGAAGTCCTTCACCGGGTCGAAGGGCATCTTCTTGTACAGCGCCTGGTTGATGGCGTGCGTGCCCACCGTGCCCATGAACAGGGTGTAGCCGTCGGCCGGGGCCTTGGCGGCCAGCGAGGCGCCGATGTTGCCGCCCGCGCCGGCGCGGTTGTCCACGATGACGGGCTGGCCCAGTTCGCTCGTGAGGCCCTGTCCCACGATGCGCGCCAGGATGTCGGTCGTGCCGCCGGGTGCGAAAGGCACGACGATGGTCACGGGCTTGGTGGGATAGTTCTGCGCCAACGCAGCATGAGGCAGTGCGCCGGCCGCGGCCATGGCGATGCCGGCCAGCAGGGTGCGACGGGCGATGAAACGGGTATGGGTCACGGTGGTTCCTTGTGGTTTGCGTCTGCGCAGTGAACGGCTCACACGCGCTCCAGCACCAGGGCGATGCCCTGGCCCACGCCTATGCACATGGTGCACAGCGCGTACTTGCCGCCCATGGCGTGCAGCTGGTTCACGGCCGTGGTGGCCAGGCGCGCGCCCGAGGCGCCCAGCGGGTGGCCCAGGGCGATGGCGCCGCCCCATGGGTTGACGCGGGCATCGTCGTCCTTCAGCCCCAGGTCGCGCAGCACGGCCAGGCCCTGGGCGGCAAAGGCCTCGTTGAGCTCGATCACGTCCATCTGATCCAGGTTCAGGCCAGTGAGCTGCAGCACCTTGCGCACGGCCGGCGCGGGCCCAAAGCCCATGATGCGCGGCGCCACGCCGGCCGTGGCCATGCCGAGCACGCGGGCGCGCGGCGTCAGGCCGTATTGCTTGG
>JAFECU010000048.1 GCA_018242005.1 Pseudomonadota bacterium | reverse complement strand
TGAACTGCGCGCCATACTGCGGCTCGAAATGGCCCAGCAGCACGCCCAGCACAATGGCGAAAATCACCTGGAAATACAGTTGGCGGTAGAAGGGCAGCCGCTCGGGGGCGGTGGTCTCTTGCAGGGGCAGGGCGTGCATGGCGGGTCTCCGGGGTCAAGAAAATGGGCGTGCTCGGCGCGCGCATCGTGGTGGCCGCCATTGGACCGCGTGCGTCCTGTCTTGCCGATAACCTATTGGTATTAGGTCGCGCCAGGCGCCCAACGCCCATCAGAGCCCGTGAAACACCACACCCTCGCCCCCATGACGCGTCGCCACCACCTGCTGTGGACGGTGCTGGCCGTGCTTGCAGGCATGGTCTTGTGCATGCTGCTGGCCGGCCACCTGGCCGAGCAGCGCGCACTGCGCCAGGAAAACCAGGACGTGCAGCGCCAGCTCACGCTCTACGGCCAGGCCATGGCCCAGCGCATCGACCGCTTTCGCACCCTGCCCGAGGTGCTGGCGCTGGACCCGCAGCTGCGCGACGCGCTCTCGCATCCGCTCACGGCGGCCCAGACGCTGGCCATCAACCGCAAGCTCGAGCAGGCCAACGGCGCCAGCCAGTCCTCCACGCTGACCCTGATCGACCGCCAGGGCCGGGCCGTCGCCGCGAGCAACTGGCGCGATGCGCACAGCAACGTGGGCGAGAACTACGCCTTCCGGCCCTATGTGCAACAGGCGCTGACGCAGTGCCAGGGGCGCTTCTACGGCATAGGCATGACCACGGGGGAGCCGGGCTACTTCCTGTCGACCGCGATCCATGACGAGCAGGGCCGCACCCTGGGCCTGGTGGCGATCAAGATCGCGCTGTCCGAACTCGAGCATGAGTGGCTCATCAGCCCCGACATCGTGCTCGCCTCCGACGCGCATGGCGTGATCTTTCTGGCCAGCCGTGACGCCTGGCGCTATCGCCTGCTCGCGCCGCTGGACGAGCAGGGCCGCGAGCAGTTGTCCGCCACGCGCCAGTATGCGGACCAGCCGCTCGTGCCGCTCACCTACCGCAGCGAGCGGCCGCTGGCCGACGGCGCCATGCTCGTGCGCCTGCATGACCCGGCCGAGCCCCAGCCCCTGCTGTGGCAGACCCTGGCCCTGCCCGGCAGCGACTGGAAGCTGCACCTGCTGCACAGCACCCGCGCCGTGGCCGAGGCCGGGCGCCTGGCGGCCATTGCCGCCGCGGCCCTGTGGCTGGCGCTGTCGCTGCTGGTGCTGTTCGTGCGCCAGCGCCAGCGCCTGACGCGGCTGCGCATCAAGAGCCGGCAGGAGCTGGAGACCGTGCTCCAGCAACACGCCCAGGAGCTGCGCACGGCGCAGGACGCCATCGTGCAGGCCGCGCGCGCGGCCGAAACCGGGCTGTCGCGCAGCCTGCAGCACCTGCCCCAGGGCGTGGTGGTCATCGACCGCGACCTCAAGCTCGTCGCCTGGAATTCGCGCTACGTGGAGCTGTTTCGCTTTCCGGCCGATCTCATGCGCGTGGGCGCGCCCATCGAGGCGCTCATACGCCACAACGCGCGCCGCGGCCTGCTCGGCCCCGGGCCGACCGAGGACGCCATCGAGCGGCGCCTGCGCCATCTGCGCGAGGGAACGCCCCATCTGCACGAGAGCGCCAAGAGCGACGGACAGGTGCTGGAGATCCGCGGCAACCCGCTGCCCGATGGCGGCTTCGTCACGAGCTACGCCGACATCACCAGCTACAAGAACGCCGCGCGTGAGCTGCGCTCGCTGGCCGATGCGCTGGAGCTGCGCATTGCCGAGCGCACGCGCGACCTGGACGCCGCGCGGCGCGAGGCCGAGCAGGCCAACCGCTACAAGACGCGCTTCGTCGCCGCCGCCGTGCACGACCTGCTGCAGCCCTTGAACGCGGCGCGCATGTTCAGCTCGCTGCTGCGCAGCCACCTGCACGACGAGGCCGGGCGCCGCGTGGCCGACAGCATCGAGGGCGCGCTGGCCGCGCAGGACGGCATTCTGAACAGCCTGCTGGACATCTCGCGCATGGAGTCGGGCCAGCTCGAGGTGCATGTGCGCGACTTCGCGCTGGGGCCCCTGCTCCAGGTCATGCAGCACAACTTCGGCATCATCGCCGCGAGCCGCGGCCTGCGCCTCACGACGTTGGGCACGCATTGCGTGGTGCGCAGCGACGAGGCGCTGCTGCGCCGCATCCTGCAGAACCTGCTGTCCAACGCCATCCGCTACACGCCCAGCGGCCGCGTACTGCTGGGCTGCCGGCGCCAGGGCCGGCAGCTGCGCATCGAGGTGCACGACCAGGGCCCGGGCATTCCCGAGAGCCTGCAGCGCGAAATCTTCGAGGAGTTCCGCCGCCTCGGCGAAGGCCATGACCAGGACAAGGGCGCGGGCCTGGGCCTGGCCATCGTCGAGCGCCTGGGCCGGCTGCTGGGCCACGAGATCGGGCTGCAGTCCGAGCTCGGGCGTGGCAGCCGCTTCTGGGTCTGCGTGCCGCTGGCCGATGGCGCGCCCGAAGCCGCCGATGCGCCCGCCCCGGCCGCGGCCCACCCCGCTGCGGACGACCGGCCCCTCGCGGGCAGCAGCGCCTGGTACATCGACGACGACGCGCCCAGCTGCGAGGCCACGGGCGCGCTGCTGCGCCGCTGGGGCTGCGACGTGGCCCTGGCCGGCGGCCCCCAGGCGGCGCTGGACCGCGCGGCGCCGGGCCAGGCGCCGCAGCTGGTGCTGCTGGACGTGCGCATGGGCGCGTTCCACGGCCCCGACCTCTACGAGCGGCTGTGCGCCGTCTGGGCCTGCCAGCCGCCGGTGGTGCTGGTCACGGCCGAGCGCGACCCGGCCCTGCGCCGCCAGGCGGCCGAGCGCGGATGGGCCCTGCTGCTCAAGCCCGTGCGCCCGGCGGCGCTGCGCG
Organism: Pseudomonadota bacterium; assembly: GCA_018242005.1. Classification (GTDB taxonomy): domain Bacteria; phylum Pseudomonadota; class Gammaproteobacteria; order Burkholderiales; family Burkholderiaceae_C; genus Alicycliphilus. Next base: position 2,564 of record JAFECU010000048.1, on the reverse strand, counting down.
CGCTGGTCAGCCAGCTGCTGCTGCGCCAGAGCGGCGTGTAGATACCCGCACAGCGGCCGTGCTGGCGCGCAAGGCCCGTCTGGTGCCGGTTTTCACTCCCTCGCCCCCTTGGGGGAGAGGGCAGGGGTGAGGGGGTGGCGCAAGCCCCGCGCCCGCCAGCAAACACCCTCACCCCGGCCCTCTCCCGCCAGCGGGAGAGGGAGCAAGCGCCGCTGCGGTTGCACAACACCAGGTCAATCGGCGCCCGCATCCTGCTCCGGCTCCAGGCTCTTGACCAGCACCGCCGCCTGCGTGCGGCTGTAGCACTCGAGCTTTTTGAGAATCGCCGTCACATGCACCTTGACGGTGTTCTCGGCCAGGCCGAGCTCGTGCGCGATCTGCTTGTTCAGCAAGCCGTCGGCCAGGCACAGCAGCACGCGAAACTGCTGCGGCGTCAGGCGCGCCAGGCGCGCGGCCAGGGCCGCGTCGGCCTCGGAATGCGCGGCCGCCATGGCCGGGAACCAGCTGCCGCCGTCGAGCACCGTCTGGATGGCGGCGGCCATGTCCTCGGCCGAGGCCGACTTCGGGATGAAGCCCGCCGCGCCAAACTGCTGGGCGCGGCGTATCACGCGCGGATGGTCGTTGGAGGAGATCACCACCACCGGCACCTGCGGGTACTCGCCGCGCACGTGCAAGAGCGCCGAGAAGCCGCGCGCACCCGGCATGGTCAGGTCCAGCAGCACCAGCTCCACCTCGGCGTGCTCGCCCAGTGCCTGGCCGAGCGTCGCGGCGCTGGCGGCCTCCAGCGTGCGGTAGGCAGCAAAGCGCTCGCGCAGCAGCTGGATCAGCGCGGCGCGAAACAGCGGGTGGTCATCGGCGACGAGCAGGGCAGGGGCGGACATGGCCCGCAGTCTGCCACGGCCCGCGGGCGCCGCCGGCGCGCCGTTACCATCGTGCGCCATGGCACTCAACTGGGTCTGGACGGGTTTCTTCATCGTGGCCTTTGCCACCGCCGTGGCGCGCTGGCTGCTGGGCGAGGCGGGCATCTTCCAGGCCCTGCTCACGGCGCTGTTCGACGGCGCGCGCGCGGGCTTCGAGATCTCGCTGGGCCTGGCCGGCATCATGGCGCTGTGGCTGGGCCTGATGCGCGTGGGCGAGCGCGCGGGCATGGTGGAGCTGCTGGCGCGCGTCGCGGGCCCGCTCCTGCGCCGGCTGTTCCCCGGCGTGCCCGACGGCCACCCGGCCCAGGGCGCGATGACGCTCAACATCAGCGCCAACCTGCTCGGCCTGGACAACGCCGCCACGCCCCTGGGCCTCAAGGCCATGCAGGAGCTGCAGACGCTCAACCGCGAGAGCGCGGGCACGGCCAGCAACGCGCAGATCATGTTCGTGGTCATGAACACGGCCGGGCTCACGCTGATCCCCACCTCGGTCATCGCCATCCGCCAGAGCGTGGCGCTGAAGCAGGGCCTGGGCGCGGGCTTCAACGCGGCCGACATCTTTCTGCCCACGCTGCTGGTCACCTTTGCCTCGCTGCTCGCGGGCGTGATCGCCGTGGCCGTGGCCCAGCGCCTGCCGCTGTGGCGCGCGCGCCTTCTGCTGCCGATTCTGGCCGTGGGCGGCCTGCTCGCCGCGGCCGTGGCGGCGCTCGCGCGCCTGCCGGCCGAGCGCGCGGCCCAGATCGCGGGCAGCACGGGCGCGGCCGTGATCCTGGGCGTGGTGCTGCTGTTTCTGCTGGCCGGCGCCTGGCGCCGCGTGAACATGTACGACGCCTTCGTGGATGGTGCCAAGGAGGGCTTTGGCGTGGCCGTGCAGATCATTCCCTACCTCATCGCCATCCTGGCCGCCATCGGTGTGTTTCGCGCCGCGGGCTGCATGGACGCGCTGCTCGCGGCCATAGGCGCGGGCGTGGCGGCGCTGGGCTGGAACACCGACTTTCTGCCGGCCCTGCCCGTGGGGCTGATGAAGGTGCTCTCGGGCGCGGGCGCGCGCGGGCTGATGATCGACGTGCTGCAGACGCACGGCGTGGACTCCTTCGTCGGGCGCCTGGCGGCCATCATCCAGGGCTCGACCGAGACCACCTTCTACGTGCTCGCCGTGTACTTCGGCAGCGTGGGCGTCAAGCACCACCGTCACGCCCTGGCCTGCGCGCTGCTGGCCGACGCCGTGGGGCTGCTGGCCGCCATTGGCGTGGGCTACGCCATGCTGCGCTGACCTTTCCACAAGCCCATCCGGGCGCTCTTGACCGGCCGTCATCCCCGCGAAGGCGGGGATCCAAGTGCCACCCATACCGTTGATTCGTCGCTGCGGTGGATCCCCGCCTTCGCGGGGATGACGGGTTGCATGTGCCATCGGTGGACGAATTCATGGATGCCGCCACTTGGGGCTCTCATCCCAACCCCGCCAAAGGCCGGGGTCACCGGCGCGTCGCCCAACCCGGCCCAAACGCCGTTGACTGTTATTCCTTAAAGCTGTTATTTCAAAATAGTCGTAGTAGTAGAGGCTGCCCCTCGCTGTGGACAAGCTCTTTTTTCGCTTGCAAATCAACTGGTTGAGCGCGGCCAAAGCATGGGGAGCGAAAGCTG
>JAFECU010000047.1 GCA_018242005.1 Pseudomonadota bacterium | reverse complement strand
GCGCTGAACAAGCAAGATGCTGGCAATCGCGATCACCACGCCCCACACATAGGCGCCTCCGTCGCCGGCAAACAACATGCCACGCGGGTAGTTCCACACCAGGAACCCCACGGTGGCACCCGCGGTGCATGCCACCATCACCGCCAGGCCGCGGTCGCCCACCTGCAGCGCCACATGGGTCAAGGCCAGGCACACGGCCAAGGCGACGGCGCCCGAAAGACCGTTATAGCCATCAATGATGTTGAACGCATGGGGCAGGCCCGTCACCGCAAGCAGGGCAATGGCCGTCCCGAACCACGGCACGAGCCGCATCCAGCCGTCCAACCAGGGCAGATCCAGCCGCGTCACGCTCAGCCCCAGCAGCATCACCGCCAGCACTGCCGTCACACCAGACAACAACAAGCGCCAGCGCACCGCCAGCCGCTGCGTGGCATCCTCGGCCATGCCCCCCAGCACCGCTGGCAGCAGGGCGGCCACCCACCAGCCCACCCACGGCCCCAGGCGCAGCGAGCCGGGATCGCCGTACAGGGTGGACTGCACGGCGCCAACCAGCCAACTGGAAACGACCCCCGCCAACAAGGCCAGCCCCCCCAGTCGCGGCACATGGCCCGCATGAAAGCGCTGCGGCATGTGCTCGCCATAGACGCGCGCATGGCCATGCCCCCAGCGCACCACGGCAGCCGCCACCAGGGTCGAAACCAAAAAGGCCAAAAACGAAATCAAGAGCATCGCGCGCCGATCCTATCGGCGCATGCGGGCCGACATGTAACCATTCCCGTGCCAGACCATGCGGCTCAGGCAAAGCCTGTCATTGTCGCCGCAATTCCCGCTGCGCCTTGCTGAGGGCCCAGGAGGCTGTCGGACTTGGCAATCGCCGGATGCAAATCGCGACCACAGCGGCCCATTTTTGGCCTCGCCGCTCTTCAAGAACGCCCTCTTTTTGCCCAATGGCTCGGCTATGGCCTGTTAAGGATGCCCTGAACAACTCGGATTCGTTCCTGCTACAGGCCGACTTTTTCAGATGACGCAATTACAGCCCGTGTTGCCCGCGTCTTCGTGCCACTTTTCCTGCCCTTTCGGGCCATTTGCGCCGTTTTCGCGGCCTGCGCCCTGCTTTCAGGCGCACTCATCCCTGCGCCGCCAGCAATTGATGGCGCACCATCCACAGGTTCGATAGCGCAAACAGCGTCTTGATCTGCAGCGT
>JAFECU010000046.1 GCA_018242005.1 Pseudomonadota bacterium | reverse complement strand
GCACGAGGCGCCCGCGGGCTTTCCCGTGGATCGCGAATGCGAGCTCAAGGCTCCTGACGAGAGCAAAGCGGTGGTGCGCTACGCGCGCCACCCGCTCGACATCGATGAGGTGCAGGCCCACATACAGGCCGGCAAGCTGCCCACCAAGCTGGCCATGACCTGGGACGACCGCGTGAGCTTCGTGCTGACCGAGGGCCTGCAAGTGAAAAAGCTGGCCTTCCAGGACCCGGTGTTCGAGGGCCAGACCCAGGACGACGCGGGCTTTGATGCCGACGTGGCGATTGCCACGGGCGAGTTGGCCAAGCTGATCCCCGACCTGATCGCCGCGCTGGGCGGGGAGGGCCGCGGCGAGATCGGCGCCGCCGCGCCAGCCACGCCCGCCAACGCGAACGCATTGCACGCCCCGGCCGCCGGCCCGGACGACGACGCGCCGTTCTAAGAGCGTGTTTACGATCTCCCACGCACAACGGCCCAGGCCGCCGCGCGGGCGCCTGGGCCGTTGCCCTATTGACCGGGCTGCCTCAAGCCGCCAGCGGCTCGGGTGCGGGCCGGGCGGCGGCACCGTCGAGCGCTGCGTGCAGGCGCTCATAGTCCAGCGCCTTTTCCCAGCGCGAGACGACGACGGTGGCCACGGCGTTGCCGATGAAGTTGGTCAGCGAACGGCATTCGCTCATGAAGCGGTCCACGCCCAGGATCAGCGCCATGCCGGCCACGGGCACCTCGGGCACCACGGCCAGCGTGGCGGCCAGGGTGATGAAGCCCGCGCCCGTGACGCCGGCCGCACCCTTGGAGCTGAGCATGGCCACGAGCAGCAGGGCAATCTGGTGGCCCAGCGTCAGGTGGGTGTCGGTGGCCTGGGCGATGAACAGCGCCGCCAGCGTCATGTAGATGTTCGTGCCATCGAGGTTGAACGAATAGCCCGTGGGCACGACCAGTCCGACGACGGACTTGGCGCAGCCGGCCTTTTCCATCTTCTCCATGAGCGAGGGCAGGGCAGACTCGGATGACGAGGTGCCCAGCACCAGCAGCAACTCGGCCTTGAGGTAGCGGATCAGCTTGACGACCGAGAAGCCGCACAGGCGCGCCACGGTGCCCAGGATCACCAGCACGAAGAGCAGCGACGTCAGGTAGAAGGTGGCCACGAGCTCGGCCAGATTGACGAGCGAACCCAGGCCGAACTTGCCGATGGTGAAGGCCATGGCGCCGAAGGCACCGATGGGCGCGGCCTTCATCACGATGTTGACCAGCTTGAACACGGGGCGCGTGAGCGCCTCGAAGAACTGCAGCGCGGGCTTGCCCGATTCACCCGCCAGGGCCAGCGACACACCGAACAGCACGGCCACGAACAGCACCTGCAGGATGTTGTCGCCCACGAAGGGGCTGACCAGGGTCTTGGGGATGATGTCCATGGCAAAGCCCACCAAGGTCAGGTCATGCGACTTCGCCACATAGTTCTTGACCGCGCTCTGGTCCAGGTCGGCCGGGTTGATGTGCATGCCTGCGCCGGGCTGCATGACATTGGCCACGATCAGGCCCACGACCAGCGCCAGCGTGGAAAAGCACAGAAAATAGGCCATGGCCTTGCCGAACACGCGGCCCACGGCACGCAGATGCGTCATGCCGGCAATGCCGGTGACGATGGTCAGAAAGATCACCGGCGCGATGATCATCTTGATGAGCTTGATGAAGGCGTCGCCAAACGGCTTCATCGCGGCGCCGTAGGCGGGCTC
>JAFECU010000045.1 GCA_018242005.1 Pseudomonadota bacterium | reverse complement strand
TCTTCAAGCTGTCCGACCCACGTTGCGTGGAGTTTTTGCAGGAATGGACGCAAAACGGCCAGCATGTGCAGCCCGAAGTCGCGGCCAAGGTCAAGGAATGGTTCGGCACGCGCACCAACCCCGACGGCTCCACCAGCAGCGGTCTGGATGACTGGGACATCTCGCGCGACGCGCCCTACTTCGGCATCGCCATCCCTGATGCCCCGGGCAAATACTTCTACGTCTGGCTGGACGCGCCGATTGGCTACCTGGCGTCGCTGAAGAACCTGCTGGACCAACGCGGCGAGGACTACGAGGCCTACATGGCCGACCCGCAGCTGGAGCAGTACCACTTCATCGGCAAGGACATCATCACCTTCCACACGCTGTTCTGGCCGGCAACGCTGAAATTCAGCGGCCGCAAGACGCCCACCAAGATCTGCGTGCACGGCTTCATGACCGTGAACAACGGCGAGAAGATGAGCAAGAGCCGCGGCACGGGGCTCGATCCGCTCAAGTACCTGGCCCTGTCCATGAACCCCGAATGGCTGCGCTACTACCTGGGCGCCAAGCTCAACGGCAAAAATGAAGACATAGACTTCAACCCCGAAGACTTCATGCTGCGCGTGAACTCGGACCTGATCGGCAAGTACGTGAACATTGCGTCCCGCGCCGCGGGCTTCATCGCCAAGCGCTTTGGCGGCAAGCTGGGCGCCGTGAGCGAAGACGGCCAGGCCCTGCTGGCCCAGCTGCGCGCCGCCTGCGGCGGCATCGTCGCCGCCTACGAGGCGCGCGACACCGCCCGCGCGGCGCGTGATGTCATGCAGCTGTGCGACCGCGTGAACGAGTACGTGGACGCCAACAAGCCCTGGGAGCTCGCCAAGAAGGAAGGCATGGAGGCGCGCCTGCACGACGTGTGCACGACCTGCATCGAGGCCTTCCGCATCCTGACCATTTACCTCAAGCCCATGCTGCCCCAAGTGGCGGCCGAGGTGGCCCGCTTCCTCATCGTGCCGCCCGAGCAGTTTGAGCATGTCGATCGCCCCCTGGGCGCCGGCCACCAGATCGGCCAGTACCAGCACCTGATGCAGCGCGTGACGAGCGAGCAGCTCGACGCCCTGTTCGCGCTGCCCGAGCCCGTGGTGGAGAAGGTCACGCCCGGCGGCGAGGAGATTGCGCCCACCATCACCATCGACGACTTCGCCAAGATCGACCTGCGCATCGCAAAGATCGTCGAGTGCAAGGCGGTCGAAGGCTCGACCAAGCTGCTGCAGCTCACGCTGGACGTGGGCGAGGGCAGGACGCGCAACGTGTTTTCCGGCGTCGCCAGCATGTACAGGCCCGAGCAGCTCGCAGGCAAGCTCACCGTGGTGGTGGCCAACCTGGCGCCGCGCAAGATGAAGTTTGGCGTCTCTGAGGGCATGGTGCTGGCCGCCAGCCACGCCGACGAGAAGGCCCACCCCGGCATCTACGTGCTCGAGCCTTTCCCCGGCGCGCAGCCGGGTATGCGCATTCACTGAGCCATGCCCCCTGACTCCCGCCCCCTGGCCCTGGGGGCTTTATGCCTCACGGCCCTGCTGCCGGGCTGCACCGTGGTGGCCGTGACGGCCACTGCCGTCAGCGTCACCGCATCGGCCGTGGGCCTGGCGGCCGATGCGGCCGTGGGTACGGCCAAAATCGTCGGCAAGGGGATCGGTAAGGCCACCGATGCGCTGACCGATGACCTCTCCCCCAAGGGAGAGCAGGAGTGAAAACCGCAACCGGATAGTTGGGAGGCAGGCTCGCTCCGCCGAGTCTGAACAGAACTCAAGCCAAACCAGCCCCAGCGCTTACCCATAAAGCGTGGGCAGCTCCACTATCAGGAGCAACCGGAAACCTCCCCACCCCCTCGCTCACGCCACTGCGCAGGCGTCGCGCCCGTCCAGCGCCTGAACGCCCGCCAGAACACGGCCGGCTCGGCATAGCCCAGCGACTGGCCGATCTCTGACAACGGCCGGGCCGTCTGCGCCACCGCCTGCAGGGCCACGTCGCGGCGCAGCGCGTCCAGCAGGTCGGCAAAGCTGTGCCCCTCTAGGCGCAGGCGGCGCGCCAGCGTGCGTTCGCTCACGCCCAGCGCGCGCGCGGCCTCGGCCCGCGCGGGCACGCGGCTGGCCAGGGCCGCGGCCATCCAGGCGCGCAGCTCCTGCACCAGCGCCCCGCCTTGATGGAGGCCCGCCAGATGCGCCGCCGCTTCGCGCTGGTGGGCACGCACCCGGCGCGCGTCGGCGTGCGGCAGCGGCGCGTCGAGCAGCGCGTTGTCCAGCAGCAGGCCGTTGAACGCCTGCTCGAACGCCACGGGGCAGGCAAACACCTCACGGTAGCCCGCCAGCGGCCCCACGCGCGGTTGGCTGAACTGCACCTGCAGCGGCCGCAGCGCGCCGCCCAGGCCCGCGCCCAGCGCATCGCGCACAAAGGCCAGCACCGTGGCCAGCACCGCCTCCACCTGGTGCGGGCTGAAGGCCAGCGTGCCCTGGCGCGGGTGGTAGATGAGCCAGCCGGCGCGCTCGCCCGCCACCATCTGAAAGCGCCCGCCGTCGCTGATCAGGCGCTGGTACTTCTGCACCGCGGCAATCGCCTCGCGCAGCGTGGCGCTGGAGCGCAGCAGATCGCCCAGCACATTGAAGTTGCCCGGCCCGGCCCGGCTGCCCGCCTTCAGGCCAAAGCCCGCGTCCTGCGTGCAGGCCACGGCCGCATGCCACAGGCGGGTGATGTGGTCGATCGGCCAGCGCTGCTGCTGCAGCTCCTCGGGCGCAATCGCCGCCCGCGCCAGCAGCTGCGCGCGCGGCACGCCCTGGCGCTCGGCCTCGGCCAGCACGGCGGCAACCCAGCTCATCGAGACGGTGGCTTGCAGGGTCATGGCGATGGCCTCAGCGCAGCGGCAGCACCTGCGCACCGGGAGTGGACGGGGCGGGGAAAATCCATGGATGACAAACGGGCTTGAGCGGGCCACGCGCAGGCGTGGGCAGGGCCGCCATTATGGAGATGGGCCGCACCGCCTCCTTGAAAGCACCAAGCACAGCCATCGGCCAACGCACAGATAATGAAACGGCCCACGCCGCGAAGCACACCCGCGCAGCACTCCGCTCTGGCCACCGGGGCTCTGTACATGCAGGGGCCCCTTGCACGGCACGCAGCGCCCCCGTTTCCAAGCCATGCCTCAACAGACTTCCAGCCCCCACCACCCGCCGCCATCGCCACCGCCTGCGTTCACCACGCAAGAGACCTTTGCCGCGATTGCCGCCCACCTGCCCGGCACGGTGTTTCGCTCGCAGGCCAGCGCCCCCTGGGACGTGGTCTTCATGGGCGGCGCCCACGAGGTCAGCACCGGGCGCAGCGTGCAGGACTTTCTGGCCGATGGCACGCTCTACCCCACCTTGGTGCACCCCGACGACCAGGCGCATTTCACGCAGGCGTTTGCCCAGGCGCTGCAGGCGCGCCAGGCATGGGTAGAGGAATACCGGGTGCAGCATTGCGACGGCAGCTGGCACTGGGCGCGCCTGCACGCCAGCGGCGTGTACGCCGATGAC
>JAFECU010000044.1 GCA_018242005.1 Pseudomonadota bacterium | reverse complement strand
GCCCTATTCACTGGTGCTACAGGCCAATTTCACCTGCTTGGCGACCCGACTCGGACGGCGCCCGGACAACTGATACCAGGCGCCTCACCAGGCAATTTCAGTTCAATTTTAGGGACTGGGAGTGTGGGCGGCAGAAGGCGCCGAAGCGAAACGTGCAAAAAGCGAGGACAGCGTGGTGATACCGACAAGCCGAGGGTGGCCCCCTGGGTGCGGTCGGCAGTACCGCGATGGACCGGCTTATCGCACGCTGCAGCCGGCGCACCTTCTGCCGCCCACGCTCTTAGGTCAGCGCCAGCGCCTCGGGCGCAAACCACTGGCCCACGCCCGCGGCCATGCGCTCGAACACCTGATCCAGCGTGGGCGCTCCTGCGCCAAACAGCGCCTGCAGCACGGCCGCGTCCTCGAACATGCCGTGCAGGTACAGGCCCAGCACATGGCCGCTGCCGTTCTGCCAGGCCAGGCCCGGAATCAGCTCGCGCGCCACGTCGCCCTTGGCGGCCATGGCCGGGTGCTGGGCGGTCTGGCCGTGGTGGATTTCGTAGCCCTGCACGGCCACGCCCGCCAGCGGCGCCCAGGCGCCCTGCGCCGCGGCAAAGCGCGCCTGCGTGAGGCGCACGGTCTTCGTGGCCTCGAAGCTCGTCACCAGTGGCAGCAGGCCCAGGCCGGGGCCGTTGCCGTCCACGCCCACGGTGTCGATGAGGGCCTCGCCCAGCATCTGCAGGCCGCCGCAGATGCCCAGCACGCGGCCGCCGCGCGCGGCGTGCGCCGCGATGGCGGCGTCCAGCCCCTGGGCGCGCAGCCAGGCCAGGTCGGCGGCCGTGGCCTTGCTGCCGGGCAGGATGATCCAGTGGGCGCCCTCGACCTCGGCCGGGCTGCGCGCCCAGGCCAGATGCACGCCGGGGACGTTCTTGAGCGGCTGGAACTCGTCGAGGTTGCTGATGCGCGGATAGGCCACGACGGCGATGCGCGTGTGCACCGCGCCGGCCCCGGTGGAGCGCATGTCAAAAACGCCATCTTCTTCCGGCAAACCGTGGTTCCACTGCATGGGGATGGTGGCCACGACGGGCACACCGGTTCTCTCGCGCAGCAGCTCGGGCGCGGGCGCGAGCAGGCCGGCGTCGCCGCGGAACTTGTTGAGCACAAAGCCCTGGATGAGCGCGCGATCGTCCTCGGGCAGCAGCGCCCAGGTGCCGTACAAATGGGCAAAGGCGCCGCCGCGGTCTATGTCGGCCACGAGCAGGCAGCGGGCCTGGCAGTGGCGCGCCACGCGCATGTTGACCACGTCGCTCTGCATCAGGTTGATCTCGGCCGGCGAGCCCGCACCCTCGATGACAACCACGTCGTTCTCGGCGCGCAGCGCATCGAGCGCCGCGGCGATCTGCGGCCAGACCTGCTGGCTGCGGCCGCGCCAGGGCATGGCGGACAGCGCCTCGCTCACTTGCCCCAGCAGCACCACCTGGCTGTGCGTGTCGGCCTCGGGCTTGAGCAGCAGCGGGTTCATGCGCACGTCGGGCACGGCGCGCGCGGCCAGGGCCTGAAAGTACTGGGCGCTGCCGATCTCGCCCTGCCCGCCCGCGGGCGTGGCCACCACGCGCGCGTTGTTGCTCATGTTCTGCGCCTTGAAGGGCGCCACTTTCAGTCCCTGGTTGGCGTAATGGCGGCACAGCGCCGTGGCCAGCCAGCTCTTGCCCGCGCCGCTGCTGGTGCCCAGCACCATGATGCAGCGCGCCGTCATGCGGGCCTCCGTGACGGCACCATGCGGGCCATGACATGCTCCAGTGCCGCGTCCGCATCCGTGCACAGCCCCGTGTGCACGGGCGATGTCTGGATGATGCTGCTGCGCCGCGCCGTCAGCCAGTGAAAGCGCGCGCGCAGCGGCAGGCGCGCAATGGGGCCGGCGTCGGGCGCACCCGCGCAGATGGCGACGATGGCGCCCAAGTGGCGCTGCACCGCGTCCACGTCGGCCTGCGGATCCAGCGCCAGCAGCCGATCGGCGTCCAGCGCCACGGCCGCCCGAAGGAAGGCCGTGCGCTGGCACGACAGGATCACGCCCGCGTTGATGAATTCCTCACGCTCCACGCGCGGCACCACGCGCACGATGGCGTAGTCATACAGCTCAGCCGCGCGCATCGATCACCCCCTGCAGCCAGCGGCTGCGGTCGTCCAGGCGGGCCTGGAAATACCCGGTGTAGGCCGCACCATCCACGCCCGCCTCGTCCAGAAAGCCCTGCGGCACGCCGGCCACGATGGCCTGCAGCACAACCGGCGCCAGGCGTTCTGCCAGTTCGGCATCCGCCTGCGCCAGTCCGCTGGCGTATGGCAACAGCACATGCTCGGCGATGGGGGCGAAGGGCTTGCCGGGGTCGGCCACCGCGCCGTCCCAGGCGTGGTGGAACGTCAGGCTCGCGCCATGGTCGATCAACCAGGGCCGCCCGTGCCACATGAGCAGGTTGGTGTTACGCGCCGTGCGGTCCACGTTGCTCACCAGCGCGTCGAACCACACCAGGCGCGTGGCAAAGTCCGCGGCCACCGCATCGGCGGCAGGGTCAAAGTTCACCGCGCCCGAAAGGTAGTCCAGCCCCACGTTGAGGCCGCCGCTGGCGCGGATCAGGTCCTGGATCTCGGGGTCTGGCTCGGTACGCGCAAGCTCGGTGTTCAGATCGGCCAGCACGATCTCGGGCACGGGCAGGCCCAGAGCGCGGGCAATGCCGCCCGCAATGATTTCGGCAATCAGGGCGCGCACGCCCTGGCCGGCACCGCGGAACTTGAGCACATACAGGCCCAGATCGTCGGCCTCGACCACGGCGGGCATGGAGCCGCCCTCGCGCAGCGGCGTGACATAGCGCTCCACCATCACGGAGCGCAGGGGTTGGACATTGGAATTCATGCGAAATGGTAGCCCGCGCCAAGCCACCCATCGCGCAATGCCCGCTGCGACGCAGGTGCCAGCACCCCCAGGCGCACATGGCCGGCCAGGCCGAACGAGGCGCAGTCGCGCAGCTTGATGCCCTGCGCGCGCAACGCTTGTAGCAGCGGCTGCAGGTCTTCCACCGGCGGCTGCGCGGTGAAAAAGTTGGCCAGGCTGCCCCGCCGCACGGCCCATCCCATGTCCGCGCACAGCCGCAGCTGATCGGCCTTCCAGCCGCGCAAGCGGTCAAGCGACTGCGCGAGCCAGGCCTGCGCATCGGCCTGCACCCAGGCCGTGAGCAGCGCCACGCCGTCTGCCCCCAGGGGCCAGGACGGCGCCAGCGCCTGCACGGCCGCCACGCCGCCGCCGGCCACGGCCGCTGCTGGCGCAATGGCATAGGCGGCGCGCACGCCGGTCAGGCCCAGGGCCTTGTTGGGCGACCACAGCTGCCAGGCATCTGCAGGCAGCGCCGGCGTCAGGCCGTCGAGCCGCAGCGGCGCGTAGGCGCAGTCGAGTACACGCAGGCCGCCCAGCCCACCGGCCGCCTGCGCCCAGGCGGCCAGCGCCGCATCCGCCCCGCCCAGCGGGCTGGCGGGCTCGCAGGCCCAGTGCAGCGCGGGCGCCTCCCCGGCCTCCCCGGCCTGCACCACAGCCAGCCCCCAGACCTGCGCCGCGCGCGCGTAGTCGCCATAGCCATGGCGGGGAAGCACGGCCTGGCGCAGGCCGGCGCGCGCCGCGTACGCCGTGACGCGGTGGATGAACTCGCTGGCGCTGGCGGCCACCACGATGCGCGCGTCATCGACGCCATGCCGGGCGGCCAGCCGCGCGCGCAGCTGGGTATAGGCCGGGTCGGGGTAATGGCGGCGGTCGGCCCGCGCCAGTGCGGCCAGCGCCTGCGGACAGGGCCCACAGGCGTTGGCGTTGGTGGAAAAGTCGTGCAGCGGCACACCCAGCGCATCCGGGCCGCCGTGCAGCGGGGCATGGTCAAGCATGGGCGCGCACTATAGCTATGGATACAAGAGCTGCCAGCGCGCACGGGATAAGCGCAGCAACCACTTTTGCCGCAAGACCCACGGCCCGGCGCGTGTCCTGGGCCTGCGCCGCCCGGCCCGCGGCGTTGAGCACATACACGCCGGGCTTGGCCAGCCGCACGCCCAACGCCAGCGCCATGGCGCCCATGGGCCAGCCGCCGTTGGGCGAGGGGGTGGCGCGCGCCTGCGCCTTGAGCGCAGACCAGCGCACGGCGCCACCCGCCACCAGCCACAACAGCAGCGCCGTCAGCCGCGCGGGTAGCCACGACAGCCCATCGTCCGCCCGCGCTGCCCATTTGCCCGCCCACTGCCAGTAGCGCCCGCCGCGCATGCCGGGGTAGCCCCACATGGCGTCGGCCGTGTTGGCAAAGCGGTACAGCGCCGCGCCCGGCAGGCCCAGCAGCACAAACCAGAACAGCGGCGCGACCACCGAGTCACTCAGGTTCTCGGCCAGGGACTCGATGGCGCTCTCGCGCACCGCCGTGGCATCGAGCTGCTGCACGTCGCGGCTCACCAGCCAGGCCAGGCGCGCGCGCCCTGCTGCCAACGACTCGCCCAGCGCCGCCTCCACCGCCAGCACCTCACCGGCCAGCATGCGCCAGGCCAGCAGCGGCTTGAGCAGCAGGCCCAGCGCCAGCGCCGCCCCCCAGGCCGGCAAGCGGGTCAGCGCCAGCCACTGCAGCGCCGCAGATGAAACAAAAACAATAGCTGCCAGCACGCACCAAACAATCGCTGCAAGCCAAAAAGACCATAAATCACGCCCCGTGGCCTGTGCCGGCGCCACGCGCACCCCGCAGGCGCCCAGCGCCCGCCCCATCCACACCACGGGGTGCAGGGCGGCGGGCGGCTCTCCCCACCAGCGGTCAATGGCCAGGGCCAGCAGCAGGGCGGCAGCGGGTACGGCGGCATCCGACATCCAGTTCGACATGGGGCGAGCCTACCGCGACGGCGGGCCGCTTGATGCCCATGCGCCACAACGGAACACCGCTTGTCCGCGCTCAGGCTCCGCTCGTCCGCCTCGCAGGTTTCAAAGTGCAACGTCACAAATAGCATCACAAATATGCAATCGTTGCACCAACGTTACTCGTCGCAAACACATCGGCACCGCGCACCAGGTGGGCTCATGCGCGGCTTCACGGCCATTGAACTGATGGTGACCATCGCCATCCTGGCCGTGCTGGCGGCGTTGGCTGCGCCCAGCTTTACGCCGCTCATCGAGCGCTGGCGCGTGCGGCAGGCCGTGGAAGGCCTGCAATCGACCATCTATCTCGCCCGTTCCGAAGCGATCAAACGCGGCGGCAATGTCGTCATTGAGAAGCTCTCCAACAACGGCAGTTGCACCACCGCGAGAGGCTCAAACGATTGGGGCTGCGGCTGGCAGGTGCTGACGTGCAGCAGCATCAATGCAAGTGGCGACTGCGTCAGTCCCACAACGCTGCAGCGCTTTGACGCTCCCGCGCAGCTGGAAGGCACCCGCACCAGCGGTGGCAAGAACATCAAGCTGAACCGCTGGGGCCTGGTCGATGGCGCCTGGATCGGCGTGAGCATCGTTCCAAAGGACAAATCCATTTCCGACGCGGCTGCCAGAGGCGTGTGCGTCAGCTCCGGCGGGCGCATACGCGTCATCTCCGATCCCCCTTGCACATCTGGTTGAGTCCTATGCGTTCTTCCCTACCCTTGCACCGCCAGCGCGGCATCACGCTGATCGAATCCCTGGTCGCTATCGTCGTCGCCGCCCTGGGTATCCTGGGCATCCTGGGTGTGCAGATGCGCACCCTGACCGATACCCAGACCACCGTTCGCCGGGCGCAGGCCATCAGGCTGATCGAGGATTTGAGCGAGCGCTTGAAGGCCCACCCCAATTCCCTCATGAGCCTGGGCAGTTATGCCCATGTAGGAACAAACGCCCCGGTGCCAGCCCCTTCCGTCAATTGCGCCACTACCGCATGCAACGGCACTCAGCTGACGACCTACGACGTGACCGAATGGGTTCGCGCCGTGCAGCGCAGCCTCCCTCAGGGCGATGCCGACATTTTTCTGGCACCGGGCGACGACGCCACTAACCCACGCCAACTGGGCGTGATGATCAGCTGGCGCGAGAACGAACGCGCCGATGCTGACGCCGCCTATTCCGCGAGCATCAATGCCATCGCAGGCGGCGGCGGGGGCGGAACCTGCCCCGCCAAGCGCACCTGCCACCTGCAATACATCCCCGTATCCGCACGCTGCGCGCCCTATAGGGCCGGCGGTGCTAGCGCCAGGCAGCCCTACTGCGCAGGAGCTTGAACCATGCAGTCAACTGCCATCACCCCTCGCACACGCATCATCAACGCTGGCCGCTCCCGGTTCAACACCGCAGGCCAGCGCGGGGTATCGCTGATCGAACTCATGGTGGGTGTCGCCATCGGCCTGCTGGTCGTGGCAGTCGCCATGGGTGCACTCATGGTGTCGCGTGGCATTTCGGGCACGGTGAGCGACGCCAGCAGCATCCAGCAGCAGGCGGCTTACGCCATGCGTGTCGTAGGCTTACAAATGCGCCAGGCCGGGTCGCTCTATCTGAATCCCAACGCATCTGGTGATGCAAGCATCACCCAGGAGCTGGCTGCGGTAGGTT
>JAFECU010000043.1 GCA_018242005.1 Pseudomonadota bacterium | reverse complement strand
TCGCCCTCGATGGCGCCGCTGTTGAGCGCCTCGTAGACCTGGCGCAGCTGCTGCTCGGCCGTGTCCCACTCGTCCATGGCGGCGAGCATGGTGCGCGCACTGGCGGGTACGGCGCGGCAGCGCTTGAGGTCACGGCTGACGACGACCAGCGTGCCGTCGCGGCCGCCTTGTTGCAGGGTGGCGAGTTTCATGCGGAGTGCTTTCTTCGTAGTGGTTGGGGCGGTGGCGCTGTTCAGTGTGCGCCGACCTTGCCCGAGCCATCGTGCATCCAGCGCGCGTGGTTAGGGGCCTTCTTGGTGCGGTCCCACTCGTTGAGCATGTCCCACTTCACGTCATCGAGCGCCTTGTCCATTTGCGGCGTGGCGGTGTTCACGGCCAATTCCAGGCGGTGGCCCGATGGGTCGCGAAAGTAGATCGACTGAAAGATGGTGTGGTTGGTGGGACCTATGACCTCAATGCCGTCGGCCTCCATCCGGGCCTTGACCTTCATCATCGTTTCGATGGAATCGACTTTGATCGCCAGATGCTGTGTCCAGGACGGCGTGTTGGCATCCGAAGGTGCGACCATTTCGGGCTTGGTGGGCAGTTCGAAGAAGGCCAGGATGTTGCCGCCGCCGATGTCGATAAAGATGTGCATGTACGGGTCGGGCTCCTTGGTGGAGGGCACTTCGTTCTCGGCAATCGCGAGGATGAAGTTGGCGTCGAGGTACTTCTGGTACCACTCGACGGTTGCTTTTGCGTTCTTGCAGCGGTAAGCGACGTGGTGGACGCCATTGAGGAAGGCCATGGTTGTCTCCTGGGTAGGTTGAAAAACAGCCGTCGGGCGGACTGCAGCGGCTTACAGAGTTAGGTGTATTAAAGACCTTCTGGATTTATCATTCAAACGGAATTTAGTGATGCACTTATAAGATCTCCCGATGAATGTGACGCTGCGCCAGTTGAGCGCGTTCGTGGCCGTGGCCGATACCGGCAGCTTCACGCTGGCGGCCGAGCGCCTCTTCATCACCCAGTCGGCACTGAGCGGGCTGATCAAAGAGCTCGAGTCGGCCCTCGGCCTGCGCCTTTTCGACCGCAGCACACGCCGCCTGCGCCTGTCGGACACCGGGCGCGAGCTGTATCCGCAGATCGAGAAGATCCTGAACGACCTGGGCGGCGTGATCAGCGAGGTCGGCAACCTCAAGGACTTGCAGCGCGGCAGCGTGCGTGTGGCCGTGCCGCAGCTGCTGGCCTGCACGCTGCTGCCCGATCTCATGGCGGAGTTCCGAGCGCAACACCCGGGCGTGCAACTGCGCCTGGTCGACTGCGCGGTCGAAAGCGTGATGGCGCGCGTGTTCTCCGGCGAGGTGGACATGGGTCTGGGCCCGGAGCGCGACGCCAATTCCGACATCGACGCCGAACAGTTGTTCAGCCTGCCCTTCATGGCCGTGATGCCGCCGGGCCACGCGCTGGCGTCACGTGGCGACCTGCAGTGGCCCCACCTGTCCGGGCAGTCCCTCATCACGCTGCAGGGGCAGTTCACGGAGCTGCTCGTGAGCGACATGGGCGAGGCCGCACGCAATCTGCACAAGGAGACCTTCATGCAGGTGACCTTCATGACCACGGCGCTGGCGCTGGTGCGCGCGGGCCTGGGTATCACGCTGTGCATGCCGTATGCGCGCTCGCTGGTCGAGCAGTTTGGGTTGGTCATGCGGCCCGTGGGTGACCCGGTGGTGGCACGCAGCTTCTGGATCTTCACGCGCCGGGGCAGGGCGCCGACGCCTGCGGCGCAGGAGTTCCGCCGTTTTCTCGAGGCGCGCCTGAAGAATTCACTTTTGTGCTAGAGTTGCCCGCATGTCGTTCCTGTCCCTAGCACTACTACTGAACTTGTCTCACGGGCAGGCAGGGTAGCGCGCGTACAGTCCTACACATACACACCTACTTCCACGGCCCGTAGCACCAGCGACGGGCCGTTTTTGTTTTTCTCGGGGTCGCTGGAGCACAGACCGGATTCATATCCTTGTTCCATGAAAGAGAGTGCCCCGATGTTGCAGAACCCCGCCGCCAAGTACCGCCCCTTTGCCCCCGTGCGCCTCACGGATCGCACCTGGCCCGACGCGGCCTTGACCCAGCCGCCGATCTGGCTGTCGACCGACCTGCGCGACGGCAACCAGGCGCTGATCGAGCCCATGGACATGGCGCGCAAGATGCGGCTGTTCGAGTTGCTGGTGCGCATCGGCTTCAAGCAGATTGAGGTGGGCTTTCCAGCCGCATCGCAGGTCGAGTTCGACTTCGTGCGCCAGCTGATCGAGGAAGATCGCATTCCGGACGACGTCACCATTCAGGTCATGACGCCGGCGCGCGAGGAACTGATCGCGCGCACCATCGAGTCGCTGCAGGGCGCGCCCCGCGCCATCGTCCATGTCTACAACGCGGTGTCTCCGGTCTGGCGCGATGTGGTCTTTGGCATGAGCGTGCCGCAGGTGATGGAACTCGTCGAGCGCAGCGTCGCTCAGGTTCGCCGGCTCACCAGCGAGCAGCCGGCGACGCAATGGACGCTGCAGTATTCGCCAGAGACCTTCTGCATGGCCGAGCTGGAGGTGTCTGCACAGGCCTGCGAGACCGCCATCTGCGCCTGGGGAGAGGGGCGCCCCATCATCCTCAACCTGCCCACGACGGTGGAAAACGCCACGCCCAACGTCTTTGCCGACCAGATCGAGTGGATGGTGCGGCGTTTCGGTGGGCGCCCGGGCGTGGTGGTTTCGGTTCATCCGCACAATGACCGGGGCACCGGCACGGCGGCGGCCGAGCTGGCCTTGATGGCCGGTGCGCAGCGGGTCGAGGGCTGCATGTTCGGCAACGGCGAGCGCACCGGCAAC
>JAFECU010000042.1 GCA_018242005.1 Pseudomonadota bacterium | reverse complement strand
TCGGGTTCGATGCCGTGCAGGCGCGGCAGGCCGCCCACAGGCGGCAGCGGGCGCACCGGGTTGAAAGGCACATCCCAGCCCGTGAGCGCGGGCAGCCGAGACAGCGGGAACGGCGCGAACTCCAACCGTTCCTCCAGCCTGCGCGCCAGCCGGTAGGCCGGCGTCAGCTCGACGTAGCGGCGAAATTCCGGTCTGTATGTCTGCATCAGCCGATGGGTATGTTTCTGCTCCCACAGAAATCCGCGTCCCACGAACAGACGCTGCTGGCTGACCGGCACGTCCTTGCTGGTCATCACGTAGCGCGGCAAGCGGCGAATGTTGCGCCGGTAGCGCAGAATGACGCGGGCATCGCGGTAGCGGATGGCACCGTAGATGCAGAACGCCAGCGCACTGCCGACGCCCATGGCGGGGCTCAGCGCGAGCGACCACGGGGCCACCAGGGACAGAAACGCGGCGCCTGCACACGCCGCGACGGTATAGAACTCCACCGCTGGGCGCAGCAGAACCTCAACCGGCTGTTTCCCCGACATGGCTTCATTGCTCGATGCCGGTGGCTGTGATCAGCACCGGGTAATGCCGCAGACCCAGGCGCTCGGCCAGGTCGTCACCGGCCACAGGCGCAAGGGGGACGCCGGGCACCAGGGCACGCAGCCGTGCCAGGCCCTGCATGGTCTCGACGTTAACCACCAGGCCCACCGCGCCGCGCTCGCGCAGCGAGGCCGCCTGACGACGAAGCCAGGCGTGAGAAGCCTCGTCGTCGCCGACGACCACGAAAGGCCGCAGACCCGGTGCCTCGATCACGCGCCGCGCGACGGTGCCAGGCGTGAGCTTGGCGCTGCGCACCGGCAACATCGCGGCCTCGCCCATGGGCGTGACGGGCACCGGGAGCATCGGGATGGGCGGTTGGGCCGGGGCATCGGCGCGCGGCTGAAGGTTCAGAGCCTCGTAGTACGGCAGCGCCGACGTGCCGCCACGGTCTTCGACCACAATCAGCGGCTCTCCGGCACGCGAGGCCAGCGGCAGAGCCGCCAGCAGCACGAGCAGGCCCTTCAGTGTGAGATTGGCCAGAGGGAACTTCGTCATGGGGATGTCTCCTGGTGCGCGGCGAGGGCTGCGGCGGTTGGGCGCGTACCCTGCACACGGGCAAGGTGGCGCGACACGCTGCGCCGATAGCGGGCGGCAGGTTCTCCACCCGCAGGACGGTGGTAGCGACCGATTGCCAGTAACCAGTCCTCGCCAGATGTGTGCTGC
>JAFECU010000041.1 GCA_018242005.1 Pseudomonadota bacterium | reverse complement strand
TCGAGCGCCTGGGCCATGGAGCCGCCCGCCTTGCCCGCGCCCAGCACCAGCGTGCGGCCCTTTGGAACCGGCGGCAGATGGGCGGCCATGCTGTGCAGCGGCTGGGCGCGCTGCACGGCCACGCGGAACAACTCGAGCAAAAAGGCCTGGGGATCTGCGCCAGGCATCTGGACTGTTGCGGTCATGCTGTCTCCTTGGCATCGGGGGCTTGCAAAGCGCAGCAACCCTTGATGTCCGTTGTTGGTTTACAGAAATTGTATACAACATTTGTGTTCTGACGCTATGATGCCCGGATGGAGACATCTACAACCGATTTCATCGTCGAGCGCCTGACCCGCGCCATCGTCGAGCATCGCCTCCAGCCCGGCACCAAGCTCGCGGAGCAGAAGCTCGCCGACCATTTCGGTGTCTCGCGCACGCTGGTGCGCCAGGCGCTGTTCCAGCTGTCGCAGAACCGGCTGATCCGGCTTGAGCCCGCACGCGGCGCCTTCGTGGCGACGCCCTCGGTCGAGGAGGCGCGCCAGGTATTCGCCGTGCGTCGCATGCTGGAGGCGGAGATGGTGCGCGCCTTCATGGCGCAGAAGACGCCGGCCAAGATCCGCGCGCTGCGCCAGCACATGACCGCCGAACAAAAGGCCATGGAGCGCGAGGACGTGGGCCAGCGCACCGAGTTGCTGGCGGACTTTCATGTGCGCATTGCCGAGCTCATGGGCAACGAGGTGCTGGCCCAGCTGCTGGGCGAGCTGCTCTCGCGCTGCGCGCTGATCACGCTGATGTACCAGTCCACCACGGCCGCCGCGCATTCGCACGAGGAGCATGAGGCCATCGTCGCGGCGCTGGCCGACGACGACACGGATGGCGCCGTGCTGCTCATGCAGCAGCACCTGGACAACGTGCAGGCCGGCCTGGCCTTCGACCGCACGCTGCCGGCCAACGACCTTTCCATGGCCCTTTCCGCGATCGCACCATGACCTACGACGCCAGCCGCCCCTACCCCCGCGACCTCATCGGCTACGGCCGCCAAACGCCCCACCCGCAGTGGCCCGGCGACGCCCGCGTGGCCGTGCAGTTCGTGCTGAACTACGAGGAAGGTGGCGAGAACTGCGTGCTGCACGGCGACGCGGCGAGCGAGCAGTTTCTGTCCGAGATGTTCAACCCCGCGGCCTACCCCGAGCGCCACATGAGCATGGAGGGCATCTACGAATACGGCTCGCGCGCCGGCGTCTGGCGCCTGCTGCGCGAGTTTGAAAGGCGCGGCCTGCCGCTCACCGTGTTCGGCGTGGCCACGGCCCTGCAGCGCCACCGCGAGGTGTCCCAGGCCTTTGACGAGCTGGGCCACGAGGTGGCCTGCCACGGCCTCAAGTGGATCCACTACCAGGGCGTGCCCGAAGCGGTGGAGCGCGCCCACATGGCGCAGTGCATGGAGATCTTTGGCGAGCTCTACGGCGGTCGCGGCGACCATGGCCTGGGCTGGTACACGGGCCGCGACAGCCCCCACACCCACCGCCTGGTGGCCGACGACGGGCGCTTCGCCTACGACAGCGACTATTACGGCGACGACCTGCCGTTCTGGATGAAGGTGGCCAAGAGCGACGGCGGCACGCACCACCAGCTCGTCGTGCCCTACACGCTGGACGTGAACGACATGCGCTTTGCCCTGCCCCAGGGCTATTCGCATGCCGACCCGTTCTTCCAGTACATGAAGGACGCGTTCGACACCCTGTATGCCGAGGGCGACCCGGCCGGCGACAACGCACCCAAGATGATGAGCATAGGCACGCACTGCCGCCTGCTCGGCCGCCCCGGGCGCATCACGGCGCTGCAGCGTTTTCTGGACCACGTCCAGGCCCACGACAAGGTCTGGATCTGCCGCCGCATCGACATCGCACGCCACTGGGCCGAGCGCTTTCCGCGACCCACCGAATAAGAGAAAAACAAGGCTCCATCGCTTACCAGCAAAACGCTGGCAGCTCACTTTTTGATAGGAGACACCATGGCCCTGACCCTGGATCAACTCAACGCCGCCCCCATCGCCGAGGCCGTGGCCCTGCTCGACGGCCTGTACGAGCATTCGCCCTGGATTGCCGAGGCCGCGCTGGCCCGGCGGCCGTTTCGCTCGCTCGCCCAGCTCAAGCACGCCATGGTGCAGGTGCTGCAGCAGGCCGGCGTCGAGGCACAGCTCGCGCTGATCCGCGCCCACCCGGAGCTCGCCGGCAAGGCCATGGTCAGCAAGCAGCTCACGGCCGAGTCGACGAACGAGCAAAGCAAGGCGGGCCTGACGAACTGCACGCCCGAGGAGTTCGCACGCATCCAGCGGCTCAACGCCGACTACAACGCGCGCTTTGGCTTCCCCTTCATCCTGGCCGTGCGCGGGCCGCGCGGGCTGGGCCTGACCAAGGCGGAGATCATCGACACCTTTGCGCGGCGCCTGTCCAACCACCCCGACTTCGAGCGCGCCGAGGCGCTGCGCAACATCCACCGCATCGCCGAGATCCGCCTGAACGACAAGTTCGGCTACGAGCCGCAACTCGGCAACGACGTCTGGGACTGGCAGGAGAAGCTCGCACAGCACACCGACGCGGGCTATGCCGAGCTCGGCCAGCTCACCGTCACCTACCTCACCGACGCGCACCGCGCCTGCGCCCAGCGCATCAGCCATTGGATGCGCGACTGCGGCTTCGACGAGGTCGAGATCGACGCCGTGGGCAATGTCGTGGGGCGCTACCACGGCACCACGCCCAACGCCAAATACCTGCTGACCGGCAGCCACTACGACACCGTCAGGAACGGCGGCAAGTACGACGGCCGCCTGGGCATCTTCGTGCCCATGGCCTGCGTGCGCGAGCTGCACCGCCAGGCCAGGCGCCTGCCCTTCGGCATCGAGGTCGTAGCCTTTGCCGAGGAGGAAGGCCAGCGCTACAAGGCCACCTTCCTGGGCTCGGGCGCGCTCATCGGCGACTTCCAGCCCGAATGGTTGGACCAGCAGGACGCGGACGGAATCACCATGCGCGCGGCCATGCAGCACGCCGGCCTGTGCGTTGACGACATCCCCAAGGTGAAGCGCGACGCCGCGCGCTACCTGGGCTTTGTCGAGGTGCATATCGAGCAGGGCCCGGTGCTCAATGAGCTCGACATTCCGCTGGGCGTGGTCACGTCGATCAACGGCAGCGTGCGCTATGTCTGCGAGATGATTGGCCAGGCCAGCCACGCCGGCACCACCCCCATGGACCGGCGCCGCGACGCGGCCCTGGGCGCGGCCGAGCTGGCCCTGTACATGGAAGAGCGCGCCGCACGCGACGGCGACAGCGTGGCCACCGTCGGCATGCTGCAGGTACCCAATGGCTCCATCAACGTGGTGCCGGGCCGCTGCCAGTTCAGCATGGACATGCGCGCGCCCACCGATCCGCAGCGCGACGCCATGGTGGCCGACGTGCTGGCCAAGCTGGAGGAAATCGCCCAGCGCCGCGGCCTGCAATACCGCACTGAGCTGGCCATGAAGGCCGCCGCCGCGCCCAGCGCCCCCGCCTGGCAGCAGCGCTGGGAGGCCGCCGTGCAGGCCCTGGGCGTGCCGTTGTACCGCATGCCCAGCGGCGCCGGCCACGACGCCATGAAGCTGCACGAGGTCATGCCCCAGGCCATGCTGTTCGTGCGCGGGCAGAACAGCGGCATCAGCCACAACCCGCTGGAATCCACCACGGCCGACGACATGCAGCTGGCCGTGGACGCCTTTTCCCATGTCTTGAACCAACTCGCGCAGGAGGGCGCATGAGCGTTTACCAACAACTGGACGCCTGGATAGACCAGCATTTCGACGAGCAGGTGCAGTTTCTGCAGGCGCTGGTGCGCGTGCCCACCGACACCCCCCCGGGCAACAACGCGCCCCACGCGGACCGCACGGCCGAACTGATCCGGCCCTGGGGCTTCGAGGCCGAAAAGCACGCCGTGCCCGCAGCCGACGTCCAGGCCTATGGCATGGAGTCGATCACCAACCTCATCGTGCGCCGGCCCTATGGCCAGGGCGGCCGCACCGTGGCCCTGAACGCGCACGGCGACGTGGTGCCGCCCGGCGAGGGCTGGACGCACGAGCCCTATGGCGCCGAAATCGAGAACGGCGCCATGTACGGCCGCGCCACGGCGGTGAGCAAGAGCGACTTCTCCAGCTTCACCTTCGCCGTGCGCGCGCTTGAGGCCGTGGCCCGGCCCGCCAGGGGCGCCATCGAGCTGCACTTCACCTACGACGAGGAGTTCGGCGGCATCCTGGGTCCGGGCTGGCTGCTCGCGCAGGGGCTGACCAAGCCCGACCTCATGATCGCCGCGGGTTTCTCGTACGAGGTCGTGACCGCGCACAACGGCTGCCTGCAGATGGAGGTGACCGTGCACGGCAAGATGGCCCATGCCGCCGTGCCGCACACGGGCGTGGATGCGCTGCAGGGCGCGGTCGCCATCATGAACGCGCTGTATGCCGAGAACACTCGGTACCAGCAGATCACGTCCCAGGTGCCGGGCATCAAACACCCCTACCTCAACATCGGCCGCATCGAGGGCGGCACCAACACCAACGTCATCCCCGGCAAGGTGGTCTTGAAGCTCGACCGCCGCATGATCCCCGAGGAGAACCCGGCCGAGGTCGAGGCGCGCATCCGCGCCGTGATCGACGAGGCCGTGCAGCAGTTCAACCAGCAGCGCGGCTACGCGGGCGACGACGCCGTGCGCGTCGACATCAAGCGCCTGCTGCTGGCCAATGCCATGACGCCGCTGGCCGGCAACCAGCCGCTGGTCGATGCCATACAGCAGCATGGCGAGGCGGTGTTCGGCGAAAGGCCCCCGGCCGTGGGCACACCGCTGTACACCGACGTGCGCCTGTATGTGGAGCGCGGCATTCCCGGCGTGATCTACGGCGCGGGCCCGCGCACCGTGCTGGAATCCCACGCCAAGCGCGCCGACGAGCGCGTGCAGCTCGACGACCTGCGCCGCGCCACCAAGGTGCTGGCGCGGGCGCTGCACGATCTGATGGGCTGAACACCGCCCGGCCGCCGCGGGCCTGCCAAGATCTGCCTGCGCGGCTTCGGTTCTGCGTTGCACGCAGAACTGTTTGGAACGCCCATTGAATAACCGTGTGCTGCTCTATTTATATGAGTGGCCTGCGGCGGACAGCGGGTTTTCACCATGGTGATATATGGCGATGTGTATACACTTTTTCCATACGCCTTTATAAGGAACGGTACCTGCGATCGCGTTGCCCCCCGTATCCCTCGGAGACACACCTGATGACTTCCCAAGTCCACCCCGTCGATGAAAAACTGCCCCTGGGCAGGCTCACCGCTCTGGGCCTGCAACATGTGCTGGTGATGTACGCCGGCGCCGTGGCGGTGCCGCTGATCGTTGGCCGCGCGCTCAACCTCACGCCCGACCAGGTCACCAAGCTGATCTCGGCCGACCTGTTCTGCTGCGGCTTGGTCACGCTGATCCAGGCGCTGGGCGCCACGCAGTGGTTCGGCATCAAGCTGCCGGTGATGATGGGCGTGACCTTCGCCTCGGTGGCGCCCATGGTGTCGATGGCCCAGGCCACCTCGGGCCCGGCGGGGGCGGGGTTGATATTTGGTTCGGTCATAGGCGCGGGAGTGGTCTCGATCGCGATAGCGCCGATGGTCAGCCGCATGCTGCGCTTCTTCCCGCCGGTGGTCACGGGCACCATCATTGCGGTGATTGGCATCAGCCTGATGCGCGTGGGCATCAACTGGATTTTTGGCAACCCCGTGGGGCCGACGGCCCCCAACATGGTCAACCCCGAATACACCAAGTGGCTCAGCAGCGCCCAGGCCATGGCCGGCGCGCCGGGCAGTTCGCTGCCACCGTTGCCCCATGGGCTGGTCATCATGCCCACCATACCCAACCCAAAGTACGCCGACCTCTCGGGCGTGGGCATCTCGGCGCTGGTGCTGGTATCCATCCTGCTGATCGCGCGGTTTGCCAAGGGCTTCATTGCCAACATCTCGGTGCTGCTGGGCATCATTGTCGGTGCCGTGGTGGCGACCTTCACGGGCCTGATGACCTTCGAGAAGGTGGGCAAGGCACCCTGGTTGGACATCGTGCTGCCGCTGGAGATCGCGACGCCGATCTTCGACCCCATCCTGATCCTGACCATGTCGCTGGTGATGATCGTGGTGATGATCGAATCGACCGGCATGTTCCTCGCGCTGGGCGAGATGACGGACCGCCACATCAGCCAGAAGGACCTCGAACGCGGCCTGCGTACCGACGGCCTGGGCACGCTGATCGGCGGCATCTTCAACACCTTTCCCTACACCAGCTTCTCGCAGAACGTGGGCCTGGTGGCCGTCACCGGCGTCAGAAGCCGCTTCGTCTGCGTCGCCGGCGGCGTCATCCTGATCGTGCTCGGCATATTGCCCAAGATGGGGGCGCTGGTCGAATCGCTGCCCACCGTGGTGCTTGGCGGCGCGGGCCTGGTGATGTTCGGCATGGTGGCGGCCACGGGCATCCGCATCCTGAGCGCGGTGGACTTCAAGACCAACCGCTCCAACGCCATGATCGTCGCCGTGTCCATCGGCATCGGCATGATCCCGCTGGTGGCGCCGCAGTTTCGCCAGTGGATGCCGCATTCCATCCACCCGCTGATCGAGTCGGGCATTTTGCTGTCCTCGATCGCCGCGGTGCTGCTCAACCTGTTCTTCAACGGCGGCAGCGGCGACACGGCCGCCGCCGTGGACGCCGCACGCCAGGCTGAAGCGCATTGACCCGAACCTGAATGGATTTTCTGCCCAAACCTGCTTGAACATGCAGGTCTGGGCCCTTTTTCGTGGCCGCGCCACTATGATATTCGGCGTCAGTTGCCGGTAAGTTCGTAATTTCTTCTAGCAGGAACCCACCATGACCACGCCCTTGTCTGCCGCCGAACAAGCCTTGCGCGATGCTGCCCGCGAATACCACCGCAGCCCTTCCAAGGGCAAGATTTCGGTGACCCCAACCAAACCGCTGTCCAACCAGCGCGACCTGTCTCTGGCCTATTCCCCCGGGGTGGCCTACCCCTGCCTGGATATCCAGGCCGACCCGTCCAAGGCCTTCGACTACACCTCTCGAGGCAACCTGGTTGGCGTCATCACCAACGGCACGGCCGTGCTGGGCCTAGGCGACATCGGGCCGCTGGCCGGCAAGCCGGTGATGGAGGGCAAGGCCTGTCTGTTCAAGAAGTTCGCCGGCGTGGACGTGTTCGACATCGAGCTCGACGCGC
>JAFECU010000040.1 GCA_018242005.1 Pseudomonadota bacterium | reverse complement strand
GGCATTTCGCCCTCGGCATCCAGGATGGAATTGCGGTCGGTGAGGATCTCGATGGGCGAAAGCACCGCCATGGTGTGCGGCAGGTCGGGCCAGATGTTCTGCAACAGGCCCGTGCACAGCGCGGCCTTGAACGAGGCGATGTTGGTATTGACCGAGCGGTTGAGAAACTGCGGGGCCGAACCACGGAAGTCCATGGTCATCTTGTCGCCCTTGACGGTGATGGCACACGCGATTTTTTGCAGCGCGTTCTCGCGCAGGCTCGAATCCATGAACTGCAGCACGCGCGTGGTGCCATCGGGCAGCTCGCTGATGCGCCGGCGCATCTCGGTTTCCACATCCTCCAGATGCACGCGCAGCGTGCCGATGAGGGCGTCACGGCCATACTGATCAAGGATGGCGATGATGCGCTCGCGCAGCCGCATCACGGCGTGCAGCTTGACCTTCATGTCCTCCAGTTGCAGGCGCGGGTCGCGCACCGAGTTCTGCAGAAAGGTCACCAGATCGCGCTTGAGCTCGAAGTTCTCGACGATCTTGAACGGTGACATCTTGATGCCCTCGTCGTACTTGCTCTCGGCCTTGGCGGGCATGCCGCCCGGCTCGGTGGCGCCGTTCTCGCCCTCGTGAATGGTGGAGGACAGCCAGCACACCAGCTCGCCCTTGTAGAACAGGGGCATCATCATCGACTGGTCGGTGTTGTGGATGCCGCCGTAGCGCGCGTCGTTGTGGATGAAGCCGTCGCCGTCCTTCACGCCCACCGTCGGGTCGTTCGTCCAGTACTTGTTGATGAAGCGGATCGGGTAGAAGCAGCAGGCCGCGAAGGCGATGATGCCGTAGGGCGCGATCATCGACAGGTCGCCCTGCGCGGTGTAGATGCCCGTCACCAGGTCACCCCACTTGGCACCGGGCGCGGCGCCCATCTGGTTGACCATCTCGAAGGCCTCGGACAGCGCCGAGTTGATGAGGCCGCGCACATGGTGCACCTGGTGCGGGTCGATCCCCTTGGCCAGCACTTCCTCCTCGGCCTGGGAGCGCGGCAGGATGCGGTGGTTGCGCATGATCTCCGGGTCGGGGCCGAGAAACAGCGTGTTGTCGGCGATGAACTTGTCGCGCAGCGCCTTGTCATCGAGGGTCTGGATGTCTGTCGTCATGGTGTGTGCTCCCAATATCAGTGGCTGCTGTTGCGCACGAACCAGGCACCACCCTGGGCGACGGCGCGGAAGGTCCAGCCGGGTTCGACCAGGTAGGTGGTCACGCGCGTGGTGACGATGGCCGGGCCATCGATCTGCGTGCCCTCGGCACGGGCGCGGTCGTCATAGACGGGCGTCTCGATGGCGCCGTCGTGGCCCACGAAGTGGCAGGGGCGGCTGCCCACGGGCGGCGGCGGTGCCTTGGCATCGCCGGTGATGGCCAGGCGCGCGAACTTCACGCGGGCCTGATCCACATAGGCGCAGACGCGGATGGTGTTGATGCGCACGCCTGTTTCGGGCGACTGCGAGCCTTTGCCGAAGCGCTCGCCATAGCGTTCGTGGAACTGGTCCATCAGCTCCAGCACGTCGCGTTGGTTCTTCAGGCGCGACAGCGAGGTCACCACCGCGGTCTGCACGCGCTGGTTGCCGTAGCGCATGTCCACCTCCAGGCGGTAGCGGATGTCGGCGGGGTCCATGCCCTGGCGCTCCAGGTCGGCACGGCCGCGCTGCTCCAGCTCTTCCACGCTGCGGTTGAAACTGTCGTAGTCGCTGAAGAAGGCCTTGGTGTTGGGGTTGAACAGCACCGTCCAGGTGTTCATCTCGTGGATGTGCATCTGGCTCACGTTGCCCGCGCCACAGGCCGAGAAGGTGGACGAGTACGGCGGTGCCAGCACCTTGGTGATGCCCAAAGCGGACGCGATGCCACAGGCGTGCAGCGGGCCGTTGCCGCCGTAGGCCAGCACGGTGAAGTCCTTCGGCTCGTAGCCGCGCGTGCGCAGCTCGGTGGCGATGCCGTTGGCCATCGACGCATCGACCTGCTTCTTGATGAGCTTGGCGGTCTCGATCTCATCCAGCCCCAGTTCATCACAGAGGTTGTCGCGCACCGCCTGGCGGGCGCGGCGCGGGTTCAAAGGGATGTGGCCGTTGGCGTAGTTCTTGGGGTCGAGGTAGCCCAGCAGCAGATCGGCATCGGTCACGGTGGGCTGCTGGCCGCCACGGTCGTACGCGGCGGGGCCGGGGTCGGAACCTGCGGACTGGGGGCCGATCTCCACGGTCTTGTACATGCGGTCGTAGCGGGCGATGGAGCCGCCGCCCGCGCCCAGCGCGCGCAGGTGCACCATGGGCACGCTGACCAGCCAGCGGTCGATGACGGGGTTGAAGTCGTAGTACTTCAGGTCGCCCTGCACGACGATGCCAATGTCGAAGCTGGTGCCGCCCATGTCGGTGGCGACCACGTTGCCGAGTTCGGCGGCAGCCGCGAGGAATTCGCTGGCCGCGATACCCGAGACCGGGCCGGAGTGCACGGTTTGCAGCGCATCGGTGGAGTTGAGCTGCGCCATGCCGCCCGAGTTGTGGTTGACCAGCATGGGCTTGGCGTAGCCCTGCTGGCGCAAGTTCAGCTCCAGCGTGCCCAGGCCGTGGTACATGGTCTGGTGCAGGTAGGCATCCACAATGGTCGAGGTGGCGCGCGCGTACTCGCCCTTGCGGCCCGCCACCTGGTGCGACAGCAGCAGCGGGATGGAGCCGAGCAGGTGCGCCGGGTATTCCTCCAGAAAGATTTCGCGCACGCGCAGCTCGTGCACCGGGTTGACCACGCTGTTGGTGAACATCACCACCAGCGCCTGGGCACCGGCATCGACGAGTTCGCGGATGCGCAGGCGCACGTCGTCTTCGTCCAGCGCCCAGAACACGTCGCCCTTGTAATCGACACGTTCGCGCACCTCGCGGATCAGCGGGATGGGCACGATGGGCTCGGGCCGCTGCGCGTTGGGAATGTCCATCTGCTCGGGCTCGGTCAGGCCCTCGCCATAGCCGCGGGCGCGCGACAGCGGCACGGTGTGCTTGAAGCCCGTGGTGACCAGCAGGCCCACGCGCGGGCCCTTGCGCTCGATCAGCGCATTGGTGCCCAGCGTAGTGGCGTAGCGCACGGAATCGACCTGCGACAGCAGCGTGTTGGGCGTGATCTCCAGCTGGCGGCAGGCGTCGGCCAGTGCGTCGTTGAAGCCTACGGCCAGGTTGTGGTGGGTGGTGAGCGACT
>JAFECU010000003.1 GCA_018242005.1 Pseudomonadota bacterium | reverse complement strand
CTTGAGCACCTGGCCACCCGCGAGCTGCACGCGGCCCTGCTCGACGGCGCAGTCGTCGCAGGCGAAGTACACCAGGGTGCCGCCGCCGCCGGAGGACATGCCCTCCATCTTCACCAGCATGCCGCCCGAGCCCATGGTGTTCATGTCGCCGGGGAAGGATCGCATCTGCATGCCTGGGTCCAGCCCGGCCGGGGTCGCCAGCGTCTGCAGCGTGCACTGGAACACCGTTTCGTAGAAGCGCTGCGCACGTGCCATGTCCTGCACGTAGATTTCGAACCAGACAACGGGGTTGGGTTTCATGGTGAGGCTCCTTGGGGGGTGGAAAAGGGGGGATTGATTCGATCAGCGCGCCGGCTTGTCGCGGCCGTCTCCATGCTCACCCGGCGCGCCTCGCAACGGTGCCATGCATCGCACGGGCCGTGCAAACATGTTGGCTGCATTCATAGCCAAGCGCCACCAGGTCCAGACCGTTGAAAAGTGACTCGCCGCTGCCCAGCAGCACCGGGCTGATGGCCACATGCATCTCGTCGATCAGTGCGGCCTGCAGGTATTGGCGGATGGTCGAGACGCCGCCGCCCAGGCGAACGTCCAGGCCCCCCGCGGCCTCGGTGGCTCGCTGCAGGGCGGCATGGATGCCGTCGGTGACGAAATGAAAGGTGGTGCCGCCCTGCAGCGTGAGCGGTGGCCGCGCGTGGTGGGTGAGCACGAAGACCGGCGTGTGATAGGGCGGGTTGTCACCCCACCAGCCCTGCCAGGCCGGGTCGGGCCAGGCGCCCCGCACGGGGCCGAACATGTTGCGGCCCAGAATCCAGGCGCCGACCTGGGCGAAGCCGCGCGCCGTGAGGTCATCGTCCACGCCACGCTCGCCGTCGTCGTTGCCCATCACGGTGCTTTGAAACGTGTAGGTGGGACGCATCCACCCGTGCAGCGTTTCGCCGCCGATCCCGAGGGGGTGTTCGAGATCCTGGTGTGGCCCGGCACCATAGCCATCCAGTGAGAGGGAGAAACAATGAACGCGCAGCCTGGACATGTCTTGATCCTTTCCATCGGGGCGCGAGAGAGGGCCGGCGGCCGGCGCGAAAGAATGCGGTGGGCCGCGCCGCGAATCGACGGCGCGCCATGCCGGATGAATCGCTACGCCGCGGCGCTGTCCTGGGTCTCGGGGTACGGTACTCCCTTTCCGCGCTCCAGGTATTGCTTGAGGCTGACTCCGAGGAAATAGCCCCAGCCTTGCTGGCACGCCGCGAAACAAGGGGATTGCCGGTAGCCCGTTTGGGAGAACTCCACGCGTGTGCCGTCGCTATCGGGGTGCAAGGCGAAGGCGATCGTCGTGCCCTCCCAGGCGTGGGTGTTCTGCATATTGGAGCGGGTGCAGCGCCAGACCACCTGGTGGGCCGCGGCGTCCTGCATCATGTCCAGCTCGACCACCCAGCCGTACGCGCTCCAGCCAAACCGGCCCTTGCCCTGGGCGACATGGCACTCCTGGGTCCACCACTTCTGGAGGTGTTCCTCGCGCATCAGCGCATCCATGACGGGCGCCATCGGGGCGTGGATCACCATCGAGTGGCGAATTTCAAGGGTCGTGCCGGCACCCTCGAAGCCCAGCACCTCG
>JAFECU010000039.1 GCA_018242005.1 Pseudomonadota bacterium | reverse complement strand
GTTCAGCCGCGACTGGGGCCTGGGCGAGGATGGCAAACCCAAGCCCTTCGACCAGGTGGTGATGGACATTCCCATAGGCAGCGGGCCGTATCGCGTGGGCCCGGTCAACTTCGGCAAGGACATCACCTATGTGCGCGACCCCGAGTACTGGGCGCGCGACCTCAACGTGCGCCGCGGCACGGCCAACTTCGACCGCGTGCTGATCAAGATCTACAAGGACAACACGGCGCGGCTGGAGGCGCTCAAGGCCGGCGAGTTCGACCTGATGCGCTTCTTCAGCGCGGGTGACTGGGCGCGGCGCGTGAACGGCAAGAAGTTCGACACCGGCGAGCTGGTCAAGGCCGAATTCCCCAACAAGCTGCCCACGGGCTTTCAAAGCTATGTGCTGAACACGCGCCGCCCGTTGCTGGCGGACCGGCGCGTGCGCGAGGCCCTGGGCCTGGCGTTCGACTTCGAGTGGATGAGCCGCCAGCTCTTCTACGGCGCCTACCAGCGCGTGCACGGCATCTTCGGCAACACCATGTGCGAGACGCGCGGCAGTCCCACGCCCGCGGAGCTCGCGCTGCTCGAACCCTGGCGCAGGGAACTGCCGCCCGAGGTCTTCGGCCCCATGTTCGAGCCGCCCGTCACCAAGGACGCCATGGCCCTGCGCGAGCACCTGCGCCGCGCCCTGGTGCTTTTGAAGGACGCGGGCTGGGAGGTGAAGAACGGTGTGCTGCGCAATGCGCGCGGCGAGCCCTTCGTGCTCGAATACATGGACAGCAGCGAGGGCGGCATGCGCACGCTCTCGTCCTGGCAGCGCAACCTGGCCAAACTGGGCATCACGCTCAACTTCCGCTCGGTGGACTTTGCGCTCTACCAGCAGCGGCTGCAGAAGTTCGACTTCGACATCACCACCATCGCCTACCAGGGCACGAACAACCCGGGCCAGGAGTTTGCCGACCTGTTCGGCAGCAAGGCCGCGGACCAGGAGGATTCGGGCAACTTCCCCGGCGTCAAGAACCCGGCAGTGGACGCCGTGATCCGCGCCATGGTTTCGGCCAAAACGCTGGAGCAGATGCTGCCCGCCTGCCACGCGCTCGACCGCATCATCGCCCACGAGCATTACCTGATCCCGCAATGGTCCGCGCCCACGCACCGCATGGTGTACGACGCCTGGCACCTGGCCAAGCCCGACGTCGTGCCGCCTTACTCGCCCGGCGAGATGTGGGTCATAGACACCTGGTGGTCTAAAAAACCATAGCTGCCAGGGGTTGTTGGATAAGCCTTGGAGCCATTTTTGACCCAAATGTTCAACCTGGATCACAAGATCCCGCCCCCGGTCGTCGGCCTGGCCTGCGCCGCACTGGCGTGGTGGCTGGCGGGTCTGGCGCCCTCTCTGGCTCTGCATGTGCGGGGGCCGTTGGCGCTGGTTCTGGCCTTGGCCCTGGCAGCCGTGGGTCTTGTGATAGAGCTGTGGGGCCTGTGGACCTTTCGCCGCCACCACACCACGCCCAACCCTCTGACGCCCGAGCGTGCGCGCACCGTCGTGCAGTCCGGGCCGTACCGCTACACGCGCAATCCCATGTATCTGGGCGTGGCGCTGCAGTTGCTGGCCTGGTGCGGCTACCTGGGCAACCCGCTGTCGCTCCTGGCGCTGGCCGTGTTTGTGTTCTACATCACGCGCTTTCAGATCCTGCCCGAGGAGCGGGCCCTGGCGCAGCGCTTTGGCGAGCCCTACCTGCACTACCTGCGCAGCGTGCGGCGCTGGTTGTGACGCGCTTGTTTATGGAAAATTATCCAAATAGAATAATTATTGGATATAGATAAAATTCGATAAAACCGTGTCTCCCACTCCCGTCTTTCACCGCACCCGCTATGCGCGCGACACCGCGCAGCAGTTGCTGCGTCCCTCGGCCCTGCAGGTCCAGGTGCGCTCGGGCGTGTTTCTGGCGGGCATACGGCGCATTGGCAAGACGACGTTTTTGCGCCAGGACCTGATCCCCGCCCTGGAGGCCATGGGCGCCCTGGTGGTGTATGTGGATCTGTGGGCCGACCGCGGCAAGAGCCCCGCGTCCCTGGTGCATGAGGCGGTGCGCGCCACCCTGGCCCAGCTGGCCACGCCGGGCAGCGCTCTGCTGGGGCGCTTGAAGGGCTTGAACCTCGGGGCTGCCGGCCTGTCCCTGGGCTTTCAGCTCGATGCCGTGGGCAAGCCCGAGGGGGCCACCCTGGCCCAGGTGTTCACCGAGCTGGTGGACAAGGTGCGCGGCGACGTGGTGCTGATCGTGGACGAGGTGCAGCAGGCCCTGGGCACGGAAGAGGGCAGCCAACTGCTGTTTGCGTTGAAGGCCGCGCGTGATGCGGTCAACACCCGCCCCGGCACGCCGGGCTATCTGCTGTTCCTGGGCACGGGCTCGCACAAGTCACTGGTGGCAGACATGGCCACGCTGCGGTCCCAGCCCTTTGCCGGGGCGGTGTCTGCACCCTACGAGCCCCTGGGCGAAGACTTTGTGGCCTGGAAGCGTGAACAGCTGCTGCAGCTGCCGGGGGTGAAGCTGCCGACGCAGGCGGTGATGTGGCAGGGCTTTCTGGCCCTGGGCCAGCGCCCCGAGGAATTGCATGCCGCGCTGATGCAGCTGCAGTCCCGCCCCGAGGATGCCGATCTGGCCTTTCCCATCATCTGCGCCACCTTGGCCGGCGCGGCGGCCGATGTGGAGCTGAGCCCGCTGCAGACCCTGGGTGCGCTGGCCGAGGCGATCTTCAACCGCATCGCCCAGGCCGAGGAGGGCGGTGCCTCCCGGTTGTTCGCGGCGGACGCGCTGGCCGGCTACAGTGCCCGCACCGGCATGACAGTGGAGGCGCCCCAGGTGCAGAACATGCTCGAACGACTGATTGCCGCCAACCTGGTTCACCGCCAGTCGCATGGCGTGTATGCCATTGCCGATCCCTTTGTGCGCCAGGCCTGGCGCAAGCGCCAGGCCATGCAGATGGAGCGCTCCGCCGATGAAGACGCAGGCTCCGCAGGGCTCGCCTCGACGGGGCTCTGATCGAAGCTGGCGTGTTGAGGCGGAGTCCGTGAACCATGTTCG
>JAFECU010000038.1 GCA_018242005.1 Pseudomonadota bacterium | reverse complement strand
GCGCGAAGGCGAAAAGCTCTACTACACCACGCGGCTCGATGCCGTGGGCGAAGAGAAGACCACCGGCCTGGGCACGGGCTACTTCGTCACGCTCATCATGAGCTACTTCTCGCAGGCCCAGGCCCAAGGCGGCCAGGACGAGAAGGTTGGCGAACTGCTGTTTCGCGTCTTCAAGTTCCGCCCGGCCAACCCGGTCAAGCCGGCCACGGACGCGCCCGCTGCAAAGCCAAAGGCCATCCCGCGCTCGGCCCCCGGCATCAGCGACGACACGCGCTTCTTCTGGGACGGCGCGCGCGAGGGCAAGCTGCTCATCCAGCGCTGCAAGAGCTGCAACACGCTGCGCCACCCGCCCGGCCCGGTGTGCCCGCATTGCCACAGCTTCGAGTGGGACACGGTCGAGGCCAGCGGCAAGGGCACGGTGTACTCCTTCGTCGTCATGCACTACCCCGAGGTGCCGCCGTTCGAATACCCCAACCCCGTGGGCCTGATCGAGCTCGACGAGGGCACGCGCCTGATCGCGCAGATCGTCGGCATCAAGAGCTCCGAGGTGCAGATCGGCCAGCGCGTGCAGGTGGAGTTCAACGCCTTCAACGACGGCGAGCTCGTGCTGCCGCAGTTCCGCCCCATCGCCGCCTGAGGCCTGCGCACCATGGACTTTCAACTCACCGAAGACCAGCGCGCCTTCGCCGACATGGCGCAGAGCCTGTTCGCCGACTACTGCAGCGACGACCAGCTGCGCGCGCACGACACCTCGGGCGCGCCCTACCAGCAGGCCCTGTGGCAGCAATGCGTGGCCGCGGGCCTGCACGGCATCACCGTGCCCGAGGACCATGGCGGCCTGGGCCTTGGCATGACCGAGCTCATGGCCGTGCTCGAACAACAGGGCCGCGCCCTGGCCCTGGTGCCGCTGTGGGAGCAGCAGCTCGCCGCTGCCACCCTGGCGCGCTTTGGCGGCGCCGCCCTGCAGTCCGCCCTGGCCGCGCTCATGGCGGGCGAGCTTGCCGCCGTCTCGCTCGCGGGCCTGGCCCAGTCGCGCGGCTGCACGCTGCGCCTGGCGCGCCGGGTGGACGGCTGGAGCCTGCAGGGAAGCAGCCCCGCCGTGCCGCTGGCCGCTGCTGCCCGCCACGCACTGCTCGTCGCCCAGACCGAGGACGGCCCGCGCCTGGTCTGGCTCGCGCTCGATGCCGCAGGCATCACACGCACGCCGGGCCAGAGCCAGCACCACCAGGAGATTGCCGACCTGCAGTTTGATGGCGTGGCGCTCGCGGGCGACGCCGTGCTGCCGCCCGCGGCCATCGCCTGGCTTGAACCGCGCGCCATCGCCGCGCTGGCATCCATTCAGCTGGGCGTGACGGCCGAGCAGCTGCGCCGTACCGTGGCCTACGTGAGCGAGCGCAAGCAGTTCGACCGCCCCATTGGCAGCTTTCAGCTCGTCGCCGGGCAGATGGCCGACGGCCACATCGCGCTCGAGGCCCTGCGCAGCAGCCTCTGGCAGCTCGTCTACCGCCTGGATGCGGGCCTGGGCGCCAAGCCCCAGGCCCACGCCGTGCGCGCCCTGGCCAACGACACGGGTCTGAACGTGGGCCGCGTGGCCCAGCACGTACATGGCGGCATGGGCGTGGACGTGACCTACCCGATCCACCGCTTCCTTTACTGGAGCCGCGCCCTGGCCGTCGCGCTGGGCGGCTCCGAGCACCACCTGGCCGCCCTGGGCGACTGGCTGGCCGACAACGACAACCTGGGATGGAAATATGACCTCGCCGAAGATGAACT
>JAFECU010000037.1 GCA_018242005.1 Pseudomonadota bacterium | reverse complement strand
AGCGTGCGCGAGAGCGCGTCCAGCCCCACGATCTCGCCGCGAAACGGCACCAGGTTCAGATAGGCCTCGAGGATCTGGTCCTTGCGCCAGCCGCGCTCGAGCCGCCCGGCGGCCACGGCCTGGCCGAGCTTCTGCGCCACGCTGCGCCCGCCGCTGCCGGCGCGCCAGTCCTCGTCGAGCAGGCCCGCGAGCTGCATGGTGATGGTGGAGGCGCCGCGCGTGCGCTCATGCCACAGATTGGCCCAGGCCGCGGCGGAGACGGCCGCCCAGTCCACGCCGCTGTGCTCGTAGAAGCGCCGGTCCTCGCTGAGCAGCAGGGCGCGCCGCAGCGCGGGCGAGATGTCGGCAAGCCGCAGCCACTGGCCGCGGCGCACCTGGGCGTCGGTGCGCAGGCGCTGGATCACCTCGCCGCCCCGCGAGAGCACCAGGGTCTCGGACGAGCGAAAGTCCGCGCGCACCTCGTCAAAGCCCGGCAGCGCCCAGGCGCGCAGGGACGCCAGGGCCAGGCAAAGGGCGACGGCCGCCCGGCGCATCAGCGCTCCACGGCTCTGGCGCGCAAGAGCGCCGCGTCGCACCAGCGCTGCGCCACCCGGGGCGAGGTGGTGCACACCGCGTCATGCGTGGCCGTAGCGACCGCGCGCTCGAGCAGCTGGATGTCGGCCTCGTGCTGGCGCGCGACATGCGGGTCTTCGAAGAAGATGGCGCGCTGGCAGCGGCGCTCGAGCACCAGGTCGGCAATCTGCGCGTCGCCGCCCAGCGGGCCGCTGTTGAAGCGATCGACCCAGGACTGGTCCGCGGGCCAGCCACGGTTCCAGGCCAGTTCGTTGAGGCGCTGGCCGGTGGTGCCCGTGGCCACGCGCCGGCCAAAGCGCGACAGCAGATCGAAGTTGCGCGCGGCAAAGTCCAGCATGGTGGCCTTCATCGCGTCATGCGCGATCAGCGCCAGGGTCTGAGCGCCGTGGTCGTGGAAGCGGTCGGCCTGGCGGTCGGGGGCCAGGCCGGCGTGCACGCGCTCCATCTCGACCCAGTCGCGCGCGCTGGCCACGGTAGACAAAAACGGCTTGCCGTGGATCACGCATTGGCGCTTGAGCGCCAGCGCCTCGGGGAAGATGGACGAGGGATCGACCGGGTCCATGAGGTAGATGGCGCCGTCGAGCGTGCGGCCCGGTTCGGGCAGGCCCACGACCTCGGCCACGAGCTTCATGAGCCCCCCATCGCGCCCGTAGGGGTAGCGCAGCAGCGGCGCGTGGCCGCGCAGCATGCCGGCCGCGGCAATGGCGTCGTAGGTGCGGCCCACGGCATGCAGGCCCAGGTTGAGCTCGCGCATGCCCGACTCGCAGGCGCGCAGCAGGGCAAACAGAGCGGCGTCCTCGCTCTGGTGGT
>JAFECU010000036.1 GCA_018242005.1 Pseudomonadota bacterium | reverse complement strand
CGGGCCGGCGGGCGACCAGCACCTGGACTACATCGACGCCGCGCGCCACGACCGCGTGGACTTGAACGACCGCACCACGCTCACGCGCACGCTGTCGGCGCTGTTCTCGGTGGGCAGCGGTGCCTCGATAGGCCGCGAGGGCCCCATGGTACAGATGGCGGCCTGGCTGGCGGCGCGGCTGGCGCGCGCCATTTCACTATCGGAAAAGGAGCGAACCACGCTGCTGGTGTGCGGCATTGCGGCCGGCATCGGCACGGTCTACCACGCGCCCGTGGCGGGCGTGGTGTTCGTGCTGGAGCTGGCGCTGGGCTTCTGGGTGCCGCATGCGGTGGCGCCGGTGCTAATTGCCTCGGCCACGGCCAATACGCTGATCTACTGGTTCGTCGAGCCGCTTCCGCTGTACGCGGTGCCACGCCTGGACCTGCTGCCCACCAGCCTGGGGGCGGCGCTGCTGGCCGGGTTGGTGTTCGGCGCCGTGGGGTGGGCCTTGCTGGTGCTGCTGGAGCGCGCCCGCGCGCTGTTTCGCGTGGTCCGCCATCCCGTCTGGCGCTTGGGCCTGGGCGGCCTGTTCGTGGGGCTGATCTCGGCCCTGGTGCCGCAGGTCTGGGGCAACGGCTACAGCGTGATCTCCCATGTGCTGCAGGGGCAGCTGTTGTGGCAGGCACTGGCCCTGGTGCTGGTGGCCAAGGTGCTGGCCACGGCGCTCAGCTCGGGCAGCGGCGCGATCGGCGGCGTGTTCACGCCCTCGCTGCTGGTGGGCGCGGCCTCGGGCAGCGTGCTGGCGCAGCTGGCCTTGCTGGCCCTGCCGGCGGCCTGGGTCGGCGACCCCAAGGTGATGGCCGTGATCGGCATGGCGGCCGTGCTGGCGGCCGTGACGCATGCGCCGCTGATGGCCGTGGTCATGGTGATGGAAATGACGCATGCCTTCGAGCTCACGCTGCCGACCATGCTGGCCTGCGGCGTGGCCTATGCCGTCAGCTCGCAATTCGGCGCACGGCCGCTGTACGGCAACCCGATCGAGGCTCATGGTTGAGCCGGCCGCAGCCGCTGTCGCGTGCGAAGCTTCTGGAAACACCCTAGGAATCAAGCCCCCCCGCGGGCCCTGGAGCACGCACAATAAGGGCCTGCCCCGCAATCCGGGGTGAGTGCGTGATGGTTGGGCGCGCCGCGGCGCGCTCGCCGACTGGCGCAACATCCATGCACCACCATTTGCCCACCGTTTCACCCACAAGGAGTTCCCTATGAAGAAGCATTTGCTGGCCGCCGCGATCACCGTCCTGGCAGTAGGCAGCGCGATCGCCCAGGCCAACGACACCCTGGCCAAGATCAAATCGACCGGCGCCATCACCCTGGGGGTGCGCGAATCCTCCGGCGCGCTGGCCTATACGCTGG
>JAFECU010000035.1 GCA_018242005.1 Pseudomonadota bacterium | reverse complement strand
CACCCACAAGGAGTTTTCATATGAAGAAGCATTTGCTGGCCGCCGCGATTACCGTCCTGGCAGCAGGCAGCGCCATTGCGCAGGCCAACGACACCCTGGCCAAGATCAAGTCGAGCGGCGCCATCACCCTGGGCGTGCGCGAATCGTCGGGCGCGCTGGCCTATACGCTGGGCGATGGCAAGTACGTGGGCTTTCACACCGAGATGGCCGAGCGCATCGCGCAAGACCTGCAGAAGAAGCTGGGCCTGGCCAAGCTGGACATCAAGTACCAGCCCGTGACCTCGCAGAACCGCATCCCGCTGGTCGTCAACGGCACGGTGGATCTGGAGTGCGGCTCCACCACCAACAACCTGGCGCGCCAGAAGGACGTGGCCTTTGCCGACACCACCTATGTGGAAGAGGTGCGCATCGCCGTCAAGGCCAATTCGGGCATCAACGACATCAAGGACCTGAACGGCAAGACCATCGTCACCACCACGGGCACGACCTCGGTGCAGACGCTGCGCAAGAACAAGAAGGCCGACGGCCTGAGCCTCAAGGAGGTCATGGGCAAGGACCATGCCGACAGCTTCCTGATGCTGGAGACCGGCCGCGCCGATGCCTTCATCATGGATGGCTCCATCCTCGCGGGCAACATCTCCAAGGCCAAGAACCCCAAGGACTTCAAGATCGTGGGGGAGGCGCTGTCGGTCGAGCCCATCGCCTGCATGCTGCGCAAGGAAGACGCGGCCTTCAAGAAGGCCGTCGACGCCTCCATCGTTCGTCAGATCAAGGACGGCACCCTGGCCAAGTCCTACGACAAGTGGTTCATGCAGCCGATTCCGCCCAACAACACCAAGGTGGGCCTGCCGCTGTCGGCCGCGACCAAGAACGCCTGGGAACACCCCAATGACAAGCCCATGGAAGACTACCAAAAGTAATCCGTGATGCGCTGGGCCCCTTCAGACCCGGTGTTTGGAGGGGCTTTTTTGTTGCCGGCGCCGCGGCGCGGCTTGTTTGTTCAATGAAAGAGGTGCCCCTATGAGTTGGGATTGGCAGGTGTTCTGCCAGGACACCATTACGCAAGAGGTCACGCAGGGCTGCTTCGGCAAGGGCGGCGACATCACCTATCTGGACTGGCTGCTCTCGGCCTGGGGATGGACGGTGTCGGTGTCGCTGCTGGCGCTGGTGATTGCGCTCATCGTCGGCTCGCTGATCGGCACGCTGCGCACGCTGGAGGGCAGCCCGTGGATCGTGCGCCTGGGCAATGCCTGGGTCGAGTTCTTCCGCAACATTCCGCTGCTGGTTCACATCTTTTTGTGGTACCACGTGATTCCGGCGATCTTCCCGGCCATGAAGTCGCTGCCCGGCTTCGTGCTGGTGGTGTTTGCGCTGGGCTTCTTCACCTCGGCGCGTATCGCCGAGCAGCTGCGCTCGGGGATCATGGCGCTGCCACGCGGGCAGCGCTATGCGGGCATGGCCATGGGCTTTACCACGTTCCAGTACTACCGCTACGTGCTGCTGCCGATGGCGTTTCGCATCATCATCCCGCCGCTGACCAGCGAGACCATGAACATCTTCAAGAACTCGTCCGTGGCGTTTGCGGTGTCGGTGTCCGAGCTGACGATGTACGCCATGCAGGTGCAGGAGGAGACCTCGCGCGGCGTCGAGGTCTACCTCGTGGTGACGGCGCTCTACATGGTGTCCGCCTTGGCCGTCAACCGCGTCATGGCCTTCATCGAGAAGCGTTCGCGCGTGCCGGGCATGATCGCCGCCGGCGGGGGAGGGCACTGAAATGCTGCTCAATATCGACTGGTCCTTCCTGAGCTGGGAGCTCTTGCGCAACTTCGTGCTCAAGGGTTTCATTTTCAGTGTGGTTCTTACCGTGATCGCGACGCTGGGCGGCGTGCTGTTCGGCACCCTGCTGGCCCTCATGCGTCTGTCGGGCAGGGCATGGCTGGTGGCGCCTGCCACCATCTACGTCAACGGCATGCGCAGCATTCCGCTGGTGATGGTGATCCTGTGGTTCTTCCTGCTCGTGCCGCTGATCATCGGGCGGCCCATAGGGGCGGAGGCCTCGGCCATCATCACCTTCGTCGCCTTCGA
This sequence comes from Pseudomonadota bacterium, assembly GCA_018242005.1. GTDB lineage: Bacteria > Pseudomonadota > Gammaproteobacteria > Burkholderiales > Burkholderiaceae_C > Alicycliphilus. The sequence goes on along the minus strand of JAFECU010000035.1, from coordinate 2,110 downwards.
GGCCGCCTACTTCAGCGAGATCATGCGCGCCGGCATCCAGTCCATCCCGCGCGGCCAGGTCTTCGCGGGACAGGCCCTGGGCATGACCTACGCGCAGAACATGAAGCTGGTGGTGCTGCCGCAGGCGTTTCGCAACATGCTGCCGGTGCTGCTGACGCAGACCATCATCCTGTTTCAGGACACCTCGCTGGTCTATGCCATCGGCGCCTACGACATGCTCAAGGGCTTTGACGTCGCGGGCAAGAACTTCGGCCGCCCCGTGGAGGCCTACCTCGCGGCCGCCGTGGCCTACTTCGTGATCTGCTACTCGCTGTCCTGGGCCGTCAAGCGACTGCACAGGAAGATCGCCATCATCCGCTGAGGCGTTCCTTCGCAAGGAATTCACATGATCGAACTCAAAAACGTTTCCAAGTGGTATGGCAGCTTTCAGGTGCTCAACGATTGCTCCACCAGCATCAAGAAGGGCGAGGTGGTGGTGGTCTGCGGTCCCTCGGGCTCGGGCAAGTCCACGCTCATCAAGACCATCAACGCGCTCGAACCCATTCAGAAGGGCGAGATCTACGTAGACGGCACGGCCGTGCACGACCCCAAGACCGATCTACCCAAGCTGCGCTCGCGCGTGGGCATGGTGTTCCAGCACTTCGAGCTGTTCCCCCACCTGTCGGTGACCGAGAACCTGACCATCGCGCAGATCAAGGTGCTGGGGCGCAGCGCCGCTGACGCCAAGACGCGCGGCCTGAAGATGCTCGACCGCGTGGGCCTGATGGCGCACAAGGACAAGTTCCCGGGCCAGCTCTCGGGTGGCCAGCAGCAGCGCGTGGCGATTGCGCGCGCGCTGTCGATGGACCCCATCGTGATGCTGTTCGACGAGCCCACCAGCGCGCTCGACCCCGAGATGGTGGGCGAGGTGCTGGACGTGATGATGGGCCTGGCCCACGAGGGCATGACCATGATGTGCGTGACGCACGAGATGGGCTTTGCCAAGAAGGTCAGCGACCGCGTGATCTTCATGGACGTGGGCGGCAAGATCCTGGAGGACTGCAGCAAGGCGGAGTTCTTCGGCAACCCCGATGCACGCCAGGCGCGCACCAAGGACTTCCTGAACAAGATCCTGCAGCATTGAGGGCGCGCGGGCAATGCCCGCGCCACCGATCGCCGCAGCCCCCTCACCCCTGCCTGCGCAGTCGCTTGCGCGTGCGCCCGAACAGGTCCCTGGGGTCGCCGTCCAACGGCACCAGGGCCACATCCGCACCCAGTCCGCGCGCCAGGGCCAGCCGGTGGATGAGGCGCAGCACGGCATGATCCTCCAGCGCAAAGCCCACCGAATCAAGGCAGGTGACCTGTTGGGCATCCTCGCGCCCCGGTGCCGATCCGGCCAGCACCTGCCAGAGCTCGGTCACCGGGTGGCTCGCCTCCAACTGCTGGATCTCGCCCTCCACGCGGCTTTGCGGCGCGTACTCGACGAAGATGCGCGCACGCCGCAGCACATCGGGGTCCAGCTCGGTCTTGCCGGGGCAGTCCCCGCCGACGGCATTCAGGTGCATGCCCGGCTCAAGCATGTCCGGCGTGATGATGCGGGCGTGGCACTTGGCGGCCGTGATGGTCGTCACGATGTCGGCGCCGCGCACCGCCTCGGCCACCGAGGCCGCGCGTATCACGTTCAAGCCGGGCGTGGGTGCCAGGTTGCGCTGCAGTTTGTCGGTGGCGGCGGGCGCAATGTCGAACACGCGCAGCTCTGTGATGCCCAGCAGTGCATGAAAGGCCAGGGCCTGGAACTCGGCCTGCGCGCCGTTGCCGATCAGCGCCATGCTGCGGCTGGCAGGGCGTGCCAGCGCCCGTGCCGCCAGAGCCGATGTGGCGGCGGTGCGCAGGGCGGTGGCCAGGGTCATCTCCGACAGAAGCAGTGGCAGGCCCGTAGCCACCTCGGCCAGCACGCCGAAGGCCATCACCGTGGGCAGGCCATGGGCCGGATTGCCCGGGTGGCCGTTCACATACTTGAAGCTGTAGAACTGCTCGTCGCACACGGGCATGAGTTCGATCACCCCCTGCGGGCTGTGGCTGGCTGTTCGCACCGTCTTGTCAAAAGCGTTCCAGCGAAGAAAGTCGGCCT
>JAFECU010000034.1 GCA_018242005.1 Pseudomonadota bacterium | reverse complement strand
GTTGAGCCCGTAGCGCCCTGCCGCCACGCGATCGAGCTGCACGTCCACATAGCGGCCACCCGTCAGCCGCTCCGCCAGGGATGACGAAACGCCGGGAATCCCCTTGGCGACATGCTCCACTTCAGCCGCGATGCGGTCGATCATGTGCAGGTCGTTACCCGTCACCTTGACCCCGATCGGACTCTTGATGCCGGTGGCCAGCATGTCGATGCGGTTGCGGATCGGCGGAATCCAGATGTTGGACAGGCCGGGAATCTTCACGGCGCGATCCAGTTCCTCGACGAGCTTTTCTGGCGTCATACCGGCGCGCCATTGCTCCCTGGGCTTGAGCTTCACCGTGGTCTCGAACATCTCCAGCGGCGCGGGATCGGTAGCCGTTTCCGCGCGGCCGGCCTTGCCGAACACGCGCTCGACCTCGGGCACGGTCTTGATCATGCGGTTGCTGATCTGCAGCAGCTCGGCGGCGCGTTGCGCCGACAGCCCCGGCAAGGCCGAGGGCATGTAAAGCAGATCCCCCTCGTCCAGCCGGGGCAGGAATTCGCCGCCGAGCCGGGCCAGCGGCCAGGCCGTGGTTGCCAGCGCCAGCACCGCGATCAGCAGCGTGGCCTTGGGCCAGCGCAGCACCCATTCCAGGCTGGGCCGGTACACCGCGATCAGCATGCGGGTGATGGGGTTCTTCTGCTCGTCGGGAATGCGGCCGCGAATCCAGTAGCCCATGAGCACCGGAATCAGCGTCACGGACAGGCCCGCTGCCGCGGCCATGGCGTAGGTCTTGGTGAACGCCAGCGGGCCGAACAGGCGGCCCTCCTGGGCTTCCAGGGTAAAGACGGGAATGAACGACAGCGTGATGATGAGCAGCGAGAAGAACAGCGCCGGCCCGACCTCCTCCGCGGCCTGCGTGATCACCTTCCATCGCTCCTGCCCTTGCAGCCGCTGATCCGGATACGCGTGTTGCCAAGCCTCCAGCTTCTTGTGCGCGTTCTCGATCATCACCACGGCCGCATCCACCATGGCGCCCACGGCGATGGCGATGCCTCCCAGCGACATGATGTTGGCGTTGATCCCCTGGTAGCGCATGACGAGGAACGCAGTCATCACCCCCAGCGGCAGGGAAATGATGGCCACCAGCGCGGAACGCAGATGCCAGAGGAACAAAACGCAGACCAGCGCCACCACCAGGAACTCCTCGCCCAGCTTGGTCGTGAGATTGCGGATGGCCCGCTCGATCAGTGCGCTGCGGTCGTAGGTGGTGACGATCTCCACCCCCTGGGGCAGACTGGCCTGCAGCTCGGCCAGCTTGGCCTTGACGGCGGCGATCGTCTGCTGGGCGTTCTTGCCCGAGCGCAGAATCACGATGCCACCGGCGACCTCGCCCTCGCCATCGAGTTCGGCGATGCCGCGGCGCATCTCCGGACCGACCTGCAGCGTGGCCACGTCGCCCAGGCGCACCGGCACGCCGCCGCGCGCCACCAGCGGTACTGCACGGAAATCATCCAGGGTTTTCAGATAGCCGCTGGCGCGCACCATGTATTCGGCCCCCGCCAGCTCCAGCACCGAGCCGCCAGTTTCCTGATTGGCAGCCACCAGCGCCGCGCGCACCTGCTCCTGGCTCAGTCCGTAGGAGGCGAGCTTGACCGGGTCGAGCACCACCTGGTACTGCTTGACCATGCCGCCCACCGAGGCCACTTCCGCAACGTTGGGCAGGCTCTTGAGCTCGAACTTCAGGAACCAGTCCTGCAGCGCGCGCAGTTGCGCCAGATCATTCTTGCCCGTGCGGTCCACCAGCGCGTACTGGAAGATCCATCCCACCCCCGTGGCATCGGGTCCCAGGGCCGGCTTGGCCGTGGCCGGCAGGCGGCCCTGAACCTGGTTCAGGTACTCCAGCACGCGCGAACGTGCCCAGTACAGATCGGTGCCATCCTCGAACAGCACATAGACGAACGAGTCCCCGAAGAACGAGAAAGCGCGCACCGTCTTGGCCCCCGGCACCGACAGCATGGTGGTGGCCAATGGAT
>JAFECU010000033.1 GCA_018242005.1 Pseudomonadota bacterium | reverse complement strand
GGGAACGAACGTGCTGTTCGGTCAGATCGCCGTGGTATTCGGCATCGTGATCGCCGGCGTGTGGGCAGCCACACAATGGACAGCCGCCGCCCTGGGCTACCAGCTACGCTTGGGCTCGCCGTGGTTTGACGTTCTGGGAACACCGGTTTATCACCCGTGGCGGCTGTTCGAGTGGTGGTTCGTCTTCGATGCCTACGCGCCGCGCGTGTTCGACACTGGCGGGGCCATCGCGGGCGGCAGCGGCCTGCTGGCCGTGCTGGTGGCCATCGGCATGTCGATCTGGCGCTCGCGCCAATCGCGTCGGGTCACGACCTACGGCTCGGCCCGCTGGGCGAACGCGGATGACATTCGCAAGGCCGGCCTCACGCAGTCCGCAGGCGTGTTCCTCGGCCAGCACGACCGCCAGTACCTGCGGCATGAAGGCCCGGAACACGTCCTGACCTTCGCGCCTACGCGCTCGGGTAAGGGCGTGGGTCTGGTGGTGCCAACGCTGCTGTCGTGGCCAGCATCCGCCGTCATCCACGACATCAAAGGCGAGAACTGGCAGATCACCGCCGGCTGGCGCTCGCGTTTCTCGCATTGCCTGCTGTTCAACCCCACCGACGCGAAGTCGGCCGCGTACAACCCGTTGCTGGAGGTGCGGCGCGGGGCGCATGAAGTGCGCGACGTGCAGAACATCGCCGACATTCTGGTTGATCCCGAAGGCGCGCTGGAGAAGCGCAACCATTGGGAGAAAACCAGCCACGCGCTGCTGGTCGGCGCCATCCTGCATGTGCTCTATGCGGGCGAGGACAAGACGCTGCGCGGAGTTGCCAACTTCCTCAGCGATCCGGCGTGCCCGTTCGAGTTGACGCTGCACCGGATGATGACCACGCGGCATCTTGGCGATGCACCGCACCCCGTTGTCGCATCCGCCGCGCGCGAAGTGCTCAACAAGTCGGACAACGAGCGTTCCGGCGTGCTGTCCACGGCCATGTCGTTCTTGGGCCTCTACCGTGACCCCACGGTGGCCGAAGTCACCTCGCGCTGCGACTGGCGCATTGCCGATCTCATTTCCGCCGAACACCCGGTCTCGCTGTACTTGGTGGTGCCACCTTCGGACATCTCACGAACGAAGCCGCTGGTGCGCCTGATCCTCAACCAGATCGGGCGGCGCCTCACTGAATCGCTCGATGGGTCCGATGGCATCACGCGCCGTCACAAGCTGCTGCTGATGCTCGACGAGTTTTCGGCGCTCGGGCGCCTGGACTTCTTCGAGACGGCCCTGGCGTTCATGGCCGGCTACGGCATCCGCAGTTTCCTCATCGCGCAGTCGCTCAACCAGATCGACAAAGCCTACGGCCAGAACCATTCGATTCTCGACAACTGCCATGTGCGCGTGACGTTCGCCACCAACGACGAACGCACGGCCAAGCGCATCTCAGAGACGCTGGGCACCGCGACCGAGCTACGCGCGCAGCGCAACTACGCGGGCCACCGGCTCGCGCCGTGGCTGGGCCACCTCATGGTGTCGCGCCAAGAAACGGCTCGGCCGCTGCTGACGCCGGGCGAGGTCATGCAGCTTCCGCCTGACGAGGCCGTGGTGATGGTGTCCGGCGTGGCGCCGATCAAAGCCAAGAAGCTGCGCTACTACGCCGACGCCAATTTCAAGCGTCGCGTGCTGCCACCGCCCACGCTGGCGGACTGGCAGTACGCCGACGCGCCACCGTCGCGGCGCGACGACTGGAGTGGGCTGACGATTCCGCCCGTGTCCGCTACGCCTGCCACGGCATCCGCCGATGGCCTGGAGAACTTGAGTTCGGCCGACGACGGTGGCCCGCGCCGTCAGACCGAACTAACTGAGGCCGTCGCCTACGACCCCGAACTGGCCGCGCCCGCGGCCGACCTCGGGCTGCTCGATGACGACGACGACCTGCCGCTTCCCCTTCCTCGCCAGCTCGATCCGGCCATGCAGCGCACGGCCCGGCTGGCTTCCCTCGACCCCAACGACGGAATCGAGCTATGAGCCACTACCGCCTGAACCTCTTTATCCAGCCGGAGCACGCCAAGCGGCTCGATGAGCTGGCCGCCAAGAAAGGTGTGTCCAAGTCGTCCATCGTCGCGGCGGCGCTCGCCTCGTGGCTGTCGCCCGATGCCGCCGACCAGCGCGAGGCCGCCATCGCCAAGCGCCTTGATCGCCTGTCTCGCCAGGCCGAGCGCATGGAGCGCGACCAGAACATCGCCATCGAGACGCTGGCGCTGTTCATCCGCTACTACCTGACCGTCAGCACGCCGGTTCCCGAGGCGCACCAAGAAGCCGCCCGCGCCCAAGGCAAGGCACGCTTCGAGCAGTTCACCGAGCAGCTTGGCCGCCACCTGATGCGCGGGCGCAGCCTGGTGCGCGACGTGGTGGAAGAACTGCATCCCGACCCGATGCGGATGGAGGACGCGGCGGTAGTCGCCAAAGCGCAGGAGCGTGCGTCATGAGCGCCGTTCCCCAATCCATGTCCGCCACGTCGTTCGACCGCCGCATCCAGATGCTGCGCACGGCGATGGGGCCGCTGATCGCCGCCGCGCTCGAAGACCCGGACGTGGTGGAGGTGATGCTGAACCCCGATCGCACCCTTTGGGTGGATCGGCTTTCTAGTGGACGCGCGCCGATGGGCGTGGAACTGCCCGAGGCGGACGGCGAGCGAATCATCCGCCTCGTCGCGGCCCACGTCGGCGCGGAAGTCCATCGCGGCCAGCCGCTGCTGTCCGCCGAGTTGCCCGAAACGGGCGAACGCTTCGAGGGCATCTTGCCGCCGGCAGCGCCGGGGCCGGCCTTCGCG
>JAFECU010000032.1 GCA_018242005.1 Pseudomonadota bacterium | reverse complement strand
CCGTTTCCGGGCCTTTGTTTTAAAAATCTGTGCTGTTTTGAGGTCGCGCAGCCATGCGGCGCCTGGCCTTACCCCAGCTCGCCCACCGGCACGCAGCTGCAGAACAGGTTGCGGTCGCCATACACGTTGTCCACGCGGCCCACGGGTGCCCAGTATTTGGTGCGGCGCAGGCTGGCCACGGGGTAGGCGGCGGCTTCTCGCGAGTAGGGGTGATTCCAGTCGCCTGCCAGCAGGATTTCGGCGGTGTGGGGCGCGTTTTTCAGTGGATTGTCGTCCTGCGGCCAGTGGCCGTTCTCGATCTGGCGGATTTCTTCGCGGATGGCGATCATGGCTGCGATGAAGCGGTCCAGCTCGGCCAGGGTTTCGCTCTCGGTCGGCTCGACCATCAGCGTGTTGGCCACGGGGAAGGACAGCGTGGGCGCGTGAAAGCCGTAGTCGATCAGGCGCTTGGCCACGTCCTCGGCCATCACGCCGCTGGTTTCCTTCAACTGGCGCAGGTCCAGAATGCACTCGTGCGCCACATGGCCGTTGGCGGATGCATACAAGGTGGGGTAGTGGTTCTTCAGGCGCACACTGATGTAGTTGGCACTCAGAATGGCAACCTCGGTGGCGGCCGTCAGGCCCTCGGCTCCCATCATTCGGATATACATCCAGCTAATGGGCAAAACGGCTGCATTGCCCAGGGGCGCTGCGCTGATTGCTCCAATTTTGCTAGTGATTCCGGCGGTGGTATGGCCGGGCAGATAGGGCACCAGATCCTCCACCACGCACACCGGGCCGACGCCGGGGCCGCCGCCGCCGTGGGGGATGCAGAAGGTCTTGTGCAGGTTCAGGTGGCTCACGTCGCCGCCAAACTCGCCGGGCGCGGCCACGCCGACCAGGGCGTTCATGTTGGCACCATCCACGTATACGCGGCCGCCGTGGCTGTGCACGATCTGGCACAGCTCCTTGACCTGGGTTTCGAACACGCCGTGCGTGCTCGGGTAGGTGATCATCACGCAGGCCAGGTCCTGGCTGTGCTGCTCGCACCTGGCGAACAGGTCGGCCATGTCCACGTTGCCGTTCTCGTCGCACTTGGTGACCACCACGCGCATGCCGACCATGTGCGCGCTGGCCGGGTTGGTGCCGTGGGCGCTAGACGGGATCAGGCACACATTGCGGTGCGCATTGCCGTTGGCCTCGTGGTAGGCCTTGATGGCCAGCAGGCCCGCATATTCGCCCTGGCTGCCCGCGTTGGGCTGCAGGCTTACGCCGGCGTAGCCTGTGGCCTCGCACAGCCAGCGCTGCAGGAGTCGGTCGAGCTCGGCGTAGCCCGCCAGTTGGTCGGCGGGGGCAAAGGGGTGGATGTGGGCGAACTCCGGCCAGGTGATGGGGATCATCTCGCTGGTGGCGTTGAGCTTCATGGTGCAACTGCCCAGCGGGATCATGCTGCGGTCGAGCGCCAGGTCCTTGTCGGACAGCTGGCGGATGTAGCGCAACATGCCGGTCTCGCTGTGGTGGGTGTTGAACACCGGGTGTGTGAGGAAGGCGCTGGTGCGCTGGAGGGCGGGCGGGATGAGGCTGGCGGCGCTCTCCAGGGCCTCGACGCTGGGTTGGGCGGCGTTGGGCGCAAACGCGCTCCACAGCATGGTGAGGTCTGCGCGGGTGCTGGTCTCATCCAGCGACACGCCCAGGCACTGGCCGCGCAGAAGCCGCAGGTTGGCGCCGGCCTTCAGGGCGCGCTGCAGCACGGCTTGCGCGGCGGCGGGGCTGCCCATGTCCACCGTGATGGTGTCAAAGGCCGTGGCGTGCAGGGGCGGCAGGCCCAACTGCCTCAGGCCCGCAGCCAGGATGGACGCCAGGCGCGCCACGCGCTGAGCGATGCGCGCGAGGCCCTCGGGTCCGTGGTAGACGGCATACATGCTGGCTATGACGGCGGGCAGCACCTGCGCGGTGCAGATGTTGGATGTGGCCTTTTCGCGGCGGATATGCTGCTCGCGTGTCTGTAGCGCCAGGCGGTAGGCCGGCTGGCCGTGCGTGTCCACACTCACCCCCACCAGGCGGCCGGGCATGGAGCGCTTGAACTCGTCGCGGCAGGCCATGTAGCCCGCGTGCGGGCCGCCCGCGCCCATGGGCATGCCAAAGCGCTGGGTTGTGCCGATGACGATGTCGGCGCCCATCTCGCCGGGCGACTTGAGCAGCGTGAGTGCCAGCAGGTCGGCCGCCAGGATGAGTGCCGCGCCCTTGCTGTGGATCAGCTCGGCGCTTTGCTGCCAGTCGGCCAGCCAGCCGCTGGAGCCCGGGTATTGGTT
>JAFECU010000031.1 GCA_018242005.1 Pseudomonadota bacterium | reverse complement strand
ATGTCGGCGCCGACCTGGCCGACGCGCTGCTGGCCGGCGCGCAGCAGCAGGGCGAGGCCGCGCTGGTGGCGCAGCGCGGGCGCGTTGCGCTGCTGCGCCAGCGCCTGGCCGGCATCGCCCGGCCCGAGGCGCGCTCGCTCGAGGCCGTGGCCGATTTTCTGGTGCGCCGCAGCGTGTGGATCATCGGCGGCGATGGCTGGGCCTATGACATCGGCTACGGCGGGCTGGACCATGTGCTGGCGCAGGGGCGCGACGTCAACTTGCTGGTGCTCGACACCGAGGTCTATTCCAAGACCGGCGGCGAGCCGTGCAAGGCCACGCCGCTGGGCGCCTCGGCCAAGTTCGCCGCCGCCGGCAAGCGCGTGCCGCGCAAGGACTTCGGCATGCAGGCCATCACCTACGGCAACGTCTATGTCGCGCAGATCGCGATGGGCGCCAACCCCGAGCAGGCGCTGATCGCGCTGCGCGAGGCCGATTCGTATCCGGGCCCGTCGCTGATCCTGGCGTACTCGCAGTGCATCGCCCACGGCATCGACATGCGCACCGGCATGAAGCAGGCCGCGCGCGCCGTGGCCAGCGGCTACTGGCCGTTGTTCCGCTTCGATCCGCGCATGCGCAAGGCCGGGCTCAACCCCTTCCGTCTGGATTCGACGCGCCCGCGCATCACGCTGGAGGACTACGCCTATCGCGAGCTGCGCTACAGCAGCCTCAGGCGCAGCAACCCCGAGTCGGCGGCCGAGATGCTGGTTCAGGCGCAGGCCTCGGTCGATGAGCGCTACCGCATGTACGAAGACTTCGCCGCGCGCGACGGCGCGCGCTTTCTGCCGCATTGGGAGGGCGCCACATCATGACCGCCATCGACCTGCGCACGCGCTACCTCGGGCTGGATCTGCCCCACCCCGTGGTGGCCTCGGCCTCGCCGCTGACCCGCAGCGTCGAGGGCATCTGCCAACTCGCCGATGCGGGCGCGGCGGCCGTGGTCATGGCCTCGATCTACGAAGAGCAGATCGTCGCGGCCGAGCTGGCCGAGCTGGCCCTGCTGGAGGCCGACGGCGGCACGCACCCCGAGGCCAGCGGCGGCTTCTTCCCGGCCACCGTCACCGAGCGCAGCGTGCTCGACCAGCGACTGGAAACCCTGCGCCGCGCCGCCGAGCGTGCCGGCATCCCGGTCATCGCCAGCCTCAACGGCGTGTCGCGCGCCGGCTGGACCGACTTTGCCAGCCAGCTCGAGCAGGCGGGCGCGGCGGCGATCGAGCTCAACGTGTTCCGCATTCCGGCCGACCTGTCCGAGGACGGCCCGCACATCGATCGCGAATGCGTGGAGGTGCTGCGCGCGGTCAAGGCCAGCGTCCGCATCCCGGTGTCGGTCAAGCTCTCGCCCTTTCACAGCAGCACCGGCCACTTCGCGCTGCAATTGGTGCAGGCCGGCGCAGACGGGCTGGCACTGTTCAACCGCTTCTACGAACCCGACATCGACCTGGCCACGCTGCAGCCGCAACCCGACTTCGACCTGAGCACGCCGGCGGACGTGCGCCTGGGCCTGACCTGGATGTCGCTGCTGCACGGGCATCTGGGCAGCACCTCGCTGGCCGCCACCTCGGGCGTGTGGAGCGGCGATGACGTGGTCAAGTACCTGCTGACCGGCGCCGACGTGGTGATGAGTACCTCGGCCCTGCTGCGCCACGGGCCGCAGCATATCGGCACGCTGGTGCATGGACTGCGCGACTGGATGGATCGGCACGGCATTGCCACGCTGGACGGGCTGCGCGGGCGCCTGGCTGCCTCGCAGCATGGTGGTGATGCAGGGGCTTTCCTGCGGGCGCAATACCGGGCCATCACCACGTCCCGGCGGCTTTGACCGACGCGCAGAGGCGGCGACGGCCGGCCATCGAGGCATCCCGGACGCGCCGCCGTTCAGCGCGCGAGAAGGTTGACATGGCCCCGGTGAACGTTCACGGCGTGCCCCGGTGGAGCGGGTGAAGGGAACATCATCGTGTTCCCAACTCGTTGATTAATAACGAGTCTTCCGCACTCGGCGAACCGAGATGGACGTTATTGTGGACTAAAAAACCTCGCTTGGTCAACGCATGCTCCGGGCAGGTCCAATGCGAGCTGCGGACAGCCAGCAGTAGCCAATGTATCCGAGCGCTCAACGTCACGAGGCCGGTTCATCTCCCTTCGGCCCGAATTCCTCGCGTGCGCGCTCCAGGAACCGCTTCGTGGGCTCAGAGGGTTCGGCACGGCGGCGCAACAGGTAGGTGGACAGCATGGGCGGCGTGCCTGCCAGGGGACGGACGGCTATGTCGGGTCGATTTAGGGTCTGCACCTGCGAGGCAATGGCGAAGCCGATGCCGTAGCCGGCGCCCACCAGCGTCAGCATCACGCCCAGGCTCGTTACGTGGTCTGCTACCTTGGGCGGTACGGTCGCGCCATTGAGCACCGCCTGGATCTGGTTGTGGCAGCCCGAGCCTGCGTCGGGATGGCACAGCACCAGCGGGAACTTCAAGGCGTCCTGTAGCTTGACTTGAACCTGCTCCAGCAGCGGATGGCGTGCCGGCATGATCACCGCCAGCGGATCGCTCCAGGCCAGTTCGGCCATCAGCCCGT
>JAFECU010000313.1 GCA_018242005.1 Pseudomonadota bacterium | reverse complement strand
ACAGGTCGCCGACGATGTTCATGCCGTCCAGCAGCGGGCCTTCGATGACGTGCAGCGGGCGCCCGTCCTTGGCCACCACGATGTCCTGGTAGGCCTCCTCGGTGTCCTCGACGATGAAGTCGGTGATGCCATGCACCAGGGCGTGCGAGAGGCGCTCGCCCACGGTCTTTGGCGCCTCGGGCGTGCCGCGCCATTCCAGCTTCTTGCTGTCATCCTTGGCCGCGCCCTTGGCGGCCTCGGCGATCTCCAGCAGGCGCTCGGCCGCGTCGGGGCGGCGGTTGAGCACCACGTCCTCCACGCGCTCGCGCAGTTCTGGCTCCAGGTCGTCGTACACGCCCACCATGCCGGCGTTGACGATGCCCATGTCCATGCCTGCGGCAATCGCGTGGTACAGGAACACGGTGTGAATCGCCTCGCGCACCGGGTCGTTGCCGCGGAAGCTGAATGACACGTTCGACACCCCGCCCGAGACCTTGGCGCCCGGCAGGTGCTGCTTGATCCAGCGCGTGGCCTCGATGAAATCGACCGCGTAGTTGGCGTGCTCCTCGATGCCCGTGGCGATGGCGAAGATGTTGGGGTCGAAGATGATGTCCTCGGGCGCAAAGCCCACCTCATCGACCAGGATGCGGTAGGCGCGCGCGCAAATCTCGGTCTTGCGCTGGTAGGTGTCGGCCTGGCCCTGCTCGTCAAAGGCCATGACCACGGCGGCCGCGCCGTAGCGCTTGATGAGCCTGGCCTGCTGCTTGAAGGGCTCCACGCCCTCCTTCATGCTGATGGAGTTGACGATGCCCTTGCCCTGCAGGCAGCGCAGCCCGGCCTCGATCACCTCCCACTTGGAGCTGTCCACCATCACCGGCACGCGAGCGATGTCGGGCTCGGAGGCGATGAGGTTGAGAAAGCGCACCATGGCCGCCTTGCTGTCGAGCATGGCCTCGTCCATGTTCACGTCGATGACCTGGGCGCCGTTTTCTACCTGCTGGCGCGCCACCGACAGAGCATCCTCGTACTGCTCATTGAGGATCATGCGCGCGAACGCCTTGGAGCCGGTGACGTTGGTGCGCTCGCCCACGTTGACGAACAAAGTGCCCGCGCCGATGAACACGGGCTCCAGGCCCGAAAGACGCATCGGAGGAATGGCGGTGGTGGGGGTTGCAGACATCTGGCTCACCTGTGAAAAACCCAAGACAGAACATGACAGGTGAGCGCCGTTGCATACGGTGGGCAGGGTGCGCCCGCGCCGCTGGCCCAAGCCTGACGGCGCGTGCCGGGTGGCACCCGCGCTGCTGCAGCGCTCCTTGGGACAGGGGTCGGGATTTTACGGCCAGCGCCGCACCGGGGTGAGCGTCAAGGCCTTTCGGATTGCAGCGCCGCGCTTACTGGCTACAACCGTGTGCCGACCGGACGCCCCGCCACAGAAGCCGCTTCCATGGCAAGCAAGCCCCGCCTGCTTTGCGGGTGGCATGGCTCTGGCCCTTTGTTCTGCAGCAGCGCAGCCGACTCCTTGAGCTCCGCCACGGACGGCGGGGCCGGCGCCTCATGCTCCGGGCGCCGGGCGGCGCGCCCGGGAGAGTGCTATCAACGGAACGCATGAAAGGGACTGGGCCGATGCCAACCCGTTGAATGCGGCCGCTATTTCCCTGCGTTGTGGAGGCGCGTTCGTGCATCACGGTGGCGCGCCCAGCCTCTGCAGCAGATAGTCGATCATGGCCCGCACCTTGGCCGGGGCGTGCCGCGCCGCGGGCCAGACGATGTGGATGCCGCCCAGGTCGCGCGCGGGCTGGTCCAGCGTCAGCACCTGCAGATCACCGCGCGCCACGGCCGCGCCGACGATGAAGCTGGGCTCGTAGACCAGCCCCTGGCCGCCCAGGCCCGCGGCCAGCAGCGCGTCGCCGCTGTTGGCGCGCCGATGCGCACGGCCAGGTCCCAGCGCTGCTCCACCAGAACGACCACCGCGTCCGTCAGGCCCAGCTCCAGCGTGACGGCCGGATGCGCCCGGCTGAAGGCCGGCAGCAGCGGTGCGATGTGGCGCAGGCCGGTGGCCAGCCGGCGCTGGGAGGTGGCGGCCGCGTCCGCCTCGTCGAGCTCGGCCAGGATGCGCTGCACGGCGTCGAGGTAGCTCGCGCCCGCGTCCGTCAGCGCGAGGCGCCGCGTCGAGCGGTGCAGCAGCTTGACGCCCAGGCGCGCCTCCAGCGCATTGACGTGCTTGGCCGCCATGGCGGGCGACATGTCGAGCTGGCGCGCCGCCGCCGACAGACTGCCGGTGGCGGCGGCGCGGGCAAACACGCGCAGGCTGGTGATCCGGTTCATTCAACACCGTCGGTATTAACTGTGCGGTGATTTTGCGTCTTTGAAAATCAATCGTGAATGATCAAACTGGCGTGCATGACACACACCCCACGCATCCCTCGCATGCCCACGCTGTTCATCCCCCACGGCGCCGGGCCCTGCTTCTTCATGGACTGGAACCCGGCCGACGCCTGGGACAAGACCGCCGCCTACCTGCGCAGCATCCCGGCCAGCCTGCCGGTCAAGCCCCAGGCGATCCTGTTGATCTCCGGCCACTGGCTGGCGCCGCAGCCCACCGTGGGCGCCACCGAGCGCCCGGGGCTGCTCTTCGACTACCACGGCTTTCCGCCCCACACCTACGAGCTGAGCTATCCCGCGCCCGCCGCGCCCGCCGTGGGCGCGCGCGTGCAGCAATTGCTGCAGCAGGCCGACCTGCCGGTGGCGCACGATGCGGCGCGCGGCTGGGACCACGGCGTGTTCATCCCGCTCAAGGTCGCCTTCCCCGATGCCGATGTGCCGGTGCTGCAGCTGTCGTTGCTGCAAAGCCTGAACGCGGCCGACCACATCCGCCTGGGCCAGTCGCTCGCGCCGCTGCGCGACGAGGGCGTGCTCATCATCGGCAGCGGCATGAGCTACCACAACATGCGCGGCTACGGCGATCCGCGCGCCACCGCCGTCGGCGCCGCGTTCGACCACTGGCTGGGCGAGACCGTGGCCCTGCCCGCACCCGAGCGCAACGCGCGCCTGGCCGACTGGGCCCGCGCCAGCGGCCCGGCCGGTCGCCTGTCCCACCCGCAGCGCGCCGAGGAGCATTTGCTGCCGCTGCACGTGGTGGCCGGCGCCGCCGGCGACAGCCGCGGCGCCAAGGTGTTCACCGACCGCGTGATGGGGGTGGATATCTCTGCAGTCAGATTCGACTGATACCCATACACAGCATACGCCAGCAGCTATTGATACATGAGTAATCACATCGCCCTGGAAGACCGCGCCGCGGGCGCCGTCGGCATCACTCGTCGCCCCTCGTCTTCCGCGGCGGTGTTTTCGGCTGGACAGCCGAGAAGACCACGAGCTTCGCGCTGGCCGCCGGGCCACCTGGGTGGCGAGTCCAAGGCCGCAATTGCGCCAAAAGGTTGCGCTTGGCGGCCGACGACATCACCGCACGGGACCTGGCCAGCGCAAAACACGAAGGCTGAAACACCATGATCTCCACCACCGATGCCGGGCCCACTCGCATCCTCGCCCGCCTGTGCAGGCACTGGAGCCTCACGTTCGCTGCCGCGTACGGCGACACGCAGGACCACATCGAACCGCCCTTGGGCCCATGCCTTTTGAGCGCCTGCGCGGCCACGCGCACGGTGCACCTCGAATGCGCGGCCGAGGCCGACAAGTTCGAACAAATCGTTGCCGAGCACGCGCGGCGCATGGCTCGGGGCGAAACCCAGCATTGGAACTGGCAACGCCAGGCGGGCTGACGGCCATGACCAGCGACACTGTCTTACTTCAATTTCTTAAGCAAGGTGCACTGGTTCTGCACCGGCAGGCGCGCGATTTGGCGCACGCCCCGGAGAAATATGCGCTGCCGCTGTCCGCGCGCGCCCAGGGCCGCCCCGCCACGCAGGACCGGTTTCCAACCGATCCTGCCAGCAGCGCCGTGCTGCTGCTGGCGCGCGAGGCCTTGCACCATTGGAGCGTGGAAACCCTGATCGTGCATCGGCCCTGAACTACCTTCTCTCAGCGGCTGGCGCAATTGCCGCAAGCGAGTCCCTATACCGAGCGCCTACGAAGCGCGAGCACGCCCAGCAGCGCCGCACCGATAAGTGCGATCGAACCAGGCTCCGGGACTGAAGTAATGGGCGTGCCGCCAATCGTGGCGCCGCTGATAGCCAGACCCGAGTCATATGCAGTGTCACTCCAGTTCACAACGCCGAACTGCAGTTGATAGTTACCGGCGCTTGCGATGGTGTAGTCAGATTTCACCCAGCCCGTGTAACCGCAACCAGCCGCGAAGCAACTGCCGGAACTCGACCCCAACGCGGACCAAGCCGGGCCGCCAGAGATGATAGGCACGGACGGGGGGGTCAAACCCGCCATGATCGACGGCATGCCCGTCCCCGGAATGATACTGCCCGACGGCTCAGTTCGCGCCGTAACGAGATAGCCGACGACCGCGTTGGAAGTGGAATCGATGAGCCGGGCCCATGCGTAATCCGCATAGCCCGAGCCGTCGGAAGTGACGTAGTTGAAGGCGAACTCCAACAATTGCCCGGCGGTCGCACTGAAAACGTTGGAGCTCAGCAGACTGCCGTTCGTCTCACTACCAAGGCCCAAACTCGCACCGCCGATACCAGTTGACGCATGTGGCGCACCCGCGGTCGAAATCCAGTCGAACCCGGTGGCCCCCGAAGGAACAGGGGGCACCGAAACCACCCCATCGGCACCGACGGTACTCCCGCAATTGCCACTGCAGGTCCAGCCGACTGGCAGGGCGCTTGCAGAACCGGAGAACGCCAGCGCGGCGACGGCACCTGCAGCTGCCAACCAGGCAGGGACGGAGTGACTCGCCGAAATGTGACCATTCATAGCACGCTCCAACTCAGGTGGATTCTGGATTCGACCGGGCTAACACAATCCAACCCACCCGGCATGGCCCGATCAGATCCACCCATGCAATATCTGCGCCACGTTTCAAATTCCGTTTAATTCAATGACTTATCCTCATGCGTTGCAAGGAAGGCCTGCCTAAAATATTCGACATTCTTCGAGCTATTTTTCATAGAGCTCAAGCAATGTTCCCCATCGACTCGAATAGCGATAGCCGTTGAAGAGGCAACTGCCGTCATTTCCACGAAAGAACGTCACCTCGGACTCCGATCCGAGGCGGAGATGACGGCGGTGTCCTGCTCAACAGGACTCGTTGCTTGAGCCGAGTTTTTCCGACTGATGACGGCTGCGCAGAACGAGGCGCCGATTGACAAGCACTTCCACATTCGCAGCGGCCACGCGCCCGACCTGGCCTGCGGCGCGGGTGCTGCAAAGCGCTCGCGCCGACGAAGGACGAACCCATGTTCGGCAGCCCGCTGGTGGCGTTGCGAGGGGGAGGGGCATTGGACGTGAACCACCGTAAAACGCCAGACTCAAGCCGGCAGCTGTGCCAAGAACGCCTCAAGCGCCGCGTTCACCGGGTCCGGATGCGTCAGGTTGGCGGCATGGCCCGCATTTGGCACAACCACCATGCGGGCCTGCGGCAGCGCGGCGGCCATGGCCTGGGCACGTTCGAGGCCTATGGCCCGGTCGGCGTCGCCATGAATGACCAGCGCGGGTACGGCGATGCGCCCCAACTCGACGCTGATGTCGTCGCGCGAGCCCAGGGTGGTAAAGCAGGCCAGCAGGTCACCCGGGTGCACCTTCTTCCACCGGGCGCGCCATGCTGGGGCGCCGGCCCAGCCCGGGCCGAGGATGATGTGCTCGATCACGTGCGCCGCTTCGTCCGACAGGCCGTCTTGCAGCCACTGCTGGACCAGGAACTGGTGGTCCTTCATCTGAGCCGGGTCTTCCGGCATGGCCTGGGTGTCCATCAACACCAGCGCGCGCACCGCTTCGGGGTGGCGCAGCGCCGCGCGCAGCGACAGGTACCCCCCCTGCGACATACCCGCAAACACCGCGCGAGCGATGCCCAGGTGGCGCAGCAGCGCCACAGCATCGTCGGCCGAGTCGTAGTAGGTGAAGGGGGCGCAAGTGCCCGTGGCCGTCTGACCGTGGCCTCGTTCGTCCCACGTGATGCAGCGATAGCGGTCGCGCAGCGCCTGCACCTGGGCCGCAAACATGCTGCCGTCCATCAGCAGGCCATGCGAAAACAAAATGGCCGGGCCGCCGCCGCCTGTGTCTTCGTAGTGGATGCGCTGGCCGTTGACCTTGGCAAAGGGCATGGATCTCTCCTGGTATTGCTTTGTGGAGGTTTCCATGGTTCGCAGTGCTGACATGTCGCGCAGCCACCTGGGCGACAGATGCCGTGGTGGCCACTGCGCCAGCGCCAGCGCCAGCGCCAGCGCCAGCACCATCGCCATCGCCCTCACCCCTTGCGATGAAGCAGCTCCAGAAAGATCTCGGCCGGCCGGCTCATGGGCCGGTCCCGGCGTACCAGGCTGCCATAGGCCTCCAGCCTTTGGTGCATGCGGTAAGGCAGGCTGCGCAGCATGCCGTGCCCGGCGTTGATGTCGGCCACGGTCTGGGGAATGACGCCCACCATGTCCGAACCACGCACCAGGTTCATGGTGGTGAGGATGGAGCCGGTCTCAATCAGCCCCCGGGGGAGCGCCAGGCCGTGCATGCGGAATTCCTGCTCTATCAACGCCCGCATGGGGCTGCCCGGCGGCTGCAGCACCCAGCCATAGGCCTGCAGGGACTCGAACGTCACGCCGCGCGATTGCAGCAGCGGATGGTCGTTGGCGACGACGATGGCCAGGGCCTCGTCGTCGATGGCTCGAAACCGATAGTCACCGCCCGCGCCACCCGTCATGCGCCCGATCACGACCTCCAGCACGCCCTCGTGCAACTGCGCCAGCAGACGGTCGCTGGTGTCCACGGCAACCTCCACCTCCAGGAGCGGCAGCTCGCGTTTGAGGTCCAGCAGCGCGCGCGTCAGCCGTCCGGGCGATGCCGCCATGATGCTGCCCACCGCCAGGCGGCCGGCGCTGCCCTGGCGCAGTTCACCGAGCTCGCGGTTCAGCGCCTCAATGCTGCCGCGCAGGCTGCGGAAGTAGGCCATGACGCGCTCGCCCGCGGCATTGAGCAGCAGGCGCCGGCCGACACGGTCGAAGAGCGGCTGGCCCAGGGCCTCTTCGAGCTCATGCAGCATCTTCGTGGCCGCGGGCTGGGTCAGCCCCAGCTGCGCGGCTGCGGCGCGCAGCGTCTGGCGCTCATCGATCGCCAGCATCAGCGCCACCTGGCGCATGCGCAGGCGGTTGAGCAGCTGCGGCGTGCTGTCGCTGCGGTCTATGGATCCCATGGCCGGTTTTGATTACCCCAGGCTATTGATTAATCAGGAATTTTCAGTTTACACGTATCAAACCCCTGCCTACGATGCGCCCCCATACCCATTAAAGGAGGCAACCATGCAAAGACGCGCTCTCGCTCTCTCTCTGGCTACCGTTCTCGCAGCCGGCCTGCTGCCCTGGCAGGCCCAGGCCCAGGATGGGGCCAACTGGCCCAGCAAGCCCGTGCACATGCTGGTGGGCGCGGCGCCCGGCGGCGGCACCGACGTGATGGCGCGCGCCGTGGCCGATCGCCTGGCGCCACTGCTCAAGCAGCCCGTGCTGGTGGAAAACCGCCCTGGCGTGTCCAACACCCTGGCCGCGGACGTGACGGCAAAGTCCACCGACGGCCACACCATGGTCATGGGCGTGGTCACGGCCCATGCCATCGCGCCGCACCTGCTCAAGCTGGGTTACGACAACAACAAGGACCTGGTGCCCGTGGCCTTCGTCGGTTCGGTGCCGAATGTGCTGGTGGTGGGCAACTCGGTGCCCGCGCAGTCGGTGGCGGAGCTGGTGGCCCTGGCCAAGAAGAACCCCGGCCAGATCAACTTTGCCAGCAGCGGCACGGGCAGCACGCAACATATCGCGGCCGAAATGTTCAAGGACGCTGCCGGCATCCAGATCACCCATGTGCCCTACAAGGGCAGTGCCGCGGCGCTGGTGGACCTGGTAAGCGGCCAGGTGCAGATGAGCTTTGACACCATGCCCTCGGTCATCGGCCAGATCAAGGCCGGCAAGCTGCGCGCGCTGGCTGTCACCAGCCCCCAGCGCAACCCGCAGCTGCCCCAGGTACCCACCATGGCCGAGGCCGGCCTGCCGGCCGTGGAGATCAGCGCATGGTATGGCATCTACATGCCGGCCTCCACGCCCAAGGCCGTGGTGCAGAAGGTGCATGACGAGGTCAACAAGGTCATCGCCATGCCCGAGACCAAGACCCGCCTGGACGCCGTGGGCGCCGAGCTGCGTCCCATGTCGCAGGCCGAGTTCGCGGCCTTCCACATGGCCGAATACCAGCGCTTCGGCGACATCATCCGCAAGAACAACATCCGGCTGGACCAGTAAGCCATGTCCAACACCGCCCTTCCCGTCGTCGCCCTGACCCTGGGCGACCCCGCCGGCATCGGCGCCGAGCTGATCGCGCGCCTGCTGGCCAAACCCGAGGCCGTGCGCCACGCCAACGTCGTGCTGATCGGTGACGCCTGGCTCTGGCAGCAGGGCCAGCGCATCGCCGGCGTGCAGGTGGCCACCGATGCCGTGGACGGCCTGGCCGCGGTGCGCGCACGCGCCGACACACGGCGCCCGGCCTTTCTGGCCGTGGACAGCATTGCCGCCGCCAACGTGCAACAGGGGCAGGTGGGCGCGGCCGGCGGGCGATCCGTGCTGCAGGTGCTGAACCTGTGCATGGATGCGGCCCTGGCCGGCGACATCGACGCCATCTGCTTCGCGCCCCTGAACAAGCAGGCCATGAAGATGGGCGGCCTCAAGCACGAAGACGAGCTGCACCACTTCGCCGAATACCTGGGCGTGACGGGCTACTTCTGCGAGTTCAACACGCTGGGCGATCTATGGACCTCGCGCATCTCGTCCCATGTGCCGCTCAGGGACGTGGCCAGCTACCTGAGCCAGGAGCGCATCACCCAGGCGGCCGAGCTGATCTACCAGGCACTGCGCGCCAGCGGCATGCCGGCGCCCAAGGTGGCGATCGCCGGCTTCAACCCGCACAACGGCGACGGTGGCACCTGCGGGCGCGAGGAGATCGACATCATCGAGCCGGCCGTGCGCGCGCTGCAGGCGCGCGACTGGCCTAGCGAGGCGCCGTTTCATGGCCCCTTTCCGGCCGACACGATCTTTTTGAAGGCCCAGGCCGGCGAGTACCAGGCCATCGTCACCATGTACCACGACCAGGGCCAGATCGCGATCAAGCTGCTGGGCTTCTCGCGCGGCGTCACGGTGCAAGGGGGCCTGCCGATACCCATCACCACGCCGGCCCACGGCACGGCCTACGACATCGCGGGCCAAGGCCGCGCAAACGTCGAGGCCACCTGGCAGGCGTTTCTCATCGCCTGCCGCATGGGGGCGGCCCATCGCGCCGACCCGGCGTTGACCACCGCCTGATTCCTTCCACGCATTTCTTCGAGGCTCTCATGAAAATCAAATCCGTCCGTGCCCGCGTCTACGAATGGAAGGGCAAGACCGTTCCGCCCCAGGGCAATTTCTGCTCCAACGCCATGGATCTCGTCTACTCCAAGACCGAGACCATGAGCACCTTCCGCTTCCATTCGTGGACGGTGGTCGAGATCGAGACCGACGACGGCATCGTCGGCCTGGGCAACGTGGCGCTGGCGCCGAAGATCGCCAAGGCCATCATCGACGAATACCTGGCGCCGCTGGTCATAGGGCAGGACCCCTGGGACTACGAATACCTGTGGCAGCGCATGTACCGCAGCACCCATGCCTGGGGCCGCAAGGGCGTGACCATGGCCGCGATCTCGGCCGTTGACCTGGCGATCTGGGACATCCTGGGCAAGAGCGTGAACAAACCGGTGTTCAAGCTGCTGGGCGGGCGCACCAAGGAAAAGATCCCCTGCTACTACTCCAAGCTCTACCGCACCGACCTCAAGGAAATGCAGGAGGAGGCGCAGAAGTTCCTGGACCAGGGCTTCAAGGCCTTCAAGATGCGCTTCGGTTACGGCCCGGCCCATCTGCAGGATGGCGTGAAGGAGAACCTGAAGTCGGTCGAGGCCGTGCGCGAGGTCATAGGCTACGACACCGACCTGATGCTCGAGTGCTACATGGGCTGGAACCTGGAGTACGCCAAGCGCATGCTGCCCAAACTCGCCAAGTTCGAGCCGCGCTGGCTGGAGGAGCCGGTGATCGCCGACGACATCGACGGCTATGCCGAGCTCAACGCCAGGGGCACCATCCCGATCTCGGGCGGCGAGCATGAATTCAGCCTCTACGGCTTCAAGCAGCTCTTGGACAAGAAGGCCGTGAGCGTGGTGCAGTACGACACCAACCGCGTGGGCGGCATCACGGCCGCGCACAAGATCAACGCCCTGTGCGAGGCCTACAGCGTGCCCGTGATCCCGCACGCCGGCCAGATGCACAACTACCACCTGACCATGAGCACGCTGGCCTCGCCCATGGCCGAGTACTTCCCGATCTTCGACGTGGAGGTGGGCAACGAGCTGTTCTGGTACATCTTCGACGGCGAGCCGATTGCGGAGAACGGCTTCCTGCAGCTCAGGGACGATGTGCCTGGCCTGGGCCTGTCGCTCAAGACCGAGTACCTGGATCAGTTCCACATCATCGAGTAGGGAGCAGCAGCCATGCCCGGACTTTCCAACCCGCGCTACCGCGGCATCTTCCCCGTCGTGCCCACCACCTTCCACGAGGATGGCACGCTGGACCTGGCCAGCCAGATGCGCTGCCTGGACTTCATGATCGACTCGGGCGTGGACGGCCTGTGCCTGCTGGCCAACTTCTCCGAGCAGTTCCTGGTCTCCGACGAGGAGCGCGAAACCCTCACGCGCGCCTGCCTGGAACATCTGGCCGGCCGCGTGCCTGTGATCGTGACCACCACGCACACCAGCACAAGGGTCTGCGCCGAACGCAGCAGGCGCGCACAGGACATGGGCGCGGCCATGGTCATGATCATGCCGCCCTACCACGGCGCCACCTTCCGCTTTGGCGAGGCCCAGGTGCGCGCCTTCTTCCAGGGCGTGTCCGACGCGATCGACATTCCCATCATGATCCAGGACGCGCCGGCCGCCGGCACGCCGCTGTCGCCCGCCTTCCTGGCCCGCATGGCCCAGGAGATCGAGCAGGTCAGCTACTTCAAGATGGAAACCGCCGGCGCCGCCAACAAGCTGCGCGAGCTCATCGCCCTGGGCGGCGAGGCCATCGAGGGCCCCTGGGACGGCGAGGAGGCCATCACCCTGCTGGCCGACCTGGAGGCCGGCGCCACGGGCGCCATGACCGGCGGCGCCTTCGCCGACGGCATCCGCCCCATCATCGAGGCGCATCGCGCGGGCGACAAGGATCGGGCCTTTGAGCAGTACCAGCGCTGGCTGCCCCTGATCAACCACGAGAACCGCCAGGGGGGCTTTCTCACCGCCAAGGCGCTGATGAAGGAGGGCGGCGTGATCGCCTGCGACGCACCGCGCTCGCCCTGGCCGCCCATGCACCCCGAGGTGCGGCGCCAGCTGCTGGACATCGCGCGCCGGCTCGACCCTCTGGTGCTGCGCTGGGCGAAATAGACACCTTCACGCCCAATCGGACGCCAGCGCTTTGGCGGCAAGCCAAGCGCAGGCCACTACAGGTGTGGCGAGAAGCAAAATGTGAAATCCATTCCCCTTAAAAATCAATAATTTAGGAAGTCACTGGAACCATAAGTTGAGACTTTCCTATGCACTGGCCGGCAGCCTCGCCACATACATCCGGTTTCAGGCCACGTCGCCCATGGACACCATGACAGGATGACCTTGCCGCCGAACAGTGGCGTTCTTAGCTTTGTGGCCACCATCAGTCGACCAAGCCGGTGGCCATCGGGGTCGGTGATCTCACCTGCGCCGATCCTGCCAGTTGTCCACCAACCGGGTCCATGCCGCCATGCGATCACCGGCCGACGTGCCGGCCGCCCCGGAGTTGCTGGCCACCAGCCGATCGATCGCTGACTCTTGTTCCTGGCTGAGCTCTTGCGGAAACAGCGGTACGACGGTGACGATGCAGTCCCCGGCCTCTGCCTCGTTCGTCCACGGCAGGCCGGCGTTTTTGATGCGGTAGTTCAAGTGGGTCCGCTGCAGCCTCATCTGCTGCAGCCCGCGAGGGGTTGGCACCTCGATCCAGCGATTGGCCATCCATGCAAAACCATCGACGGGCAGCTCACACTTCAAGGTCCCATCAGCTGCAGCCGTGAAGAACTCGTGCGGCTGCAGTTCCACGCGCACGCGCAGCGCCAGCTTATGCTGGCGTCGACTGCCTTGCACCCGGGCTGTGACATCGAGCAGGTCGCCAGCGCGCGCGCCAGGCGCGACCGGCACCCGGCAGCGGTACTTGCGCGCTGGTGCCTTACCGCTCGCCGCGCAGGCAGTACAGCTTTGGCGCGTCTTCCCCTGTCCCTGGCAGGTTGTGCATTCGGCCTTGGACGAGACCCAGGCGAACCAAAGATGCTGCCGGATGTGGCCGGCGCCACCGCATTCGCTGCACTCAGTAGCATGCAGTTGCAGGCCGCTGCCGTTGCACTCGGCGCAGTCTTCGACGACCTCACCCCGAATTTCCCTGACGCAACCGCTCACCACCTCCTCAAGCGTGAGGCTGATGGTGTGCTCGACGGTGGATTTTTCCGCACCGGGGGCAGGATCTTCGGTTTCAGCCTCTGGTTCGTTCCGGGCGTTGCGGATCATTTCCAGTGCCCGATTGATACGCTGAATCTTTCGCAGGGCAAGCGGGCTGTCGTTGCGATCCGGGTGCCATCGTGCAGACAGGCGGCGCCACGCAACCTTCACCTCGGCATCGCTGGAGCCCGGTGCCAAGCCAAGTTCGTGGTAAGGGTCGTCGAGGTCCATGGTCTCAATGGCGCAAGCTTTGTTGCGGTGCAGCATGGTAGCAGGCGCAGCTTGCGCAGGTCTGCAGCGGGTGTCGATCCGCGTGAAACTCGTCTTCCACGATCACCCCATGCACCTCCACCTCGGTGTCTGGGCTGGCATGTTTGCTGATGGTCTCCAGCAACTCCATCAGATTGCGCTGTTGGTGGAACAGGCGAAGGTAGGGGTCGGTGTAGTGA
The DNA here is from genome assembly GCA_018242005.1 of Pseudomonadota bacterium. Taxonomy (GTDB): domain Bacteria; phylum Pseudomonadota; class Gammaproteobacteria; order Burkholderiales; family Burkholderiaceae_C; genus Alicycliphilus. Next base: position 52,847 of record JAFECU010000313.1, on the reverse strand, counting down.
CCTTTGTTCCGTCGAATTGCTCCATAGGCTGGGGCATTTAAGAGGCGCCCATCGATAAATGTCTCAATGGATGCTTCCCAAAATCTCAGTTTTTGGTTCCAGCTACAAAAGGCCTCAAACGTCGATATTCCCCGCCCGCAGTGCATTGGTCTCGATGAAGTCGCGCCGCGGCTCGACCTCGTCGCCCATGAGCATGGTGAACACGCGGTCGGCCTCGATGGCGTCGTCGATCTGCACGCGCAGGAGGCGCCGCACCTCGGGGTCCATGGTGGTTTCCCAGAGCTGTTCGGGGTTCATTTCGCCCAGGCCCTTGTAGCGCTGGCGGCTGGTGGTGCGCTCGGCCTCGGCGATCAGCCAGGCCATGGCCTGGCGGAAGTCGCCGACCTTTTCTTCCTTGGCTTTCTCGCCCTCTCCGCGCATGACCTTGGCGCCCTCCTGGACCAGGCCGCGGAAGCTCTCGGCGGCCTCGGCCAGGGCGGCGTAGTCGTCGCCGGCCACGAAGTCCTGGGTGATCAGGCTGCTCTTGACGTTGCCGTGGTGGTGGCGGCTGATGCGCAGCACGGGCTTGTCGCTGCGCGGGTCGATCTCGCCCGTGACGTCGGCGGGCACGCCGTTGATGTTGAGCTCGCGCAGCTTGGCCTGCAGCTGTTCGGCGCTGGCCCGGGCGTCTTCCAAGGTGTCGAGGTTGAACGCCACGCCGTCGGCCACGGCGCGCAGGGCCTCCGCGTCCAGGAAGGCCGACAGGCGGGCGATGACATGCTCGGCATGCTGGTGCGTGCGCGCCAGAGCGGCGAGCTCGTCGCCGGCCAGGATGCGCGGCGCGGCGCCACCAGTGCTGACGCTGGCGTGGTTGAGCGCCACGCGCAGCAGAAAGCTGTCGAGCGCCCCCGCGTCCTTCAGGTACAGCTCTTCCTTGCCGTTCTTGACCTTGTACAGCGGCGGCTGGGCGATGTAGATATGGCCGCGCTCGACCAGCTCGGGCATCTGGCGGTAGAAGAAGGTGAGCAGCAGCGTGCGGATGTGGGCGCCGTCCACGTCGGCGTCGGTCATGATGATGATGCGGTGGTAGCGCAGCTTGGCGGCGTCGAAGTCGTCGGCGCCGCTCTTGCCCTTGCCGCTGAAGTCGTCCTCGCTGGACTTGCCTATGCCGGTGCCCAGGGCCGTGATCAGGGTGATGATTTCCTGGCTGGACAGCAGCTTCTCGTAGCGCGCCTTCTCCACGTTCAGGATCTTGCCGCGCAGCGGCAGGATGGCCTGGAACTTGCGGTCGCGCCCCTGCTTGGCAGAGCCGCCGGCGGAGTCGCCCTCGACGATGTAGATCTCGCACAGCGCCGGGTCTTTTTCCTGGCAGTCGGCGAGCTTGCCGGGCAGGCCCATGCCGTCCAAGACGCCCTTCCTGCGCGTCATCTCGCGCGCCTTGCGGGCGGCTTCGCGGGCGCGTGCGGCCTCGACGATCTTGCCGCACAGGATCTTGGCGTCCTGCGGCTTTTCTTCGAGGAAGTCGGTCAGAGCCTTGGCGACGATGTCCTCCACGGGCGCGCGCACCTCGCTACTGACGAGCTTGTCCTTGGTCTGGCTGCTGAACTTGGGTTCGGGCACCTTCACGCTCAGCACGCAGCACAGGCCTTCGCGCATGTCGTCGCCCGAGACTTCGACCTTGGCCTTCTTGGCCAGCTCGTTCTGCTCGATGTATTTGCCGATCACGCGCGTCATCGCGGCGCGCAGGCCCGTGAGGTGGGTGCCGCCGTCACGCTGCGGGATGTTGTTGGTGAAACAGAGGACTTGCTCGTTGTAGCCGTCGTTCCACTGCATGGCGACCTCGACGCCGATCTCGGTGCCCGGGATGCCGCCGTAGGTCTCGGCCGGGCGCGATCCGTTGGCGTGGAAGGTCGTGGGGTGCAGCACCCTCTTCGTGCCGTTGATGAATTCGACGAAGCCCTTGACGCCGCCTGCGCCCGAGAAGTCGTCTTCCTTGCCCGTGCGTTCGTCGATCAGGCGGATGCGCACGCCGTTGTTCAGGAAGGACAGTTCGCGCAGGCGCTTGGCCAGGATCTCGTAGTGGAAGTCGTAGTTCTCCTTGAAGATCTCGGTGTCGGGCAGGAAGCGCACCTCGGTGCCGCGCTTGTCCGACGGGCCGATGATCTTCATGGGCGAGACCTCGAAGCCGTTCACCACCTCGATGAGGCGGTTCTGCACCACGCCCTTGGAGAATTCGAGCTGGTGCGTCTGGCCGTCGCGGCGCACCGTGAGGCGCAGCTTCTTGGACAGCGCATTCACGCAGGACACGCCCACGCCGTGCAGGCCGCCCGAGACCTTGTAGCTGTTCTGGTTGAACTTGCCGCCGGCGTGCAGCTCGGTGAGCGCGATCTCGGCGGCCGAGCGCTTGGGTTCGTGCTTGTCGTCCATCTTCACGCCCGTGGGGATGCCGCGGCCGTTGTCGATGACGCTGATCGAGTTGTCGGTGTGTATGGTGACGACGATGTCGTCGCAGTGGCCAGCCAGGGCCTCGTCGATGGAGTTGTCCACCACCTCGAACACCAGGTGGTGCAGGCCCGTGCCATCCGACGTGTCGCCGATGTACATGCCCGGGCGCTTGCGCACGGCCTCCAGGCCCTCCAGGATCTGGATGGCGCCTTCGCCGTAGCCGCCGGCGTCAGGGCCTGCGGGAGGCGTGGTCTGGGGATCGGGCTGGTTCTCGTCGGTCATGAATTGCCTTGGGGCCGGGATGCCCCGGTGCGTGGGGCGAGGCCAAAATCTAAGCCAAAATCGGCTCTAGCGCGCGTCCATCAAGCGCTAGCAGCTGTAAAAACAGGAGCGTCAAATGCGCATGGGCATCACGACGTACTTGAAGTTCGGGTTGTCGGGCAGGCCGAAGACGACCGAGCTGTTGCCGTCGGACATCTCCAGTCGCACCATGTCCTGGCCCATGTTGGCCAGTACGTCGATGAGGTAGGTGACGTTGAAGCCGATCTCGATGCACTCGCCGCCATAGTCGATATCGAGCTCGTCCTGCGCCTCTTCCTGCTCGGCGTTGTTGGACGCCACACGCAGGCTTCCGGGCTCGATGTTCAGTCGCACGCCCTTGAACTTGTCGGTGGTCATGATGGCCGTGCGCTGCAGGCTGGCCAGCAGCGGCACGCGGCCCAGGGTGATGATGTTGTTGTGGTTGCGCGGGATGACGCGGTTGTAGTCGGGGAATTTGCCTTCCACCAGCTTGGTGACGAACTCCATGCCGCCAAAGCTGAACTTGGCCTGGTTGTTGGCAAAGCGCATCTCGATCGCGCCCTCGGCGTCGGACAGCAGGCGCTGCAGCTCCAGCACCGTCTTGCGCGGCAGGATGACCTCCTGCTTGGGCACCTCGGTGTCCAGCTCGGCGCTGGAAAACGCCAGGCGGTGGCCGTCGGTGGCCACCAGAGACAGCGTCTTGCCCTCGGCCACGAACAGGATGCCGTTGAGGTAGTAGCGGATGTCCTGCACCGCCATGGCGAACGACACCTGGGACAGCAGCGTCTTGAGCGTCTTTTGCGGCACGCTGAAGGCGGGGCCGAAATTGGCGGCCTCCTGCACCAGCGGGAAGTCCTCGGCCGGCAGGGTCTGCAGTGTGAAGCGGCTCTTTCCGCCCTTCAGGATCAGCTTGGACTGGCTGTTTTCCAGGCTCACCGTCTGGTCGGCGGGCATGGTCTTCAAGATGTCGATGAGCTTGCGCGCACCCACCGTGGTCGTGAAGTCGCCCGTGTCGCCGCCGAGCTCGGCCGTGGTTCGGATCTGAATCTCCAGGTCGCTGGTCGTGAGCTGAATGGCGTTGCCGGTCTTGCGGAGCAGCACATTGGCCAATATGGGCAGGGTATGCCGGCGCTCGACGATGCCGGACACGGATTGCAGAACGGCGAGAACCTTGTCTTGTGTGGCCTTCAGGACAATCATGTCGTCAACCTTTGGTGATTTTTGGATGGGTGCGCGGACGGCGGCATGGGCAATGCCCCTCCCTGGCCGTCAAACCTGCCATTTTGCCTGTGAACTTGCTCGCTTCCGCGAGGCGCTGCGCTTTCACGCTGTCATCGCCCCCTGCGTCATCCCTTGAGGGTTTGCTCCAGCACATGCAGCTGCTGGTTCAGTTCGGTCAGCTGCTGGCGCTCGGCGCCGATCTTGCGCACCGCATGCAGCACCGTCGTGTGGTCGCGTCCGCCGAACAGCTCGCCGATCTCGGGCAGGCTTTTCTGCGTGAGCTCCTTGGCCAGGTACATGGCGATCTGGCGCGGGCGGGCAATGCTGGCCGGGCGCTTCTTGCTGTACATGTCGGCAACCTTGATCTTGTAGTAGTCGGCCACCGTTTTCTGGATGTTCTCCACGCTGATCTGGCGGTTCTGGATGCTGAGCAGGTCGCGCAGCGCCTCGCGCGCCAGCTGGATCGAGACCTCCTTCTGGTTGAAACGCGAATAGGCCAAGATCTTGCGCAGCGCGCCTTCGAGCTCGCGCACGTTGGAGCGCACGTTCTTGGCGACGAAGAAGGCCACCTCCTCGGGCATCTCGGCCTTTTCCGCGCGCGCCTTGTTGATGAGAATGGCCACGCGCATCTCCAGTTCGGGCGGCTCTATGGCCACCGTCAGGCCGGCATCGAAGCGCGAGACCAGGCGCTCGTGGATGTTGGTCAGGCCCTTCGGATAGGTGTCCGACGTCATCACGATATGGCTCTTCTTGGCCAGCAGCGCCTCGAAGGCGTTGAAAAACTCTTCCTGCGTGCGATCCTTGTTGGCGAAGAACTGCACGTCGTCGATCAGGAGCAGATCGAGCGAGTGATAGCGCTCCTTGAAATCGTCGAAGGTCCGCCTTTGATACGACTTGACCACATCCGAGACGAACTGCTCGGCGTGGATGTAGAGAACCTTGGCATCGGGCCGGTCGGCCAGCAGCTTGTTGCCCACCGCGTGCATCAAATGGGTCTTGCCCAGCCCCACGCCGCCATAGATGAACAGCGGGTTGTACAGGTGACCCGGCGCGCCAGCCACATGCATGGCGGCGGAGCGCGCCATGCGGTTGGCCGTACCCTCCACCAGGGTCTCGAAGGTCAGTGCCGGGTTCAGGCGCGTGCGGAAGACGCCAGCCGGCGCCTCATCGGTCGCGACTGCCGCTGGCGCCTCCGCGGAGGGCCCATCGGCACTGGGTGCCGCAGGCCTGACGTAAGTCCTGGCAACGGTTTCCCGCTGAGCAAGCGCTAACTCCAGTGCAATTGGCTGACCGTACAGGCCCTCCAGCAGGGCGGAGATGCGTCCCGCATATTGGGCACGGATCCAGTCGAGCTTGAAGCGGTTGGCCACCAGCAGGGTGACCTTGGAGAGATCGGGGGCGACCTGGGCCACCAGGGGCTTGATCCAGGTGTTGAACTGCTGTTCGGGCAGGTCTTGTGCCAGCTGCTCGGTGCAGGCCTGCCACAGGCCCTGGGCGGCGCTGTCGCCGTCCAGGTGGCGGCCGGAAAGGGAAGGTTCCTCGTGCATTGCGGGAAGTTCTAGTTGTGGATAGGAGGAACGGTGAAAGGCCGGCGATTCTAGCTTGTCAAGGAGTTATCCACAAGCTTGGCGGCGGACATCGCGGCGATATTTTTGCCCAGGGCATTGCCAGGCTTGATGCGTCCTGCAATAATCGCCGGTTTCCCTGAATGCGTTCAGGGTGATCAAGCCCGGGCGGGCGCTTTTTGCAGGATTTGCAGGGGGCTTGCCGAGTCCGGCGGGCGCGGCCGATCGAAGCGGCGCCTGTAACCGAACCCTCAAGGAATTGAACATGAAACGTACTTACCAGCCCTCCAAGACCCGCCGCGCCCGCACCCATGGCTTCCTCGTGCGCATGAAGACCAAGGGCGGCCGCGCCGTCATCAACGCCCGCCGCGCCAAGGGTCGCAAGCGCCTGGCCGTCTAAGGCCGCACCGCTCGGAGCCCGAGCGGGGACGCTGCTTTCATGCACCGGCTGAAAACCCGCGCCCAGTTCCAGGCTGCCATGGCGGGAGGCACCGTCTCGCGCACGGCGCACTTTGCGCTGCACCGGCTGGTGTTTGCCGCCGCTGTGGCACCCGCAGGGCCCGACCCCGCGCTGACAGAGCGGGGGTCGCAGGCCCTGTTTGGCGTTGGTGGCGGGTATCAGGCCGCCCCCTGGCTGGGCGCCATGGTGCCCAAACGCTGGGCACGCCGCGCCGTCACGCGCAACGCCATCAAGCGCCAGATCTATGCCGTGGCCGCCGGCTTTGAGCCGCGCATGCCGCATGCCGCCCATGTGGTGCGCCTGCGCACGGCCTTTGACCGCAGGCATTTCGTGAGCGCCACGTCCGACGCGTTGAAGACCGCCGTGCGCGAGGAGCTGCAGCAGTTGTTTGCCACGGCCGAGCGGCGCAGCGCGCGAGCGGGGGCTGCGCCATCGGGAATCGCGCCATGATGCGCGGCCTGCTCATGGGGCTGGTGCGCGGCTACCGGCTGCTGCTCAGCCCCTGGCTGGGCTCCGCCTGCCGCTTCGAGCCCACCTGCTCGGCGTACTCCTTGCAAGCGCTGGCGCAGCACGGCGCCGCAGCGGGCAGCTATCTCACGGTGCGACGCCTGGCGCGTTGCCATCCCTGGTGCGAGGGGGGGCATGATCCCGTGCCGCAAGAGCTCCCGCGCGGCATGCGTCTGTTCTCGCGGCTCAGGCCCTCCGACACAACATCCACTTCACCTACCAAGACTTCATGAACGACATCCGCCGCACCATTCTGTGGGTGATCTTTGGCTTTTCCATGGTTTTGCTGTGGGACAAGTGGCAGATCCATAACGGCCACAAGGCCACCTTCTTCCCGAGCCCCTCGGCCCAGACGGCCGTGGCGCCGGCGGCTCCTGCGTCCGCGGCCGGCGCAGCCAGCGTGCCCGTGGCCAGCAGCGCCACGCCCGGTGCGGTGGAGCAGCCTCCGACCGGTGCTGCGGTGCCGCCCACGGCCAGTGCGCATGAGCGCATAACGGTCAGCACCGATGTGCTGCGCCTGGCCTTCGATACCGAGGGCGGTTCGCTGGTGGAGGGCGAGTTGCTCAAGTACCCGGAGTCGGCAACCGACCCCAAGCCCTTCTTGCTGCTCGATGAAAGCGCCAAGCGCGTCTACGTGGCGCAGACGGGTCTGATCGGCGGCGCCTTCCCTACGCACAAGACGCCCATGAAACCGATGCCGGGGCCGCGTGAGCTCAAGGATGGCGAGAACGAACTGCAGGTGCGTTTCGAGTCGCCCGACCTGGGCGGCGTGAAGCTGGTCAAGACCTGGACGCTCAGGCGCGGTGCCTACGCCATTGCCGTGCGCCACGAGGTGGTGAACACCGGCACGACCCCGGTGTCGCCGCAGCTGTACCTGCAGCTGGTGCGTGACGGCAACAAGCCGCCGGGCGAGTCCTCGTTCTATTCCACCTTCACCGGTCCGGCCGTCTACACCGAGGCCAAGAAGTACCACAAGGTGGAGTTCAAGGACATAGAGAGCGGCAAGGCCGAGATAGACAAGTCCTCCACCAATGGCTACGTGGCCATGGTGCAGCATTACTTTGCCTCTGCCTGGCTGCTGGCCGATGGCGTGGCGCGCGACCTGTTCGTGCGCAAGGTGGATACCAACCTGTACGCCGTCGGCATGATCACGCCGCTGGGCGAGATTGCCCCCGGCCAGTCCAAAACCCTGGACGCGCGCCTGTTTGCCGGCCCCGAGATCGAGACGCTGCTGGAAAAACTCGCCCCCGGCCTGGAACTGGTCAAGGACTATGGCTGGCTCACCATCCTGGCCAAGCGCCTGTACTGGCTGTTGGAGCAGCTGCACAAGGTGATTGCCAACTGGGGCTGGTCCATCGTGGCGCTGGTGGTGCTGCTGAAGGTCGCTTTCTACTGGCTCAATGCCAAGGCCTACGCCAGCATGGCCAAGATGAAGGCCATCAACCCGCGCATTCAGGAAATGCGCGAGCGCCTCAAGGACAAGCCACAGCAGATGCAGCAGGAGATGATGCGCATCTACCGCGAGGAAAAGGTCAATCCCATGGGCGGCTGCCTGCCCATCGTGATCCAGATCCCGGTATTCATCGCGCTCTACTGGGTGCTGCTGTCCAGCGTCGAGATGCGTGGCGCGCCCTGGATTGGCTGGATCCACGACCTGTCCGCGCCCGACCCGTTCTTCATCCTGCCGCTCTTGATGACGGCCAGCTCGCTGCTGCAGACGGCGCTCAACCCGGCGCCGCCCGATCCCATGCAGGCCAAGATGATGTGGATCATGCCGCTGATGTTCAGCGTGATGTTCTTCTTCTTCCCGGCCGGCCTGGTGCTGTACTGGCTGACGAACAACATCCTGTCCATCGCCCAGCAGTGGATCATCAACCGCCGCATGGGCGTGCCACCGCAGTTCAACCTGCCCAAGTTCCGCTGATCTGTTCCAGCGCATGAGAGACAACGGCCGCGTCAGCGGCCGTTGTCTTTTTGGGTACCATGAACAGATCAACACCCAAGGAGACCTACCGATGATGCAGAGAATGACACTCAAGCTGGGCATGGTGGCGGCCGCCGCGCTCATGGCCTGGGGAGCCGCGGACGCGGCGACCCTGCGCTGGGCCGGCGCCAACGACATTCTCACCATCGACCCCCACGCGCAGAACCACCAGACCACGCACGCCTTCCTGCAGCAGATCTACGAGGGCTTGGTGCGCTATGACGCCAAGTACAACACCGAGCCAGCGCTGGCGACGAAGTGGACGCAGATCTCGCCCACGCAGGTACGCTTCGAGCTGCGCCGCGGCGTCAAATTCCATGACGGTGCGCCATTCACGGCCGACGATGTCGTGTTCTCGCTCACTCGCGCGGGCCAGGCGCCGTCCAACATGATGAGCGCGGTGCAAAGCGTCAAGGAGGTCAAGAAGGTGGATGACCACACCGTGGACCTGTTCCTCAAGGGCCCCAACCCCATCCTGCTGCGCGAGCTCACCGAGGCGCGCATCATGAACAAGGCCTGGGCCGAGAAGCACAACTCCATGAAATCTCAGGACTACGCTGGCAAGGAAGAAAGCTACGCCTCGCGCAACGCCAACGGCACCGGCCCTTTCTCGCTCGTGAGCTGGCAGCCCGACCAGAAGCTGACGCTCAAGAAGAACGACGGCTGGTGGGACAAGCCCAAGGGCAATATCGATGAGGTGGTGTTCACGCCCATCAAATCGGCCGCCACGCGCACGGCGGCGCTGGTCTCGGGCCAGGTGGACTTCGTCGTCGATCCACCGCCGCAGGACCTGGCACGCATCAAGGCCGATTCCAAGCTCAAGCTTATCGAAGGCACCGAGAACCGCACCATCTACCTCGGCCTGGACCAGTACCGTGACGAACTGCCCGGCGCCGGCACTCCGGGCAAGAACCCGCTCAAGGACAAGCGCGTGCGCCAGGCCATGTACCAGGCCATCGACATCGCCTCCATCCACCGCAACACCATGCGCGGCCTGTCCATCAACGCCGGCGTGATGGTCGCGCCCATGGTCCATGGCTGGAGCAAGCAGCTCGACGAGCGCGCCGCCAAATACGACGTGGAGGCCGCCAAGAAGCTGCTGGCCGACGCCGGCTATCCGCAGGGCTTTTCGCTGCGCCTGGACTGCCCCAATGACCGCTACGTGAACGACGAGGCCATCTGCCAGGCCGTCACCGCCATGTGGACGCGCATCGGCGTCAAGACGCAGCTGCAGACCGCGCCCATGGCCCAGTTCGTCACGCGCGTGATGAACAGCGATGTCAGCGCCTACCTGTTCGGCTGGGGCGTGGCCACGTTCGACGCCCTCTACACGCTCGATTCGCTCATGTCCACCAAGGACGGCAAGACGGCCGCGGGCGTCTACAACGGCGGGCGCTTCAGCGACCCCAAGCTCGACGCCATGATCCAGCAGATCAAGGTGGAAATGGACATCCCCAAGCGCGATGCACTGCTCAACGACGCGCGCAAACTGACCAAGGACGAGTATTACTACCTGCCGCTGCACCACCAGATCCGCCCCTGGGCCATGCGCAGCAACGTGGACACGGTGCACCGCGCCGACGACCGCCCCATGCCCACCTGGACGACGATCAAGTAAGCCGTCTTGCCCCCGGCACAAAGGCCCGCACCGCGGGCCTTTTTTCTTGGCCGGCACATGTGACTACGGGTTTTTACCGACCTGAAAGCCTCGATTGGCGCTTGAATGATTGAAAATTTTCCTTAGCATTCTCGCTTGTAAATTCTTTATCAAACGCGGTCTCCATCCCCCATGCCCAAGCCGGTGCCAGCCCGTCCGCAGCCGCTCACGATCGCCACGCGCATTGCACAGGCGCGCCTGCAGCTCACGCCCTCGCACCAGCAGATCGCGGACTATGTGCTCAGGCACCCGTTGCAGGCCGCCACCATGCCCATCGACGAGCTGGCGGCGGCCGTGGGTGTATCGGTGGCGACCGCCAACCGCTTCGCGCGCGCCATCGGGCTGGGCGGCTACCCCATGCTGCGCGCCGAGCTGGTCAAGGGCTTCGAGGCCATGCTGGCGCCCGTGGAGAAGATGCGCGTGCGCCTGGAAAAGCCCGGCAGTGCTCATGACGCCTTCCTGGCCGTGCTCGACGAGAGCCAGAACAACATCGCCGCCACGCGCGCCGCGCTCGATCCCTCGGCCTGCGAGGCCGCCGTGCGGGCCGTTGCCGGCGCACGGCGCGTCTACGTGATGGGCTACGGCGCCTCGGGCTGGCTGGCCGGCATGCTGGCTCGCGGTCTGGACATGCACTGCGACAGCGTGCACCTGCTCGCCAGCGTGGCCGGCGCCACTGACGGCGCGCGCCAGCTGCCACGCATGGCGGCGCAGGACCTGCTCATCGTCATCAGCTTTCCGCGCTACCTGCGCGACAGCGTGGCGCTGACGCGCGCGGCGCATGAGCGCGACGTGCCCATATTGGTCCTGACCGATGGGCCGCATTCGCCGCTCGCACCGCTCGCCAACCACTGCCTGTTCGCCAAGACCGAAAGCTACCACGCGGCCAATTCCGAGACCACGGTGCTGGCGCTGATCGAGGCCCTGGTCAGCGCCGTGGCGCTGCACACGCGCGGCACGCTGCAAAACGCCGCTCGCATGACCGAGGCGGTGCTGCCCTGGCTGCACGGCGCGGGCCGCACCGCCGCCCACAACGCCTCCGAATGAAGACCATGCCACCCACCGCATCGACCGTCACACCCGTCATCGCCATTCATGGCGGCGCCGGCACGCTCACGCGCAGCCACATCAGCCCCGAGCAGGAGCGGGCCTACCACGCCGCGCTGCAGCAGGTGCTGCGCGCGGGCCAGGCCGTGCTGGCTGAGGGCGGCAGCGCCATGGACGCCGTCTGCGTGGCCGTACAGGCGCTCGAAGACTGTCCTCTGTTCAACGCCGGCCATGGCGCCGTGTTCACGGCCGAGGCCACGCACGAACTTGATGCCGCCGTGATGGACGGCAGCAACCTGGCCGCCGGCGCCGTGGCAGGCGTGCACCGCGTGCGCAACCCGGTGCTGGCCGCGCGCGCCGTGCAGCAGGACGGCCAGCATGTGCTGATGATAGGCAGCGAGGCCGAGGCCCTGGCGCAGCGCGCCGGCCTCGCCATGGTCGATCCGGACTACTTTTCAACCGCGCCGCGCCTGGCTCAGCTGCGCGCCGCGCAGGCCAAGGCCGCCGGCGCGGTGCTGGACCATGACGGCGCTGCCGCGCTGGCCGCGCGCGTGCCCGAGGGCCCGCTGCACGAGGGCCGCAAGATGGGCACCGTGGGGGCAGTGGCGCTCGACGCCCAGGGCCGGCTGGCGGCCGCCACCTCGACGGGCGGCCTGACCAACAAGCGTCCGGGCCGCGTGGGCGACAGCCCCTTGATCGGCGCCGGCACCTATGCCGACAACCGCACGGCCGCCGTCTCCTGCACCGGCCATGGCGAGAGCTTCATCCGCGTGGCCGCGGCGCACGATGTCTGCGCGCGCATGGCCCACGGCGGCGCCACGCTGCACGAGGCCAGCGAGGCCGTGGTACACCAGGCCCTGGCCGCCATCGGCGGCACGGGCGGGCTGATCGCCGTCGATCGCCTGGGCAACGTCTGCCTGCCCTTCAACACCGAGGGCATGTACCGCGGCCTGGCGCGCATAGGCCAGGCACCCGAATCCTTCATCTACCGCTGACCGGCTCCGCCCCGACATGACGCCCCCCTCCTCCGACCCCACCGCCTCCCTGGTGCTGCCCGAGCAGCGCGTGCTGGCCGTCAGCGACCTGAGCGTGCGCTTTGCCAGCTCCGAACGTACCGTGGACGCGGTGCGCAATCTGTCTTTTCATGTCGATCGCGGCGAGACCCTGGCCATCGTCGGCGAGTCCGGCTCGGGCAAATCCGTGACTTCGCTGGCGCTGATGCGCCTGGTCGAGCATGGCGGCGGCAAGATCGTGAGCGGCTCGGCGCTCATGCGCAGGCGCGGCGGCCAGGTGCTCGACGTGGCCCGGGCGACGCAGGCGCAGATGCGCGAGGTGCGTGGCGCCGACGTGGCCATGATCTTCCAGGAGCCCATGACCAGCCTGAACCCGGTGTTCACGGCGGGCGACCAGATCGCAGAGTCCATACGCGTGCACCAGGGCAAGGATCGCGCCGCCGCGCGCGCCGAGGCCCTGCGCATGCTGGAGCTCGTGCGCATTCCCGAGGCCCGCAACGTGCTTGACCGCTTTCCGCACCAGCTCTCGGGTGGCATGCGCCAGCGCGTGATGATCGCCATGGCGCTGTCGTGCAAGCCGCAGCTCCTGATCGCCGACGAGCCCACCACGGCGCTGGATGTGACCATACAGGCGCAGATCCTGCAGCTCATACGCCAGCTGCAGGAAGAGATGCACATGGGCGTGATCTTCATCACGCACGACATGGGGGTGGTCGCTGAGGTGGCCGACCGGGTGCTCGTCATGTACCGCGGCGACAAGGTGGAGGAAGGCGCCTCGGACCGGGTGTTCGCCGCGCCCCAGCATGCCTACACGCGCGCGCTGCTGTCGGCCGTGCCAAAGCTCGGCGCCATGCAGGGCACGGACCTGCCGCGCCAGTTCGACCTGCTGCGTCCCGACGGCAGCATGCTCGCGGGCCAGTCCTCGCCCGTCGATACCCGCGCCGCCGATGCCCAGCCGATCCTGCGCGTGAAGAACCTGGTCACGCGCTTTGACCTGCGCTCCGGCCTGATGAACCGCGTCACGCGCCGCGTCCATGCGGTGGAGCAGGTCAGCTTCGACCTCTACCCGGGCGAGACCCTGGCTCTGGTGGGCGAGTCGGGCTGCGGCAAGTCCACCACGGGACGCTCGCTGCTGCGCCTGGTCGAGAGCCAGAGCGGCGCCATCGAGTTTGGCGGGCGCAACATCCTGAACCTGCCGCGCAGCGAGGTGCAGGCGCTGCGCCGCGACATCCAGTTCATCTTCCAGGACCCGTTCGCCTCGCTGGACCCGCGCCTGACGGTGGGTTTTTCCATCATGGAGCCGCTCCTGGTGCACAAGATCGGCACGCGCGCCCAGGCGCAGGAGCGCGTCGATTGGCTGCTGCAAAAAGTGGGGCTGCCGCGCGAGCATGGCCAGCGCTATCCGCATGAATTCTCGGGCGGCCAGCGCCAGCGCATCGCCATTGCGCGCGCGCTGGCCTTGAATCCCAAGGTGGTCGTCGCCGACGAGTCGGTGTCGGCGCTCGACGTGTCGATCCAGGCGCAGATCGTCAACCTGATGCTGGACCTGCAGCGTGAGCTGGGCGTGGCCTTTCTGTTCATCTCGCACGACATGGCCGTGGTCGAACGCATCAGCCACCGCGTGGCCGTGATGTACCTGGGGCGCATCGTCGAGATCGGCCCGCGCCGCGCCATCTTCGAGAATCCTCAGCACCCCTACACCAAGAAGCTGATGTCGGCCGTGCCCATTGCCGACCCGGCGCGCCGGCACTTGAAGCGCGCGCTGCTGGAGGGCGAGATTCCGAGCCCGATTCGCGCCGTGGGCGACGAGCCCGTGGTGCCAGCCATGCTGCAGGTCGGCCCGGAGCATTACGTCGCGCCGCAATCGGCCTGAACGCAGATCGGCATGAAACCATTGCCGGTCAAGCGCAAGCAGCTATCTTTTTTCTAACAACCGTTCTTTCACCAACCGGGAGTCCCTCCATGAAGCAGACCCAAGTCACCTTTCGCCGCAGCCTGCTGGCCCTGGCCATCGCGGCCGCATCCACGGGCGCTCTGGCCGCCGGCAACGCCGTGCTGGCCATCGGCGGCCAGCCCGAGACACTGGACCCCTACAACACCAACACCACGCTGACCACGGCCGTGACCAAGAGCTTCTACGAGGGCCTGTTCGAGTTCGACAAGGACCTGAAGGTCAGGAACGTGCTGGCCGAGGGCTATGAGATGTCCAAGGACGGCCTGGTCTACACCTTCAAGCTGCGCCAGGGCGTGAAGTTCCACGACGGCACCGACTTCAACGCCGCCGCGGCCAAGGCCAACCTCGACCGCGTCATGAACCCCGACAACCGCCTGCTGCGCGCCACGCAGTTCAACCGCATCGCCAAGGTCGAGGCCGTGAACCCGCAGACCCTGCGCGTCACGCTCAAGGAGCCCTTCGCGCCCTTCATCAACTCGCTGGCCCACGCCTCGGCCGCGATGATCTCGCCCGCCGCGCTGCAGAAGTGGGGCAACAAGGACATCGCCTTCCACCCCGTGGGCACGGGCCCGTTCGAGTTCGTCGAATGGAAGCAGACCGAGGCCATCGTCGGCAAGAAGTTCGCGGGCTACTGGAAGAAGGGCTATCCCAAGGTGGACCAGGTGAGCTGGAAGCCGGTGCTGGAGAACGCCACGCGCGCCGCCATGGTGCAGACCGGCGAGGCCGATTTCGTCTACCCCCTGCCCTACGAGCAGGCGGCCAACCTCAAGAAGAACGACAAGATCGATGTCGTGAGCACGCCGTCCATCATCGTGCGTTTCCTGGCCATGAACGTGCTGCAAAAGCCCTATGACAACCCCAAGGTGCGCCAGGCCATCGCCTACGCCGTGAACAAGGAGGCCATCGCCAAGGTGGCCTTCGGCGGCTACGCCTTCCCGGCCCAGGGCATCGTGCCCCAGGGCATCCAGTACGCGGTGAAGATGGCCCCCATTGCCTACAACCCGCAGAAGGCGCGCGAGCTGCTCAAGGAGGCCGGTTACCCCAACGGTTTCGAGTCCACGCTCTGGGGCGCCTACAACAACACCACCACGCAGAAGGTGCTGCAGCTGGTGCAGCAGCAGCTGCAGCAGGTGGGCATCAAGCTGCAGGTGCAGGCACTCGAGGTGGGCCAGCGCACCGAGTGGGTGGACGCCTGGCCTGACCCCAAGACTGCCAAGGTGCGCCTGTATTACACGGGCTGGTCGTCCTCCACGGGCGAAGCCGACTGGGCGTTGCGCCCCCTGTTTGCCACCGAGTCGTGGGCGCCCAAGCTCAACAACATGTCCTTCTACAGCAATCCCGTCGTGGACGGCGACATTGCCAAGGCACTGGTGACCACCGACAGCGCCGAGCGCGCCGACCTCTACAAGACCGTGCAGGAGCAGCTCATGAAGGACCTGCCGCGCATCCCGCTGGTCACCGACGACATCCTGTACGCCCACGCCAAGCGGCTGAGCGGCGTCTACGCCATGCCCGACGGCAACATCAACAGCGGCGAGATCGCGCTGAAGTAAGGCCCTCCCCCGGCCCTCTCCCGTCCGCGGGAGAGGGCGCGCCAGCCCCATGTCCCTATCCCTATGCTGAACTACTTCCTCAAACGCCTGATGGGCCTGCTGCCCACGCTGCTCATCGTGGCCGTGCTGGTGTTCCTGTTCGTGCACATGCTGCCGGGCGACCCCGCGCGCCTGGCCGCAGGCCCCGATGCCGACGAGGCCACGGTGCAGCTGGTGCGCAAGGACCTGGGCCTGGACAAGCCCCTGCCCGAGCAGTTCGTGCATTTCTTCACGCGCATGGTGCAGGGTGACTTCGGCACCTCCATGCGCACGCGCCGGCCGGTCGCGGCCGAGATCGGCGAGCGCTTCATGCCCACGCTGCTGCTCACCCTCTCCAGCATGGCCTGGTCGGTGGTGTTCGGCATGGGCATAGGCATCGTCTCGGCCGTGTACCGCAACCGCTGGCCCGACCGCCTGGGCATGACGCTGGCGGTTTCGGGCATCTCGTTTCCGGCCTTTGCGCTGGGCATGATGCTGATGCAGGTGTTCTCTGTGCAGCTCGGCTGGCTGCCCACCGTGGGGGCGGACTCCTGGCGCCACTACGTTCTGCCCTCGCTCACGCTGGGCGCGGCCGTGGCCGCGGTGATGGCGCGCTTCACGCGCGCATCGTTTGTCGAGGTGGTGCAGGAGGACTTCGTGCGCACGGCCCGCGCCAAGGGACTGAACGAGCGCGTCGTCGTGCTCAAGCACTGCCTGAGGAACGCCCTGATTCCGGTCGTGACCATGATGGGTCTGCAGTTCGGCTTTCTGCTCGGCGGCTCCATCGTCGTCGAGGCGGTGTTCAACTGGCCGGGCCTGGGGCGCCTGCTGGTAGACGCGGTGAACATGCGCGACTACCCCGTGATCCAGATGCTGGTGCTGCTGTTCTCGCTGGAGTTCATCCTGATCAACCTGGTGGTGGACATGGCCTACGGCTTCATCAACCCCACCATCCGCTACAAGTGAGCCGCACATGACCACGACCTCTTCCGCACCCGTGGCCGCCGCCGGCACACCCACCATCCGCACGCCCTGGCGCGAGTTCTGGCGCAAGTTCAAGAAGCAGCATGTGGCCGTCGTGGCCCTGGTGTTCGTGCTGCTGCTGGTGGCCGTGGCCGTGTTCGCGCCCTGGCTGTCGCCGTTCGATGCCGAGAACTTCTTCGACTACGACCGCCTCAACGAGGGCCCATCGGCCATGCACTGGTTCGGCGTCGATCCGCTCGGGCGCGACATCTTCAGCCGCATCCTGATGGGCGCGCGCATCTCGCTGGCCGCGGGCTTTCTGTCGGTGGCGATAGGCTGCGTCATCGGCACGACGCTGGGCCTGCTCGCTGGCTACTACGAGGGCTGGTGGGACCGCATCGTCTCGCGCATCTCCGACGTGCTGTTCGCCTTCCCCGGCATCCTGCTGGCGCTGGGCGTGGTGGCCATCCTGGGTTCGAGCATGACCAACGTCATCGTCGCCGTGGCCGTGTTCAGCGTGCCGGCGTTTGCGCGCCTGGTGCGCGGCAACACGCTGGTGCTCAAGCACATGACCTATATCGAGTCGGCGCAGAGCATTGGCGCGAACGATTTCACCATCCTCGCGCGCCACATCCTGCCGGGCACGATCTCGTCCATCGTCGTCTACTTCACGATGCGCGTGGGCACCTCCATCATCACCGCCGCAAGTCTGTCCTTCCTGGGCATGGGCGCGCAGCCGCCCACGCCCGAATGGGGTGCCATGCTCAACGAGGCGCGCGCCGACATGGTCAACGCGCCGCACGTGGCGCTGTTCCCCAGCCTGGCGATCTTCCTGACCGTGCTGGCCTTCAACCTGCTGGGCGACGGCCTGCGCGACGCACTCGACCCCAAGATCGACCGCCAGACATGATGGACCAGCCCCCCCGCATCGGCCGGCTGCAGCCCGGCGCGCGCGACGCCATCAGCGACGTGGCGGGCGTCAGCGTCGGCCACGCCACGCTGGCAGACGGGCCGGTGCAGACCGGCGTCACCGTGATCCACCCGCATGGGCTCGATCCCTTTCTGCACAAGGTGCCCGCCGCCGCCGCCGTGATCAACGGCTTTGGCAAGAGCGTGGGACTGGTGCAGCTCGAAGAGCTGGGCCAGCTGGAGACGCCGATCGCGCTGACCAACACCTTCTCGGTGCCGGCTGTGGCCCAGGCGCAGATCGCCCGCTGCATTGCCGCCAACGCCGAGGTCGGCCGCCGATGGTCCACGGTGAACCCGCTGGTGCTCGAATGCAACGACGGTTACCTCAACGACATCCAGCGCATGGCCGTCACGGCCGCACACTACGACCAGGCCTGTGCTGACGCGAGCGCCGAGGTGGCGCAGGGCGCGGTGGGCGCGGGCCGTGGCATGTCGAGCTTTCAGCTCAAGGGCGGCATAGGCACGGCCTCGCGCCAGGCGCAGCTTGCCGGCGGCGCGCGGTACACCGTGGGCGCATTGGTGTTGGCCAACTACGGCGTGCAGGCGAATCTGCTCTGGGGCGGCGTGCCACTGGGCCCGCGCCTGGCACCCGCGCGGCCCGAGACCGAGAAGGGCTCGATCATCATGGTGCTGGCCACCGACGCGCCGCTGGACGCGCGCCAGCTCCGGCGCCTGGCGCTGCGCGCGGCTGCGGGCCTGGCGCGCACCGGTTCGGTCTATGGCCATGGCAGCGGCGACATCGCACTGGCCTTCTCCACCGCCTACACTCTGCCGCAGCGGCCCGAGGACACCATGCCCGCCGTGGCCATGGTGCACGAGGCGCGGCTCGACCCCTTGTTCCAGGCCGGCGCCGACAGCGTGGAACAGGCCATCGTGCATGCGCTCTGGCATGCCGCGCCCGTGACGGGCCGCGACGGCCACCGGCGCGAGGCGCTGCGCACGCTGCTCAATGCTATGAAAACATGAGCTGTTTGCGCAGTATGTAAAAGCGCCGCAACCCTTTTTTATCTAAATACAGCAACGCCATGCAGATTCTGATCTCCGTCGATATCGAGGGCGTGGCCGGGGTCTACCACCCCGAGCAGACGCGCGCCGGCAATCCCGAGTACGAGCGTGCGCGCCGCCTGATGGTGGCCGAGGCCAATGCCGCCATCGCCGGCGCCTTCGACGCCGGCGCCGGCGCGGTCTACGTGAACGACTCACACGGCGGCTTTCGCAACCTGCCGCCCGACCTGCTGGACGCGCGCGCCCAGGTCATCCAGGGCAAGCCGCGCTACCTCAGCATGGCCAGCGGCGTGGAGCTGGGCGTGGCCGGCATGGTCTGCATCGGCTACCACGGCCGCGCCCAGGGCCGTGGCATCCTGGCGCACACCATCAACAGCTTTGCCTTCGCGCGCATCGCCGTCAACGGGCAGGAACTGGGCGAGATGGGCATCTACGGCCTGCTCGCCGGCCAGTACGGCGTGCCGGTGATCGCCGCCTCGGGCGACGATGTGTTCATCCAGGAGCATCGCGCGCTGTTCCCCAAGACCCTCTTCATCGAGGTCAAGCGCGCCCAAGGGGCCCATAGCGGCGTGAGCCTGTCGCCCGAAGCCGCCTGCGCCGCCATCCGCGCCGGCGTTGCCCAGGCCGTGCCCCAGGCGCCCGGCGTGGCGCCGCTGACCATGGCAGGCCCCATCACCGTCGATCTGCAGACGCAGACCGTGGCCCTGGCCGACCTGTTCTGCCAGTGGCCCACGCTCACGCGCGTGGCCGGCGACGCGCTGCGCTTTACCGCCCCCGATGCCGAGAGCGCGGTGCGCATGATCAACTGCCTCTCGGCCATGTCGGCCATGCTGCGATGAACCCACTAGCCTCCCCCCGCACCGTAGGCATCCTCGCCGGCATGGGCCCGGCCGCGGGCGTGGACTTCGCGCGCCTGTTCGTCGCCGCCTGCGAGGACTGGCTGCGCGGCCATGGCCGGCCCGTGTGCGACCAGGCCTACCCCGCGCACTGGATGGCCCAGCTGCCGATTGCCGACCGCACGCGTGCGCTCACCGACGCCGCCGCGCCCCAGCCGCTCGAGGCCATGGCCCAGGGCCTGGCGCAACTGGCCGGCCTGGGCGCGCGCGCCGTGGCCATGCCCTGCAACACCGCCCACGCCTGGCATGCGGCGCTGCAGGAGCGCGTGCCCCAGGTCGAGCTACTGCACATGCCGCAGGAAACGGCCGCCGCGCTGCGCCGGCAGGGGCTGAGCCGCGTGGCGCTGCTGGCCACACAGGGCAGCTACCGCATAGGCCTGTACGCCCAGGCCTTTGCCGACCATGGAATTGAATGCCTGCTGCCCGACGCGCAGGCGCGCGACTGGCTGATGCAGGGCATCTACGACGGCGTGAAGTCCGGCGACCTGGCGCTGGCACAGCAACGCTTTGTCGCCGTGGGCGAGCAGCTGCGCAGCCAGCATGGCGACATCGCGCTGGCCATGGCCTGCACCGAGATCCCGCTGGCCCTGCCGCAAGCCCCCGAGGCGCGCGGCTGGACGCTGATCGACCCCGCGGCCATCCTGGCGGCGGCCCTGGCGCGGCGCGCCTACGGCGGCTGAGCCTGCGGCCGGCCGGCGGGGCTGGCTGGACGGGGCCCACGCAGGTCCCGGCCTGGAATCACTTGTACATAACTTTTGCACCTGCCCATCGCCCATAAAGGTATTGTTCATGTGGGCCCGGTTTCCTACAGTAACGCCAAGCATATAGATGCAAGCACACACTCACGATGAGTGCGAAGGAGGGGCCATGTCACCGCGATTCATCCTGGCCGCCACGCTATCGGCCCATGCGCTGACCTGCACCGCCGTCGAGTCGGACACTCTCAGGAAGGTGGCCGACTCGGGCAGGATCAGCGTGGGCTATCGCATGTCCTCCGTGCCATTCAGCTATCTCGCGGCCGCGGGCGGCCCGACGGGCTTCGAGATGGAGATCAGCAATGCCGTGGTGGCTGGCGTAAAGACGCGGCTCGGCCAGCCGGACCTGAAGGTGGAGTTGCTGGCCGTGACCCCGCAGAACCGCATCTCACTGCTGCAAAACGGCACCATCGACATCGAGTGTGGTTCAACCACCAACAACCAGGCACGCGGCAAGGCCGTGCAGTTTGCCATCAACCATTTCTATACGGGAACGCGGCTGCTCGTGAAGAAGAATTCCGGCATCCGGAACTGGGCCGATCTGGCGCACAAAAAGGTGTCCAGCACCATGGGGACGACCAATGTTCAGATGATTCGCAGGTACAGCAGGGACCACGGACTCGATTTCTCCATCGAGCTTGGCAAGGAGCATGACGACGCCATGCTGCTGGTGGATGAGGGCCGCGCCGCGGCATTTGCCATGGACGAGGTCCTGCTGTACGGTCTGAAAAGCAACGCGCGCAATCCCGACGACTGGGACGTGGTGGGCGACACGCTTCAGGTCGAACCCTACGCCTGCATGCTTCGGCGGGACGATCCGCAATTCCAGAAACTGGTCAATGGCGTGATCGGCAATTTGATGGCATCGGGCGAGTTTGAAAAGCTCTACACCAAATGGTTCCTGTCGCCCATTCCACCCAAGGCGCATGCGGCCGGCTTGCCGCTGGTCGACAGGTTCTATGCCAAATGGTTCACGGCGCCGCCGAATTCGTTCACGGGCAAGATGATCGACCTGCCCATGAGTCAGCAGCTCCGGGACAACCTCAGGGTGCAAAGCGACCAACCCGCGCGGTGAAGGTGCCGGCTGCATGGTCCGGCGAGGCGGTTCCAGCGTCAATAATGCGTCGCCTGATCTCCCGCCACCGTCGAAAGCCCCGCTCATGCACGCCCGCCACCAGGACCCCATCGCCGCCATCGCCACCGCCCCGGGGCGCGGGGCCGTGGGCATCGTGCGCGTGTCGGGCCGGGGCCTCGCGCCCTATGTGCAGGGACTGCTGGGGCGCGATCTGCGGCCGCGCCAGGCGCATTACCTGCCCTTTCCCGACGCCACGGGCCAGCCCATAGACCAGGGCCTGGCACTGTTTTTTCCGGCGCCGCACAGCTACACGGGCGAGGACGTGCTGGAGCTGCAGGCCCATGGCGGCCCGGTGGTGTTGCAGTTGCTGCTGGCGCGCTGCCTGGAGGCGGCTCAGGGCCTGCTGCCGCGCCTGCGCCTGGCCGAGCCGGGCGAGTTCACGGAGCGCGCCTTCCTGAACGACAAGATCGACCTGGCCCAGGCCGAAGCCATCGCCGACCTGATCGACGCCAGCACCGAGGCCGCGGCGCGCAGCGCGGGGCGCTCGCTCTCGGGCGCGTTCTCGCAGGAGATCCACGGCCTGCGCGACGCCCTCATCCACCTGCGCATGCTGGTCGAGGCCACGCTCGATTTTCCCGAGGAGGAAATCGACTTCCTGCGCAAGGCAGACGCGCGCGGGCAGCTATCGAACCTGCAGCAAACCCTGGCCGGCGTGATGCAACGAGCGAGTCAGGGCGCGCTGCTGCGCGAGGGCATCAAGGTGGTGATCGCGGGCCAGCCCAACGCGGGCAAAAGTTCACTGCTCAACGCACTGGCCGGAGCCGAGCTGGCCATCGTCACCCCCATCGCCGGTACCACGCGCGACAAGGTACAGCAGACCATACAGATCGAGGGTGTGCCACTGCACATCATCGACACCGCCGGTCTGCGCGAGAGCCAGGACGAGGTCGAGCGCATAGGCATCGCGCGCGCCTGGGACGAGATCGCCGGAGCCGACGCCGTTCTGTTTCTGCACGACCTGACGCGCCTGAATTCTCCCGAATACATAGCTGCAGACGCGGCCATATCAATCACTTTGGCCGAAAAACTGCCTGCAAGCGTGCCGGTCATTGATGTATGGAACAAGGCCGACGCCGCCGACCGGGCCGCGCCGCAGGCCATCGCCGGACACGAGGCCGTTCGGCTGTCGGCGCGCACCGGCCAGGGGCTGGACGCCTTGCGGCGCGAACTGCTGCGCGTCGCGGGCTGGCAGTCGGCGGCCGAGGGGCTGTACATCGCGCGTGCGCGCCACATCGAGGCCCTGCGCGCCGTGGATGCTCACCTCATGGAGGCCAGCGCGCAGCTCGAAAGTGCGGGCCCCGCGCTGGACCTGCTGGCCGAGGAGCTGCGCCTGGCCCAGAACGCGCTCAATACCATCACAGGGGAGTTTGGTGCCGATGATCTGCTGGGCGTCATCTTCTCCAGCTTCTGCATCGGAAAATGAGGCTCGAACGGCGATTTCCCTTGAAGAGAAAACCGCCGTCATCCCCGCGAAAGAACGTCACGCCGGACTCCGACCGGGGACGGAGATCGACGGCGGCGACGAATCAACGGCGCGGGCAGCACCTGGATCCACGCCACCACGGGGGTGATGGCCTGCCCATACATCGTGAGCCCTGGGCCGACCAACCAACAGGCATCAGCCTCTTGCGCCCAAAACAAGGTAGCACGCTGACGATACAAATGTAAACATTCGTAATTACGCCTTGTATGCCGGTGGCGTGCGGGCTACGTTCGCGCCCGATGAACACCATTGCCACCCCCTTCTCCAGCGTCGATCTGACGGCTTTGATCGAGGCCATCGGGCTCAGCACCGCAGACGATGCCATGAACAATACGCTCACCCGCGAGCAATGGAGCCTGCTGTCGTCCTTCCTGCTGCCCGTGAGCCTGCCGGCCGGCCAGGTGCTGTTTGCGCAGGGCACGAGCGACCGCACCCTGTATCTGGTCGAGAGCGGCAGCCTGAGCGTGCATGCCGAGCGCGAAGACCAGCGGCTGCGCCTGGCCATGGTGGGCGCCGGCTCGGTGGTGGGCGAGGGGGCGTTCTTCTCGCACCGTCCACGCAGTGCCACGGTGCAGGCCAGCACCGCGTGCAAGCTGTGGAGCCTGACGGGGCTGCGCTTCTCCGAACTTGCCAACCGGCAGCCGACCGTGGCGCTGCAGCTGGCCATGGCGGCCGGTGCGGTGCTGGCCAAACGACTGGCCAACCGCCGTCGTCGCGTGGCCGCCACGTAAGGGTCTCCCGAAGAGCACCTACCGCCCGCCTGAATCAGGCAGGCGTCGCCTCCTGACCACGCCCGGGGCTGCATGCCCTGCGTCAAGTCGCGCAGGACGCTGTACACTTGCTAACATTTCTAGCGCTTCTTAGCGAAGGCATGGCATGTCCTGGTTCAGCTGGCTCACCCGCAAATCCAAGCCCGAGACCGCGCGTCAGCGCTCACCTCGTTCCGCGCCGGCGCCGCTGACGGCGCAAGGGCGGTTGCCGGCCGCCGTGCCGGCCCGCAACGGCCGCCCCCCGCTGGAGCCGCAGGCTGCCGCACAGGACGCGGCCGCGGCGCGCAAGAACGAGCGCGCCGAGCGGCGCGAACTGCTCTACACGGTGGTGCGTGATGCCATGGTGCGCGCCGGCGTGTTGTCGGCGGGCTACAGGTTCAAGGTGCTGTCGCTGGACCAGCGCGGCGCCCAGTTCCTGGTGATGATGGACATGGCGCCCAATTACGGCAGCGACATGGCGCGGCTGGGCGAGATCGAGGCCCTGATCATCCAGGCCGCGAAGGCGCGTTTCGACATCGTGGTGCCGGCCGTGTATTGGCGTCTCAACGACCAGATCGTCGTGGGTGCATCGCTGCCGACGGCCTCCGCGGTGTCGCCCCCGGTGCGCGTGTCCGAGTTCACGGCGACCGAGGCGCCCGTCACGCCCGGCCATGTGCCGCCGCGTCCCGCCACCGCCCGCCCCCAAACCGCGGCGACGCCAGCTGCGCGCCCGGCCCCCTTGGTGCCCCCGCCCACGCCCGCGCCGACGCGCGTGACTCCGGGCTTCGACCCCATCGAGGCAGACGAGGTCGCGGCCTTCAAGCAGGCACTGGCCGATGCCGCCGCCGGGCGCGCGCCGGCGCCCGTGGCCGAGCCGGGCGTGAGCACACGCAGCCGGCCGCTGCTACCGAGGAGCCCCGTCTCCCCGGGCTTCGAGGACACCGTGATGCCGGCGCAGGATGCGCCCTCGTCCGACCTGAGCTCCACGCAGTACGGCGATCTGCGTTGAACCTGGATCCGGCAGTTGGCTGCTTGTGATCGTCAACAACGTCTTGTGGCGATTGGCCTGATCGGCTTCAATGGCGTTCACCCATTGGGCGCAAGCGCCATGGACCCGCCCGCACCAAGGCGGTCCTGCCATGCCGCTTTGCCCGTCCTGACGCACGGGAGTGCGCTGCGACGGATCAGTGGCCGTCGAAATCCACCAGCGTGAAAAGCGGTAGCCCGCCGGCGCGCAACCGGGCCGAGCCGCCCAGCTCGGGCAGATCGACGATGGCCGCGCCCTCCATGACGGTGGCGTCAAGCCTTTCCAGCAGCTTCTTGCCGGCCATCATGGTGCCGCCGGTGGCAATCAGGTCATCGACCAGGAGCACGCGGTCGCCGGGCCGGACGGCGTCGGCGTGCAGCTCCACGGTGGCGCTGCCATATTCGAGCTCGTAGGTTTCCTCGACCGTGGTGAAGGGCAGCTTGCCCTTCTTGCGGATCGGCACGAAGCCTACATTGAGCTCATAGGCCAGCACCGCGCCCAGGATGAAGCCGCGCGCATCCAGCCCCGCCACCACGTCGGGGCGCAGCGCGCGGTCCATGTAGCGGTGCACAAAGGCGTCGATCATGACGCGGAACACCTGCGGATCCTGCAGCAGCGGCGTGATGTCGCGAAACTGCACGCCTGGCGTTGGCCAGTCGGGCACGGTGCGGATGTGCTGGCGCAGGTAGTCGGAGACGCTGAGGCTGGTCATGGCGGCAATGAGGTGGTGAGGAGGCAAAAGTGTAAGTTCAGCCGCGCAGCAGTTTCTCTTCCGCCAGGCTCAGGGCCGTGGGGTGACCGGACAGAACCAGTGTGTCGCCCTCGGCCAGCGGTATGCGGTCGTCGGGCGCGGACATGCGGCCTCCGGCGCGGCGCACGTTGATCAGGCGCGCGCCTATGGCGTGCAATGGAATCTGTGCCAGCTGCGCGCCCACGGCGGCGGCGCCCGGGGGCAGGGTGATGGAGTACAGGCGCTCCTGGTCGCGCTCGGACACCGTGTCGTCGTCGGCTCCATGGAAATAACCGCGCAGCAGGCCATAGCGCGCCTCGCGCTGATCCTGCACCAGGCGCAGCACGCGGCGCATGGGCACGCCCACCAGGGCCAGGGCGTGGCCGGCCAGCATCAGCGAACCTTCTATAGCCTCGGGCACGACCTCGGTGGCGCCGGCGGCCTGCAGGCTGTCCAGGTGCGAATCGTCCTGCGTGCGCACCACAACAGGCACCTGGGGAGCGTGGGCGCGGGCGTTGGCCAGCACTTTCAGTGCCGCCGGTGTGTCCAGGTAGGTCACGGCCAGGGCCGCGGCGCGCGCCAGGCCCGCGGCCTTGAGCGCCTGCAGGCGCGTGGCATCGCCAAAGACCACCGAATCGCCCGCGGCGGCGGCCTGGCGCACGCGGTCGGGGTCCAGGTCGAGCGCCATGTAGGGGATGCCCTCGCGCTCCAGCATGCGCGCGAGGTTCTGGCCGCAGCGGCCATAGCCGCAGATCAGCACATGGCCACTGGTGTTGATGGTCTGGCGCGCGATGCTGGTCACCTGCAGCGACTGCTGCAGCCAGTCGCTGGCGACGAGCTTCATGACGATGCGGTTGCTGTACAGGATCAGGAAGGGCGTGAGCAGCATGGACAGCACCATGGCGGCGAGCACAGAATTCATGAGCCCGGCCTGCACCAGCCCGTGGCCCTGCATCAGCGAGAGCAGCACGAAGCTGAACTCCCCTGACTGCGCCACGTAGAGAGCGGTGCGCAGCGACACGCCGGTGGTCGCCCCCAGGCCGCGCGCCAGCACCACGATGATGGCGCTCTTGATGAGCAGCGGCGCCGCCAGCAGCGCCAGCACCAGGGCCCAATGGTCCAGCAGCACATGCCAGTCCAGCATCATGCCCACGGTGATGAAGAACAGGCCCAGCAGCACGTCATGGAAGGGGCGTATGTCGGTGCCCACCTGATGGCGGTATTCGGTTTCCGACACCAGCACGCCGGCGATGAAGGCACCCAGCGCCAGCGACAGGCCCGCGAGCTCGGTGAGCCAGGCCAGCCCCAGCGTGACCAGCAGCAGGTTGAGCATGAACAGCTCCTCGCTCCTTCTGCGCGCCACCAGGGTCAGCCACCAGCGCATGACGCGTTGCCCGCCCACCAGCAGCACGCCCACCAGCACGATGGCCTTGAGCAGTGCCAACCCCAGGGCCAGCAGCAGGCCTTCGGGCGAGGAGCCCAGGGCCGGCACCAGCACCAGCATGGGCACCACGGCCAGGTCCTGGAACAGCAATATGCCCAGCACGCGCCGGCCATGTTCGCTCTCCAGCTCACCGCGCTCGGACATGAGCTTGACGACGATGGCCGTGCTGCTCATGGCCAGCGTTCCGCCCAGCGCCAGCGCCGTCTGCCAGCCCATGTCCCACACGCCGCCAAGCCGGCTGGACAGCAACAGACAGGCCGTGAACGCCAGCATGCAGGCCAGCACCTGCAAGAGCCCCAGGCCGAACACGTGGCGGCGCATGGCGCGCAGCTTGGGCAGGTTGAATTCCAGTCCTATGGTGAACATCAGGAACACCACGCCGAACTCTCCAAGGTGGCGCACGCCCTCGGAGTTCTGCGTCAGCGCCAGCGCATGCGGGCCTATGAGTATCCCGGCGATCAGGTAGCCCATCATGGGCGGCAGCCGCAGGCTGCGGCAGGCCACCACGCCCAGCACCGCGGCCAGCAGGTACAGCAGGGTCAGGGCGAGTGAGGACATGCACCATCCTAGCCCAGCTGCACACAGGCCGGCCGATAGAATCCGCCCATGTCCACCGCTTCTGCCGCCATTGCCCCCTTCAACGCCGAACAGGCCCTGCGCCTGGGGCGCGAGACCTTCAGCATCGAGGCGGCCGCCCTTCAGGGCACGGGCGAGCGCCTGGACGCCGTCTTCGTGCAGGCCGTGCAGCAGGTGCTGGCCACGCCGGGTCGCGTCATCGTCATGGGCATGGGCAAGAGCGGCCATGTGGGGCGCAAGATCGCCGCCACGCTGGCCTCCACCGGCACGCCGTCCTTCTTCGTGCACCCTGCCGAGGCCAGCCATGGCGACTTAGGGATGGTGACCGGCGGTGACCTGGTGCTGGCCATCTCCAACAGTGGTGAGAGCAGCGAAATCACGATTCTGCTGCCCATGCTCGGGCGCCAGGGCGTGCCGCTGATCGCCATGACGGGTGGGCTGCAGTCCACGCTGGCCCAGCATGCCGACCTGGTGCTTGACTGCAGCGTGGAGCGCGAGGCCTGCCCGCTGAACCTGGCGCCCACCACCAGCACCACCGTGCAACTGGCCATGGGCGACGCCCTGGCCGTGGCCCTGCTGGATGCGCGCGGCTTCCGACCCGAGGACTTTGCGCGCTCGCACCCCGGTGGCGCGCTGGGCCGCAGGTTGCTGACCCATGTGCGCGACGTCATGCGCACGGGCGAGCAGGTGCCGCGGGTGCCGCCGCAGGCCGACTTCAGCATGCTGATGCGCGAGATGAGCGCCAAAGGCATGGGCGCCGCGGCCGTGGTGGACGAGGCCGGCCACCCCATCGGCATCTTCACCGACGGCGACCTGCGCCGTCGCATCGAGGGCGGCGCCGAACTGCGCGGGGTGTGCGCCCAGGACGTCATGCACGCCAGGCCGCGCACCATCCCCGCCGAGGCCTTGGCCGCCGATGCCGCGCAGCTCATGGAGCGCCACGCCATCACCAGCGTGCTGGTCACCGACACGCAAGGCCTGCTGGTGGGCGTGGTCCATATCGGCGACTTGATGCGCGCCAAGGTGATCTGATGGAACGCGCCCCCACCCTACCCCAACTGCAGCCCGCCCTGCAGTTCGACCCTGCCCTGCTGCTGCGGGCACAGGATATACGCGTGGCCTTTTTCGACGTGGACGGCGTGCTGACCGATGGCGGCCTGTATTTCTCGGAAGCCGGCGAAACGCTCAAGCGCTTCAACACGCTGGACGGCCATGGCCTCAAGCTGCTGCAGCAGGCGGGCATCACGCCCGCCGTCATCTCCGGGCGCGACTCACCCGCGCTGCGCCTGCGCCTGTCGGCCCTTGGCGTGCAGCATGCGCGCTTTGGCACTGAGGACAAGCGCCCCGCGGCCGAGGCCATCCTGGCCGAGCTGGGCCTCTCCTGGCAGCAGGCGGCCGCCATGGGCGACGACTGGCCCGACCTGCCCGTCATGCGCCGCGCTGCCCTGGCCTGCGCGCCGGCGCAGGCCCATGCCGAAGTGCGGGCCGTGGCCCAGCATGTCACGCAGGCACCTGCCGGCGCCGGCGCAGCACGCGAATTCTGCGACCTGCTGCTCGTCGCCAGCGGCCGCTATGCCAGCCTTTTGGCCGCCCACGCCGCATGATGGCGCGCCTGCGTCGGGCGTGGGAGCGCCTGTCCCTCTATCTGCCGGTGCTGCTCATGGGGCTGCTGGCGTTGGGCACCTGGTGGTTGGTGCGCAATGCCCCACAGCCGCCGCAGCCGCCGCAGGAACGCCCCCTGCGCCACGAACCCGACTACTTCATGCGCGACTTCGCGGTGCGCAACTTTGACGCCACGGGCCGGCTGCAGAGCGAGATTCGCGGCACGCTGGGGCGCCATTACGCCGACACCGATACGCTGGAGATCGACCAGGCGCGCATGCGCTCCGTCGACATCGACGGGCGCGTGACCACCGCCAGCGCCAACCGCGCACTCAGCAATGCCGACGGCAGCGAGGTGCAGCTTTTCGGCAATGCCATCGTCACGCGCGAGCCCCTGGTGCGCCCCGGACATGCGCCGCTGCCGCGGCTGCAATTCCGCGGCGAGTTCCTGCATGCCTGGACGAACGATGAGCGCGTGCGCTCCAACCTGCCAGTGACGCTCACGCGCGGGGCCGACACCTTCACCGCCGACAGCCTGGACTACGACAATCTGGACCAGATCCTCGACCTGCGCGGGCGCGTGCATGGCACGCTGATGCCGCCCGCCCCGCCGCCAGCCCGCCCCGCCGCCAGACGCCCGGCACGATAGTTGGCTCATGCAAGAGCGCCCCCTGGCCTTCATTACCGGCGCCTCCAGCGGCATAGGCCAGGCGCTGGCCGGGCGCTACCACCGCGCAGGCTGGCGCCTGGCGCTGGTGGCACGCCGCGAGCCCGAGATCAGATCATGGGCAAATACCCATGGAATAAGCGCAGACAGCTATGAAATTTATGGGGCCGACGTCAGCCAGCCCAACAGCATCATCGCCGCCGGCCAGGCCTGTCTGGCGCGCCAGGGCCTGCCCGACGTGGTCATCGCCAATGCCGGCATCAGCATAGGCATGGACACCGCCGAACGCTCCGACCTCGACGTCATGGCGCGGGTCTTCGCCACCAACAACCTGGGGCTGGCCGCCACGTTCCACCCCTTTGTGACCGCCATGGTGCAGCGCGGCACGGGGCGGCTGGTGGGCGTGGGCAGCGTGGCCGGCATCCGGGGCCTGCCCGGCCATGGTGCCTACTGCGCCAGCAAGGCGGCGGTGATCAGCTACTGCGAAAGCCTGCGCGGCGAGCTGCGCGCGAGCGGCGTGCGCGTGGTCACCATCTGCCCGGGCTATGTGGATACGCCGCTGACCCGCGAAAACCGCTACTCCATGCCCTTTCGGCTGCGCCCCGAGGAGTTTGCGGACAAGGCCTTCAAGGTCATTGAATCCGGTACCAGCTACCGCGTCATTCCCTGGCAGATGGGCGTCGCCGCCAAGCTGCTGCGCCTGCTGCCCAATGCCTGGTTTGACCGCCTGCTGCAGGGGCGCCCGCGCAAGCATCGGCAAGGGCAGGGCCGTTGACGCTAAAGGTGCGGCGGCCGTCGCACCTGCTCACGCTGCCTGCGACGGACCTCGTTTCTGTGGCGTGCCGCTGCCGCCTTTGGTGTCGGCCCACCCCATGGACTTCGTTGATCTCGACACCATGCCGCCGGGCACGAACGGCCTGACGCTGGCGCGTGAACTGAGCCCGCACGCACAGGTGCCCATCATCATGCCCCGAGATATTGCCGAGCGCCGTCATGGCAGCCTGCGGTTGCGAAATGCCGAGCGCGGCGGACTGTGCTGGCCACTCAGGTGCTGGCGCGCAGATAGAAAAAAGGCTCCCAAAGGAGCCCTGCGCGCTGAAAAGAGCGGGTCAGCGGATCAATAGCCGCCGTTGCGGTCGCCGCCGCCATAGCCACCACCACCACCACCGTACCCGCCACGACCACCGCCACCGCCACCACGCGGGCCGGAGCCATAGGGGCTGCGGAAACCACCACCTTCGCCGCGACCACCGCCACCACCGCCGTAGCCGCCACCGCCACCACCGCCATAGCCACCACGGCCGCCACCGCCGCCAAATCCGCCGCCACCGCTGCGCGGCGGGCGGGATTCCATGGGACGGGCTTCGTTCACGACGATGTTACGGCCGCCCAGGGACTGGCCGTTCATGCCGTTGATGGCCGCCTGGGCGTCGGCGTCACTGCCCATTTCGACGAAACCAAAGCCTTTGGAACGACCGGTGTCGCGTTCCATCATGACCTTGGCACTGGTCACCACGCCGAACTGGCCGAATGCCTGTTCCAGATCCTGATCGCGCACAGAGTACGGCAGATTGCCGACGTACAGCTTGTTGCCCATTAAGGGACTCCTGAAAAACAATTGAATTGAGCAACGGAGTCCCGAACCCGCAGCCAGTTAATCACTAAGACGCCCTATGCGCGAAAACTGATGGATCACCGCAACATCCACGACGGGGAACCCCATCGCCGGAGCATTATGCGTTAGATCTTTGGCAAAAACGCAAGGGGGTTTGTGCGGGCTTGCGCCCCGCCGGCCTAAAAAAAAGGGGCCTTGCGGCCCCTTGTCTGATCGAAATCAGTAGTTGGAACGGCCACCACCGTAGCCGCCACCGCCGCTGCGGCCGCCGCCGTAGCCGCCGCCACCACCAAAGCCGCCGCCGCTGCGGGGCGGGCGCGGTTCCATGGGACGGGCCTCGTTGACCACCAGGTCACGGCCGCCAAAGTTCTGGCCATGCGCGCCCTGGATGGCGGCCTGGGCCTCGGCATCGCTGCCCATTTCGACAAAGCCAAAACCCTTGGAGCGGCCTGTGTCGCGCTCCATCATGACCTTGGCGCTCTGCACGGCGCCGTACTGGCTGAAGGTCTGCTCCAGATCCTGGTCGCGGAAGGAATAGGGCAGGTTGCCCACGTAAAGTTTGTTGCCCATGACGGGACTCCTAGAAAAAACACGAAATGCGATGGAGCCTGACGCAATCAACAAACCTGTGACGACTTCAGAGACGCGAAACCGACCAAACACCGCAGCCTGCATTCCTGCAAGGCAGAAAGGCGCGTACATTATCAGACATACCTGCGCCCTCACAGGGTCACAGGTGCTGGTTTGCAACATTTTTCAGGGTAATTACCGGTGCCTCTGCACTCTCGCGGGGGTATGGGTGGCTAAAATGCGCCCCGTCCATGGGGAGTAGCCTGCCGCCGCGCAGCCAGCGCGAGCGGAGGCATGCATCAACAGACTTGGGGCCCGCGGGCGCCATGGTGCATGAGGTTCGCTGCAATAGCGCACCGGGCGAGACCATTGACCGCGCACCGATCCAGCAGGCCGGAGTCGGGGCGTGGTCAATGCTGTCCGAACAATTCCGGCCCCGTTCCCCATATGGAAGCCTTTCTCGTATCCACCTCCATCGTCACCCTCGCCGAGATGGGCGACAAGACCCAGCTGCTGTCGCTGGTGCTCGCCGCTCGCTTTCGAAAGCCCTGGCCCATCGTGTTGGGCATTTTCGTCGCCACCCTGGCCAACCACGCGCTGGCCGGCGCCGTGGGCTCCTGGGTAACCACGGTGCTCGGGCCGCAGGTGCTGCGCTGGGTGCTGGGCCTGTCCTTCATCGCCATGGCCTTGTGGATGCTTATTCCCGACAAGCTCGACGACGATGGCGACTCCGGCGCCCCGCGCCTTGGCGTGTTCGGCACCACGGTGCTGGCCTTCTTCCTGGCCGAGATGGGCGACAAGACGCAGATCGCCACCGTGATGCTGGCCGCGCAGTACAGCGCCTACCTGTGGGTGGTGGCCGGCACCACGCTGGGCATGATGCTGGCCAACGCGCCCGTGGTCTGGCTGGGCGACCGGCTGGTCAAACGCCTGCCGATACGCGCCGTGCACCTGGTGTCGGCGCTGATCTTTCTGGTGCTGGGTCTGCTGGCGCTGTTTGCACCGCAGGCAACGCCTTTGGCATAATTGCCGGACGCGCCGATTTGCACCGCTTGCGGGCGCTTTACAAATCCTGCTAAAGACGTGACCGATCGACCCGCCTGCACCCTCGCACGCACCAGACCCGGCCTCGTTTCTAGCGATGCCGGGTTTTTTCATGTCGTTCATCGCCACACCGCAGTCCATGCATTTTGCCGAGGCCCTGCCGCTCACCTCGGGCGCCTCGATCCGCGACTACACGCTCGCCTACGAAACCTACGGCCGGCTCAACGCCGACAGGAGCAACGCCGTCCTCGTATGCCATGCGCTCAATGCCTCGCACCATGTGGCGGGCGTCTACGAGGGCCAGCCCAAAAGCGAGGGCTGGTGGGACAACATGATCGGTCCGGGCAAGCCGGTCGACACCAACCGCTTCTTCGTCATCGGCGTCAACAACCTGGGCTCGTGCTTTGGCTCGACGGGCCCCATGCACACCAACCCTGACACGGGCGAGGTCTACGGCGCCGACTTCCCCGTGGTCACGGTGGAGGATTGGGTCAGCGCCCAGGCGCGGCTCCTGGACCGCCTGGGCATAGCGCAGCTGGCGGCGGTGCTGGGCGGCAGCCTGGGCGGCATGCAGGCCCTGTCCTGGGCGCTGCAGCACCCCGAGCGCATGCGCCACGCCGTGGTGGTGGCCAGCGCCCCGAATCTCACGGCCGAGAACATCGCCTTCAACGAGGTGGCGCGCCGCGCCATCGTCACCGACCCGGACTTTCACGGCGGGCATTTCTACCGCCATGGCGTCATCCCGCAGCGCGGCCTGCGCATCGCGCGCATGATCGGCCACATCACCTATCTGAGTGACGACGTGATGAACGAGAAGTTCGGGCGCCAGCTGCGCGAGGGCATGAACCTCAAGTACAGCACCCAGGACGTCGAGTTCCAGATCGAGAGCTACCTGCGCTACCAGGGCGACAAGTTCAGCGAATACTTCGACGCCAACACCTACCTGCTCATCACACGCGCGCTCGACTACTTCGACCCCGCGCTGCGCCATGGCGGCAGCCTGGCCCTGGCCCTGGCCCAGGCGCGCGCCAAGTTTCTGCTGGTGAGCTTCACAACCGACTGGCGCTTCTCGCCCCAGCGCTCGCGCGAGATCGTGCAGGCGCTGCTGGAAAACCGCCGCGATGTGAGCTACGCCGAGATCGACGCGCCCCATGGTCACGATGCCTTTTTGCTCGATGACGCCCGCTATATGAACGTGATGCGCTCTTATTTCGATAGTATTGCCAAGGAGCAGCCATGAGCGACCGCGCCACCATGCAAGCCATTGCGCGCCTGGTGCCCGAGGGCGCGCGCGTGCTCGACCTGGGGTGCGGCGACGGCGCCCTGCTCGACCATCTGCAGCGCGAGCGCGGCTGCAGCGGCTACGGCATCGAGATCGCCGACGACAACGTGCTCGCCTGCGTGCGCCGCGGCGTCAACGTCATCCAGCTCAATCTGGACGAAGGCCTGGCCATGTTTGGCGACAACAGCTTCGACGTGGTGCTGCAGATCGACACCCTGCAGCATCTGCGCAACGCCGAGGTCATGCTGCGCGAGACCGCGCGCGTGGGCAAGAGCGGCATCGTCGCCTTCCCCAACTTCGCGCACTGGCCCAACCGCCTGTCGGTGCTGCGCGGCAGGATGCCCGTGACGCGGCGCCTGCCCTTCCAGTGGTACGACACGCCCAACATTCGCGTCGGCACCTACAAGGACTTCGAGGTGCTGGCGCACAAGAACAAGCTGCGCATCCTCGACGCCTTCGGCCTCCAGGACGGGCGCGTCGTGCGCTGGCTGCCCAATGCGCGCGCCGGCACGGCGGTGTTTCGCTTCGAACACGATTGATTCGGTTTGTCGCCGTCTTGGGTCGGGCGGCAGACTGCGGTAAAAATGTGTGTCTGACGCATACTTTTTTCACCTTTTCCGCCGCCCATGCCGCCTCTTGACGTGCCCACCATGCTGCTGATGACAGCGGCAGCCTCCGCCACCATGGCGGGCTCCCTCGCCGCCGTGCGGCCGCAGCGGCGCGAGGGCATGGGCCTGTGGGCCCTGGCACTGGTGCTGCACACCATCACCTATGTGCTGTACACGCTGCGCGGCGTGGTGCCCAATTGGGCCAGCGTGGTGCTGGCCAACACCCTGCTGTCGGGCACCTTTGCGCTGGTGCTGGCGGCCGTGCATCAGTTCCTTGGACTTGCCCTGCCATGGCGCCGCATGGGGTTGCCGGTGCTGGTCATGGCGGTGCTGTTTGCGCTGTTCATGGACGACTACCGTGCCTGCGTCATCGTGGCCGGCGTGGTTGCACCAATTCAGCTGACCATGGTGCTGTGGTCCCTGTGGCGCCCGCGGCCGCCCGCTCCGCTGCGTGGCGCGGCGCTGCTCACGGCGGGGCTGGGGTTGCAGGCGGTGCTGCTCGCATCACGTAGTGCGCTGGTCGCCTCCCGCGGCGTACCGGCGGGCGGGTTGTTGCAGACCGACGGCCTGCAGTCGCTGACCTTCATCGCGGCCTTTGTGGTGGTCATCCTCTCATCGCTGGGCTTCATCCTCATGACCAAGGACCGCGCCGATGCCGACAATCGCTACTATGCCGCGCACGATGGCCTGACCGGCCTGTTCAACCGCCGCGCCCTTCTGCTCGCCGCGCACCGCGACGTGGCGCACGCCGTGCGCATGCACCAGCCCTATGCGTTGATGATGGTGGACATCGACCATTTCAAGTCCGTCAATGACGGCCATGGTCACCCGGGCGGCGACCGCGTGCTGTGCCATGTGGCCGAGCTGCTGCGCGCCCGCCTGAGGGCGCAGGACATGGTGGGGCGCTATGGGGGCGAGGAATTTCTGGTGCTGCTGCCGGGCACGGCGCTGCATGATGCCGTGGTGCTGGCCGAAACGCTGCGCGGCGCGGTGGAGCAGGCCCCGGCCGTGCACGAGGGGCGCCCCATTGCCGTGACCCTGAGCATAGGCGTCTGCGGCGGCAGGCCCCAGCACGCCGGTAGTTGGGAGACACTGCTGCGCAAGGCAGACCAGGCGCTCTACGCCGCCAAGACAGCGGGGCGCAACCGTGTGCAATGCCTGGCGCTGACTCAGGACCTTACAGACACCCTGGCCGCCCCCGTGCATTGAGGAACCACGCCCCGCCAAGGGGCGCGGCCGCTGGCGTATGCTGAACGTTTGCGTCAACCGCCACAGGATCTGCCATGAACGCCCGCCTGCCCGCCACCGCCCTCGACCCCGCGCTCGCGCTCGAACGCCTGAGCCGCGTGTGGGACGAGGACATCGTGCACCAGCTCACCGACTACATCCGCATCCCCGCCAAATCGCCCGGCTTTGCGCCCGACTGGCGCGAGCTCGGCCACATCGAGACCGTGGTGCGCAACGCCGCCCAGTGGGTCGAGGCGCAGAAGGTCGAGGGACTCACGCTCGAGGTCGTGCGCCTGCCCGGCCGCACGCCCGTGCTGTTCTTCGAGGTCGCGGCCACCCGGCCGCAGTCCACCCAGACGGTGCTGATGTACGGCCACCTGGACAAGCAGCCCGAGTTTGAAGGTTGGCGCGCCGACCTGGGCCCGTGGACGCCGAAGTACGAGGACGGAAGGCTTTACGGCCGCGGCGGCGCCGACGACGGCTATGCGGTCTACGCCAGCATCGCCGCCGTGCAGGAACTGAAGCGCCAGGGCGTGGCCCATCCGCGCATCGTCGGCCTGATCGAGACCTGCGAGGAAAGCGGCTCCGCCGACCTGCTGCCCTACATCGACGCGCTGAAAGACCGCATGGGCGACGTGGCCCTGGTCATCTGCCTCGATTCGGGTGCCGGCAACTACGATCAGCTGTGGCTCACCACCAGCCTGCGCGGCATGGCCAGCGGCACGCTGAAGGTCGAGATATTGACCGAGGGCGTGCACTCGGGCGACTCCTCGGGCCTCGTGCCCTCGTCATTTCGCATCATGCGCATGGTGCTGGACCGGCTGGAAGACAGCGCCACCGGGCGCCTCTTGCCCGCCGGCTTTCACTGCGAGGTGCCGGCCGACCGCCTGGCCCAGGCCAGGGCCACGGCCGCCATCCTGGGCGAGGAGGTCTACAGGCGCTTCCCCTGGGCCCATGCCGACTGCGGCGGCAGCACGGTGTTCGCCCTGCCCACGACAACCGACCCGGTGCAGGCGCTGCTCAAGCGCACCTGGGAGCCCACGCTGAGCGTCACCGGCGCCGAGGGCTTCCCGGCGCTCAGGGACGCGGGCAACGTGCTGCGCCCCTACACCGCCTTCAAGCTCAGCCTGCGCCTGCCACCGCTGGTGGACGCCGCCGCCAGCGCGCAGGAGCTCAAGGCCCTGCTGGAGGACAACGCGCCCTACCAGGCCAGGGTCACCTTCGCGCCCGACCATGCCGCCAGCGGCTGGAACGCACCGGCCATCGCCCCGTGGTTCGAGCAGTCCCTGAACGCCGCCAGCCAGGCGCATTTCGGCTCCCCCTGCGGCTACATCGGCCAGGGCGGCACGATTCCGCTCATGAACATGCTGAGCCAGGGCTTTCCCCGCGCGCAGATGATGGTCTGCGGCGTGCTCGGCTCCAAGAGCAACGCCCATGGACCCAACGAATTCCTGCACGTGCCCTACGCCAAGCGCCTCACGGCGGCGGTGGCCCAGGTGATGGCTGCGATGCCGGGCTGAGTTCGTAACTCCCTCTCCCGCTGGCGGGAGAGGGCCGGGGTGAGGGCGCGCGCCATGAGCCGTGCGCTCCAAACACCCCCTCACCCCCGCCCTCTCCCCCAAGGGGGCGAGGGAGTGAAAACCGGTGCCAATCATGCGTCGCGCGCGGTCTTGCCGGCAAGATGCCGGCGCTCCCATCAGAGCCAGGCCTCCTGCTCGGCCTTGCGTCCGGTCGCGCGCAGGTCGGCGCACAGGCGCGCGAGCGGCTCGGGCAGGTCGGCGCACAGGCGCGCGAGCGGCTCGGGCAGGTCGGCGCGGGCCTGCAGGCGTTCGAGCCACAGCCTGTCCTCGGCCGTCAGGGCGATCGCCGGGGCGCTCTCCCAGTCGCTTCGGTCCATGCGGTGCGGCTGCCAGGGCAGGCCCGCCGCGCTCCACAGCGCGCCTGCGGTCAGGGCGATGGCCACGCCGGCCGGGTCCGGGTCGCAGCTGATCTGGGCCGGCGCGGGCGCTGCGGCGACCAGCCAGGCCATGGCCTGCTGCCAGCTCGTCGGCGGCTGGCCCGGCAGCCAGACCACGCAGGTGCCGGGCGCGGCGCCCAAGGCCTGGCGTTCGAAGCTCGCGCGGTTCTCGATGAGCCAGTAGCGCTCGGGCGCCAGCGCCTCGGTGGGCGCGGCAAACAGCTCCACGGGCAGGCCGCACAGCCGGGCCGCGGCCACGTCCACGCGGCCCTGGAGGGCTTGCAGCGACAGCGTGCCGCCCAGCCACAGCAGCGGCGCAAAGCGCGCAATGCCGCGCGCCGCCAGATCGACATGGCGCGCCAGCCAGTCCCATTCGCCGGCGCTGATGGCCTTGGTCTGGCCGCGCGCGAACTGGGCAAAGTCGCGCTGCAGGCCAAAGCGCTGCTCGGCCTGCCAGTCGGCCAGTGCCTGCAGCAGCTGCAGGCGCGCGCGGCGCGTGGCCTCGGCGTAGCGGCCGCTGGCAAGGTCTTGCACGGCGCCCTGCAGCCAGGGGGCGTGCAGCGCCAGTGCATCGGCGTCGCGGGCCAGCGCCAGCTGGTCGGCCGCGCGCGTGGCCGCGTCGCGCAGGCCCAGCGCCTGCTGCAGGGCGGCCAGGTCGGCCCAGACGATGTGCTCCACCTGCCACTGCCCGCGGGCCAGGCGCTCCCTGGCCTGCAGCGCGCCGCAGGCCAGCAGCTGCTCGCGCAGCGCGTCGGCCAGCTCCAGCCGGTCGGGGCCGGCCGCGTCCAGCAGCGTCTGCCAGCGGCGCTGGCTGGCGTCGCCGCGCAGCCAGTCGCGCATCAGCGCCTGTTGCGCCGGGCGCAGCGCGGCCACGGCCTGCAGGCTGGCCGCGCCCCAGGCGCCGGCGCCGCGCGTGCGCAGGTGGCGGCTCATGCGCTCATGGGCGCGAGCTGCGGCACGCCGCGCCGCTTGGCCACGGCGATAGGCGGGGCCCAGCGGCTGCCGGCGGGCTTCTTGCTCGTCACCAGCGTGATCTCGGCGGGCTCGAAGACCTCCAGGTTGTGCGTGATCGGCGTGGTGAGCACATATTGCGCGCGCGTGCTGCGCAGGAAGTGGCCGACGAGCTGGATGTTGCGCACGTCCAGGTGGGCGAAGGGCTCGTCGATGAAGACAAAGCCGCCCGAGCCGCTCTCCTCGTCCTTGAGAAGGCCCACGAGCAGGATCAGCGACTTGATCACCTGCTGCCCGCCCGAGGCCTCGCCGTCGTTCAGGCCGATCTGGCCCTTGCCGTCGAAGGCGAAGTGGACTTTCAGGCCGGCCTGCGCGAGCACATGGTCGTCGTTGTCCAGCAGCGGCAGCTCGGCCGCCACCTCCACGCCCGCGAGCTGGCCCAGCTCCTGGATGTTGCGCCGGTAGCGCCGCACGGTGGAGCGCAACACCTCGATGTAGCTGGCGCGGGCGTTGAGCACGGCGGTCTCGGCCTGGGCGTTCTTGACCTGGTGGTCGGAGAGGCTGGCGGCCTGCTCACGCACCGTCACCTCCATGCGGCGGTGGCGCTCCTCCACGGTCTCGTCCTGCTCCCACGGGCCCTGCGCCAGCTCCTGCTCGACGGCCTGCAGGCGCAGCTCGGCCTGCTTGGCGTTGTCGTAGTGGTCCACGAGCTCGGCGATCTGCGCGGGCGCGATCCAGCGCGGCGGAAACTGCGCGCGCTGCGCCTGGCTGCGCGCGCAGGCCTCGAGATGCTGGCGCCGGCGCGCGCTCCAGTCCTGCGCGGCGCGTTCGCTGTCGCTGCGCTGGCGCGCGAGCTGCGCCTCCAGGCGTTTGTGCTCCTCGGCAAACGCGCGGTGGCGGTCGTGGGCGCGGCCGGCCTCCTGCTCGAGCTGCTGCCAGCGCGTGGCGGCGGCCATGCGCGCCTGCCTGGCCGCGGGCAGCTGGGCGCGCGCCTGGGCAAACTCGTCGCTGCGCCGCGCCAGCTCCTCGGCGGCGCTGTGGCCTTCGAGCGCGCGGCGCGTGTCGGTCATCTGGCGCTTGAGCGCCAGCAGCTCCTGCTGCAGCGGCGCGAGCTGTGCATCCAGCGCCGCAATGTCGCGCTCGAGCGCCTGGCGGCGCGACTGCACGGCCGCGGCGCCAAACTGGTAGTGCTGCGGCTCCACCCAGACCGAGCGCGCGCCGCGCCCGTCGTGCATATAGGCCTGGGGCGTGATCCACTGCCCGCCCAGGCGCTTGCCCTCCTGCGGACCCTCGACGCAGCGCAGCTGCTGCAGCTGCTGCACCAGCCAGCGCGGCACGGGCGCGGTGAATTTGACATGAGCGGCCAGCGTGCCGGCCTCGCCGGGGATGGCGGCCTCGCCCGGGCCGACGATGTAGTGGCGAAAGCGCTGGCGCTCGCCGATCTCCCAGGCCTGGGCCAGGTCGGATTCCTTGTCGAGCAGCGCTACCCAGCGCTGACCGCGCAGCACGCCCTCGATGGCGGCGCGCCAGCGCTCGTCGCGCACCTCGACGACCTCGGCCACGAAGCAGTGGCCCATGCCCTCGCCGGCCAGCGCGCGGCGCATCTGCAGCACATCGGGCGGAGGCGGCGGCAGGCGCTGGCCGTCGAGCTGCGCCAGCTGCTCTGCCGCAGCCTTGCGTTTTGGCAGCAGCGCACCGTGCGCGTCCTGCAGCTCCTGGGCACGCGCCTGCAGCTGCGCCAGGTGCGCCTGCAGCGCTTCGGCGTCGCTGCCCTTGTCGACCAGCGCCAGCAGCTCCTGCTCGCGCCGGGTGAGCTGCTCGAGCGGCGCCTCGTGGCGCTGGGCATCGTCGAGCTGCGTGCGCGCCTGGTCGCGCTCGGCCAGCAGCGCGTCGGCCTGCTGCTCGGCGCGCGCGGCCTCGTCCAGCAGGTGCAACAGGCGCTTGTTGTGCACCGCCTGCTCGGCCAGAGACGCGCGGTGCTGGGCCTTCTGGCGGCGCAGCTCGCGCGCGTGCTGCGCCAGCTGCTGGCGCTGGCCCCACCAGTCGAGCACGGGCAGCACCTCGGTCGCCAGGCGCTCGCGCTCGGCGAGTTTCAGCCGCCAGCTCTTGTAGCTGGTCACGCGGTGCTGCAGCTCGGCCAGCTGGGCGCGGCTGTGGTCGAGCTCGTGCTCGGCCTGCGCCATCTCGCGCGAGAGCTGCTGCTGGTGCTCGCGCGCCTGGTCGTAGGCGTCGAGCACCTGCTGGTCGCCAAACACGTCGAACACCAGGCGCAAGAGCTCGCGCGGCGAGAGCTCGCACAGCCGGTCGGTCTGGCCCTGCTCGAGCGACAGCACGCGCGCAATCGCCGGCGACAGGCCCGCCGCCGCCAGCACGCGGCCCCAGGCCTCCACGCCCATGTAGCCCACGTCCTTGTCGGGCATGTCCTGCAGCCGCTCGACGGCCACGTCGCCTTCGAGCAGGCAGTAGCGGCGCTGCCAGTCACCGCCGTTTCTGTCGATGCGGCAGGCCAGCGTGACCTGGTCGCCATACAGCAGGCGGCGTGCAAACGGGCGGCTGGAGCTCTGCCGCCCCTGCGGCCGGTTGTCCACCACGGCGCGCAGCCACGCGGTCTGCGCGCCCGCGTGGCGCGCATAGGTGCGCCAGTCGCGCGGGCTCGAGCAGCGCAGGCCCAGCAGCGTGCGCATGGCGTCCAGCAGCGTCGTCTTGCCCGAGCCATTGGGCCCGGCGATGGTGATGATGGACGCATCCAGCGGCAGCGCCACGCGCTGGCAGTAGTCCCAGTGGACGAGTTCTAGGGTTTGGAGGTGGAACACGGATACTTAAAAAACAATAGCTGTTCGCGCTTGTCCAGCAAGCGTCAACGGCCAAAAAGACTCAAATGAACCGTGGGCTATTGTCCATTGTCGCTGCCGCACACCAGCGCCTTGCGCATCAAGGCATTGGCGAACTGCACGCCGCGCAGCGTGACCAGGCGCTGCTCCTGCAGCACAAAACCATGGTGGGCAAAAAACGCCTGCGCCGCCAGGCTGACGTGCGAGAACATCGCCGCGCAGCGCTGCGCGCGCGCCTGCTGCTCCAGGTGCGCCATCAGCGCCGCCCCCACGCCCTGGCGGGCATGGCCCGGCGCGACGAAGAACTGGTCGATGTCGCCCGAGGGCTGCAGATCGGCAAAGCCGGCGGGCGCTCCGTCCACCACGCACACCCAGGGCCGGTTGTCCGCCAGGCGCCGGGCCCAGGCGGGCGCGTCGTGGTCGTGCGGCGCCCAGGCGGCAATCTGCTGCGGCGTGTAGTAGGGCGCCGCCAGCACCCGCACCGACGCCTCGAACACCGCGCGCAGCGCCTCCGCGTCGGCGGGGGCATAGGGGCGGATCTGCAGCGTGCGCATCATCGGGCCTGCGCTCCGGCCGACGCCGGCGCCGGTGCGCCAGGGCTCGGCCCGTCGCCGCGCTGGGCGACGACGAACAAATGCTTTTGCGGGTACTGGTCAAACTCCAGATGCCGGCACAGGCACCCGGCCTCGGCAATGACATCGAGCAGGCCGGGAATGCCCAGCGTGCTGTAGTACATCGCCGGGCCCATGGTGGCGTCCACATGCTCGGCGGGTGCGTCCAGCCCGCCGGCCGAGAACACGAACACCCCGCCCGGCTCCAGCGCGCGCATCAGCTTGAGCATCAGGGGGCGCTGCGCCTGCAGGGGCACATGCCAGATGCTGTCCCATGCCGAGATGAAGCGGTAGCGGCGCACCGGTTCCCAGTCGCACACATCGCCGTGGTGCACCCGCACGTCCGCATCGGCCGCGCGCGCCAGGGCCACCATGCGCGCCGAGACATCGATCCCCTCCAGCTGCAATCCCCGGCCGCGCAGCAAGGAGTTGAAACGCGTGCTGCAGCCGCAGCCCACA
Source organism: Pseudomonadota bacterium (assembly GCA_018242005.1). GTDB lineage: Bacteria > Pseudomonadota > Gammaproteobacteria > Burkholderiales > Burkholderiaceae_C > Alicycliphilus. The sequence goes on along the minus strand of JAFECU010000313.1, from coordinate 9,991 downwards.
TGGAGCGCCCACCCGCCCGTCTGCGCGCCAAGAAACGCCAGCGCCTGGCGGTGTTGGCGCATGCCATCGACATGGCCGAATTGGGCGTCCAGCCAGTTTTCGGCCAGGGTGTCGTAGGCGCAGGCGATGGTGGACGGTTGCATTGCGAGGATGGCAGAAGGGGGTGGTGTGGCGCTTTGGAGTGGAGACCGCGCCGTCAAATGACGCCGTTCGTTGCGCAGGCAAGTCCCAAGCCACAACCATAGCAGCCAGCCAGCTGCACTCTCCGATCGGACGGCGCTTTACGCCACCCCCTCAGGCGCTTTCTGCGCGAGCGCAGCATCCAACTTCCGCTCCTGCTACGCCGCGGCTTCCCGCGCCAGCACATCCGCCAGTGCCCCATCCAGGATGCGCGGGGCCAGCACGTCGTAGTCGAGCAGCAGGTCCAGCAACGGGCCTTCGGCGATGTCGTCCTGGCGGCGCAGGATGAAGCCGTGGCGCTCGAGCAGTTTCAGGTGGACGTCCAGCCGCAGCTTTTTGCCCAGCTGCGCGCCGTAGTCCTGCAGCAGCGCCTTGTACGACACCACGGGGCTGACGCTGGCCGCACCCGGCAGGGGCTTGGCGCCGGGGAAGAAGTCGCTCTGTGTTTCCTCGGTGCTGGCCTGGCGGCTGGTCTGGCGCTCGCGCTTGGGCAGGATGATGAGGGCCCACAGCACGACGAGCAGGGCCTGGGCGTCGCGCGGCAGCTCCAGGTTGTTGTTGGCGGCCGCGCCGCCCTCGCCCAGCACGGCCTGGTCGGCCGCGGGCAACAGGGCGACGCTGACATGCTCGGCGTAGATGTTGTCGACGAAGCGCAGGCCGACCTGGGCCAGGCGCTGCTCGAGCTGGGCGAAGAGTTCGGCGTCGACCAGCGCGCGGCGCACCAGGCGGTGGTTGCGCGGCAGCCAGCGGCGGGCCAGCAGTTCGGCGGCAAGCAGGGCGGCGTCATCCATGGGGCGGGGTCTCCGGGGCGGGGGCGGTCTGGGTGTCGGCGGGTGGTGGTGGTGCAGGCGGCTCTTCGTGGCCGCTGCGTACCAGGTGGCCGAGCGACAGCAGGGCGATGTCGTCGTGCGCCAGCGCCTGCTGCTCAGCGAGCCATTGCACGCGCCAGGGCTGACGTGCAAGGGCGCCGGTGGCGCCGGGCAGCACCTCGGCCTGGGGGTCGCCCAGCAGGGGCAGGAGCTGGGCCTTGTAGGCCAGCTGGGCGTAGCGGGTGGCCAGGGCCCGGGGGCCGAGCAGCGCGTCGGCGACGCTGCGCAGCGGCGCGCCGCCGGCCTGCTGCCAGTCACCCAGCAGGGCGTTGAGGTCGTGCAGTTCGCGCGGCAGGGCCACGGCCGAGAGGCTGCCTTCGGGCGCGTCCTGGGCGGCGGGCAGTTCCTCGGCCTGCGTGGGCTGGGGGCGGTCGCGCTCGAATTCGGCCTCGGTCACGTCCAGCAGCTCGTGCGGCGCCAGCGCGGCGACAAAGCCCGGCTGGGCGAGCGCGCCGGCCAGCAGCTCATGGGGCTGCGGCGCGGCCTGCAGCCAGCGCTTGACGTCGGTGCTGGTCAGGCCGGTGGTGCCCAGCGTGACGCGCTGGCGGTCCATTTGCTGCAGTGCGCGGTTGAACTGGCTGGCCATGGCCAGCAGGCGCGACTGGGCCTGGCCCAGGCCGCGCGCGGCGCGTTCGAGCGCCAGCTGGCCGCGGCTGTTGCCGATGATGGTGCTGATGGCCTCGGAGGCGCGGTCGATCAGAGTGGCGGCGCGGTCGTAGCGCTGGCGCGCCTGGCGCAGGCGGAACTCGGAGCCGCTGGCGATGGCGTCGGCAAATTCGCCGTGCAGGCGCGCCAGCTGCGCGTGCAGCAGTTGCAGCTGGGCGGCGTCCAGGTTGCCGAGCTGATTGGAGCCCACCACCTGGCCGAGCAGCGTGGCCAGCTCGCCGCCGTCCTCGTCGTCGCCCTGCGTGCCCGTCAGCGGCGCCAGCAGGCCGGCCACGCGCTGGGCCAGCGGGGGCAGGGCGTAGGCGCGCTGGGTTTCGTCCCAGGCCAGCAGGCCCACGTCGCGCAGGCGCTTGAGCACGGTCTCGAGCGCCTCGGGGCGCAGCGCGTGAAACAGTTCGGCGATGCGCTCGCGCGGCAGCAGCGCCTCGCCCTGCCCGGCCAGCTGCAGAAACACCCACAGGCGCAGCTGCACCAGCGCCGCGGGACCATGGAACAGGCCGCTGAGCGCCTGGGCCAGCGACTGCTGGCGCGTGAGAAGCCACAGCAGGGGCTGGTCCTGGGCGGCTTCGGCGTCGCGAAAGAAGTCGGCGATGGCGCCTACGCCGCCGTCCTGCTCGTCATCAGCGGGCAAGGGGGGAGCGCCTGCCATCAGTCCAGCCCCAGCAGGGCCAGTGCGGCGACGGAGGCCGTCTCGGCGCGCAGCACGCGCGTGCCCAGGCTGGCGGGGGCAAAGCCTGCGGCCAGGGCGGCGTCTTCCTCCTGCTCGGTCAGCCCGCCCTCGGGGCCGTGCAGCACCCAGACGGGGCCGGCGCTGCCCGCGGCCTCGCGCAGCGGCCGGGCGCCTGCGCGCAGCGACAGCAACAGGCGCGTGCCCTGCTGGGCGCCCTGGGCCAGCCACTCGGCCAGGGGCAGCGGCGCATGCACGGTGGGCACGCGGTTGCGGCCGCACTGCTCGCAGGCGGAAACGGCAATGGCCTGCCAGTGCGCCTGGCGCCGGGCGGCGCGCTCGCCGACCAGCTTGAGCACGCTGCGCGCCGCGACAATCGGCTGGATGCTGGCGGCGCCCAGCTCGGCGGCCTTCTCCACGAGCCAGTCCATGCGCTCGTTGGCGGGCATGCCGGCCACCAGGTGCACGGCGCGCGCGGCCTCGCGTTCCAGGGGCGCATGCGTGCCGACCTCGACATCGACGTCGCTGCGGCCCATGCGCGTGACGGTGGCGCTCCACTCGCCGCCCTCGCCATTGAACAGCGTGATGACCGCGCCCGGCTGCAGGCGCAGCACCTGCACGTGGCGCGCGGCCGTGGGTGGCAGGGTGATCTGGGCGCCGGGAGCCAGGGGCAGGGGGCAGTAAAAGCGGGGCATTTTTTCAAAAAGAATAGCTGTTCACGCTTGATGGATAAGCGCCAATGGCCATTTTGATCTAACGATGTACAGGCCGCTGCAGGCCCCTCACCCCTCCCTCTCCCCAAAGGGGTGAGGGCGATCGGTCGCGCGGGCTTTACTCCCTCTCCCTCTGGGAGAGGGCGGGGATGAGGGCCTGCAGCCTTGTCTGAGTCATGTCGCTAATCAGGCAATTTGATGATGAATCTACACCCGCCCAAACGCGTAGCCCATGGCCGCCTGCGTGCCCTCGATCTGGTCCACCAGGCGCAGGAGCGGCGTGAGTTCGCGGTAGCGCGCGCAGGTGGCGCGGATGTAGGCGATGAAGCGCGGCGCATCCGCGAGGTACTTGGGCTTGCCGTCGCGCAGCGTCAGGCGCGCGAAGATGCCGGCCACCTTGAGGTGGCGCTGCAGCGCCATGAAGTCCACGGCGCGGTAGAACTCGCCGAAGTCCGCGCCCCAGCCGCTACTGCTCGCCGCGCCGAGGAGGCCGGCGCGGCGCGCCTTTTCCCAGTAGCGCACGGTGATGTCGATGACGAAGTCCTCCTCCCAGCTGATGAAGGCGTCGCGCATCAGGCTGGCGATGTCGTAGGTGATGGGGCCGTAGACGGCGTCCTGGAAGTCGAGCACGCCCAGGCGAGCATCGGTGTCGCCGCCGGGCCGCCCCAAGGCGACACGCGCCCCCTCGGGGGGCAGCGAACCACGCGCAGCGGGGAGCGTGGGGGCTGCATCCGCCACCATGAGGTTGCGCATCATGAAGTCGCGGTGCACATAGACGCTGGGCGCGGCCAGGTTTTGCGCCACGATGGCGTCAAAAGCGCGGCCCAGGCTGACCTGCTGCACCTCGTCGAGCTGCACCTGGCGGTGGCGCGCCACATACCAGTCGGGAAAGAGCTGCAGCTCGCGGCGCAGGAGCGCCTCGTCATAAGCGGGCAGCACGCCCTCGCGGCTGGCTTTTTGCCAGTCGATGAGCAGGTCCACGGCCTGCAGATACCAGGCATGGGCGTCCTGAGGCCGGGCCGGGTCCAGGCGCTCTATGGCCGTCTGCGCCCCCAGGTCGGACAGCAGCATGAAGCCATGGGCCTCGTCCCAGGCCAACACCTGCGGCACGCGCAGGCCGGCGGCCTGCATCAGCGCCTGCACCTGCACGAAGGGGCGGCAGTTCTCCTTGTCGGGCGGGGCGTCCATGATGATGCGGCTGGCGCCCTGGGCGTCGTCGATGCGCAGGTAGCGCCTGAAGCTCGCGTCGGCGCTCGCCGGGCGCAGGCTGGCGGGCTGCAGGCCCTGCGCGGCGGCCAGGGGGGCCAGCCAGGCCTGGAAGGCGGATTGGCGGGCGGGGTCGTTCCAGTGCACGGCGTGGGCGTTGCCGGCGCCGGCCGGGGAGTGGGGGGATGGGTGGCTCATGGATAATCCAATTCTACAAACCCGACCCTGCCCGGCCGGGTGGCCTGCGGCGCACCCCTGATGGGTGCCGTGCGCCGCCGACTCGCGCCATCCATGGATTGTTCCCTCTTGCCTCACGCCATGCCTGCCACCATGACCGCCATCCGCGCCTTGCCGCCGCGCCGTGCCCTGGCGCGGCTGGCGGCGCTGATGCTGTGCGGCGTGCCGCTGACCGCGCTGGCCCAGGCCGGCGATGGCGCCGCCGAGCCGGCCGAGACCATGCCCGCCCTGCGCACCAGCCCGCGGTTGCAGGAGACCCTGCCGGCCGACATCCGCCCGCAGCTGCCGGTGTTCGTGCGCGGCGACCACATCACGGGCCAGCCCGACATCAGCGCCACGATCGAGGGCAACGCCGAGCTGCGCCGCGGCGACACCGTGATCCGCGCCGACGAGATGGAGTACGACGTGGCCGACGACCGCGCCAAGGCGCGCGGCCATGTGCACATGAATCGTGCCGGCAATCTCTACGACGGCACACTGCTGGACCTGCGCGTGGACGCCTTCAGCGGCTTTTTCAGCGACGCGCGCTACCGCTTTCTGCAGACCGCGGCCCATGGCGAGGCCACGCGCGTGGACTTCATAGACCACGACCGCTCGGTGGTGCACGATGCCACCTACACCACCTGCCAGCGCACCGACGAGGCCAGCTGGCAGCCCGACTGGATCATCCGCGCCAAGACCATACGCCTGGACCGCGCCGAGGACGTGGGCGTGGCCGAGGATGGAGTGCTGGAGTTCAAGGGCGTGCCCATACTGCCCATCTCGCACATCAGCTTTCCGCTGTCGGAGCGGCGCAAGACCGGCCTGCTGCCGCCGACCATTGCCATCGACAGCGTGAGCGGCGTGGAATATGTCCAGCCCTATTACTGGAACATCGCGCCCAACCGCGATGCCACCCTGACCCCTCTGGTCATGAGCCGGCGCGGCATGGGCCTGGCGGGTGAATTCCGCTACCTGGAGCCGCGCTACAGCGGCGAGCTCAACGCCAGCTACCTGCCCAACGACCAGCTGCGCCAGATCAATCGCTGGGCCTACAGTGTCAAGCACCGCGGCGCGGTGGACACGCCCCTGGGCGACATGGCGCTGAACGTGAATGTGCGGCGCGTGAGCGACGACAACTACTGGCGCGATTTTTCGCTGCGCACCAGCGGGCTGTCCGGCTTGGCCACGCCGGGCACGCCGGGCGTCCAGATCGCCCAGCGCCTGCTGCCCGGCGAGGCCTCGCTGGGCTGGGCGCGCGGCGACAACCAGGTCAGCCTGCGCACCCTCAAGTGGCAGACGCTGCAGGATCCGACCGCACCCATCACGCCGCCCTACGACCGCATGCCACAGCTGCACTGGCGCTACGCCCCCATGCAGCTCGGCGGCGGCCTGGACGCCACGGTGGACGCCGACTACACCAGCTTCGAGGCGGCGCCTGGCTTCTACACCCAGCCCAATGCCAGGCGCAGCTACGCCGTGGCGCAGGTCAGTCGGCCGTTTCTGGCGCCGGGCGGCTTCATCACACCGCGGCTGCAGTTGCATGCCACGCAGTACGAATTCGAGGGCCCTCTGGCGAGCGGCCAGAGCACGGCCAGCCGCACGCTGCCCACCTTCAGCCTGGACAGCGGCCTGGTGTTCGAGCGCGACGCACGCTTTTTCGGCGGCAACTACCTGCAGACGCTGGAGCCGCGCGCCTTCTACACCTACACGCCGTACCGCGACCAAAGCATGCTGCCCGTGTACGACACGGCGGCCAATGACTTCAACTTCACCTCCATCTATACCGAGAACGCCTTTGGCGGCAACGACCGCATTGCCGACAACAACCTGCTCACGCTGGGCCTGACCACGCGGCTGATCCACCCCGATACGGGCGCCCAGGCGGCGCGCTTTGGCATCGCGCAGCGCCTGCGCTTTGCCGACCAGAAAGTCACCCTGCCGGGCGGCACGCCGGTCAGCGAACGGCTGTCCGACGTGCTGCTGGGCGCGGGCATCAACTGGACGCCGCAGTGGGGTCTGGATTCCACGGTGCAGTACAACCCCAAGACCGGCCGTTCGCTGCGCACCACGGTGGCCGTGAACTACTCGCCCGGCAACTACCGCACCGTCAGTGCCGCCTACCGCATGCAGAAGGTCACGGACCTGATCACCGTGCCCAGCGAACAGCTGGACCTGGGCTGGCAATGGCCGCTCGCAGACCTGTGGTGGGGCGGTCGCGGCAATGACAAGAGCCGCGAGGCCGGCCGCTGGTACAGCATGGGGCGCCTGAACTACAGCCTGCAGGACCGCAAGCTGGTGGACGCCGTGGTCGGCGTCGAATACGAGAGCTGCTGCTGGGTCGGCCGCGTGGTGCTGGAGCGCCTGCAAAACAGCCTGGTCACGGCCAACACCCGGCTTATGTTCCAGCTGGAGTTCACCGGCTTCTCGCGCCTGTCCCTGGGGGCCAACCCGTTGACCATACTGAGGCAATATGTACCGCGTTACCAGATGCTGGGCACCAACGTGAACACCCCTAGCCGCTTCTCCCAATACGATTGACCCGCTGCGCCGCCCCGTCCGTGCGGCGCAGCCCTGCCAGCCATGAATCTTCTCCACGCCATGAATCACCGTGTTTTAACCCTGGCCCTGGCCTGCCTGACCGCCGTGGCGGCACAAGCCCAGGGGCTGCGGCCCTCGGGCGGAGCCGGCATTCCGCGCCTGCCCTCCTCCGCGACGCTGCTGCCGCCCGCCGGCGCGACCAGCACCCAATTGCGCCAGGCCGACTACATCGTGGCGGTGGTCAATTCCGAGCCCATCACCAACAACGAGGTGCGCCAGCGCGCCGAGCGCGTGACGCAGCAGCTGCAGAGCCAGGGCGCGACCCTGCCGCCGCATGAGCTGCTGCTCAAGGAGGTGCTCGAACGCCTGATCCTGGAAAAGATCCAGGTGCAGCAGGCCAAGGAAGCCGGCATCAAGGTGGATGACTACGCCGTCAGCCAGGCCGAGCAGACCGTGGCCCGGCAGAACGACGTGAGCGTGGACGAGATGCACCGGCGCCTGACGGCCGACGGCATCAGCGTGCAGCGCTTTCGCGAGGACCTGCGCAACCAGCTGCTGGCCCTGCGCGTGCGCGAACGCGAGGTGGAGGCGCGCGTGCGCGTGAGCGACCTGGAGGTGGACCAGTACCTGCGCGACCAGCAACAGGCGGCCAGCCCCGGCAAGTTGGAGCTCAACCTGGGCCATATCCTGGTCAAGGTGGCCGAAAACGCCAGCCCCGAAGAGGTCGCCAAGCGGGCCGAGCGCGCCCAGATGGTGCGCGACAAGCTGCGCGACGGCGCCGAGTTCGGCGTGCTGGTGAAGGAATACTCCGACGTGCCCGAGGGTGCGGGCGGTGGCCTGCTGGGCCTGCGCCCTGCCGATCGCTACCCCGAGCTGTTCGTGGACGCCGTGCGTCAGGCGGCGGTGGGCAGCATCGTCGGGCCGCTGCGCTCACCCGCGGGCTTTCACATTCTGAAGGTGGTGGACCGCACCCAGGGCGGCGCGCCCACCATGGCGGTGCAAAACCATGCGCGCCACATCCTGCTGCGCGTGGGCTCGGGGCTGTCGGAGCGCCAGGCGGCCGAACGCCTGGAGGACCTGCGCCAGCGCGTCATCCGCGGCCAGGCCGACTTTGCCACGCTGGCGCGTGAATATTCGCAGGACGGCAGCGCCAAGGACGGCGGGGACCTGGGCTGGGCCGGGCCCGGACGCTATGTGCCCGAGTTCCAGGAGGCGCTCAACGCCCTGCAGCCCGGCGAGATCAGCCAACCCGTGGTGTCGCGCTTCGGCGTGCACCTGATCCAGCTGCTGGAGCGCCGCGAGGCCAAGCTGACGCAGCGCGAGCAGCGCGACATGGTGCGCGATCAGGTGCGCGAGAAAAAGCTGGACGAGGCCTTCACCACATGGATCCAGGAGGCGCGCGGCCGCACCTATGTGGAATACCGCGACGCTCCGCAATGAACATTCCCCCCTCGCTCGCCCATCACCTGTGGCCAGCCGCCCCCCGAGGGGGCCGCATTCCGACCTGGGACGGCCCGGCGGCAAAACCATGAAACATATTGCCCGCAAGCGCTTCGGCCAGCATTTCCTCAGCGACCCCGGCATCATCGACGCCATCGTGCGCGCCATCGCGCCGCGACCCGGCGAGCCCATGGTGGAGATCGGCCCCGGCCTGGCGGCGCTGACCCAGCCGTTGGTCGAGCGCCTGGGCCGGCTCACGGTGATCGAGCTCGACCGCGACCTGGCCGCGCGCCTGCGCCAGCACGGGCAGCTGGCCGTCATCGAGTCCGATGTGCTGAAAGTGGATTTCACGCAGGTTGCGCAAGCGCTTGAAGCTCCTAAAATAAGAGTCGTAGGCAACCTGCCCTACAACATCTCCACGCCCATACTTTTCCATCTGCTGGACCATGTGCAGGTCATAGAAGACCAGCATTTCATGCTGCAAAAGGAGGTCATAGACCGCATGGTGGCGCAGCCCGCCACGGCCGCCTATGGGCGCCTGTCGGTCATGCTGCAGTGGCGCTACGCGATGGAGGATGTGCTGTTCGTGCCGCCCGAGAGCTTTGAACCGCCCCCCAGGGTGGACAGCGCCGTGGTGCGCATGCGGCCCTACGCCCGGCCAGCGGCGGTGGATGTGGCGCTGCTATCCGAACTGGTGCAGGTGGCCTTCAGCCAGCGCCGCAAGCTGCTGCGCCATAGCCTGGGCCGGTGGCTGGAGGCGCGTGGCCATGCCGGCAGTTTCGACACCCAGCGCCGCGCCGAGGAGGTGCCAGTCGCCGACTATGTGACGCTCGCGCAGGAGCTTGCCGGCAAAGCCTGAGCGTGGCGGCTTGGGCGCCGTCGAGCGTGAGCAGCCGCTTCACGCACCGCCGCACTCAAGCCGCGGAAAGCCAGTAGCTCGCGTTGAACGGGCTGCTCATGCGCAGCGCCAGTGGCGACACATCCACGAGCTTGTCCGTGGGCATCTTCTCGCCGGGGGCGGCGTCGATGTCGATCTTGATGGCCTGGGAAGCGGCACCGTGGTGCGCCTCGTCAGCCCGTTCCGCCTGGCCGGCGGTTGCAGAACGGGCTACAGAAAAGAATAGAAGCAGCGGAACGCGATCTTTCGGTCGCTCCAGTAATCGGCAGCGTCGCGGAAGATGTCGAGCAGCTGCTCGCGCACTTCCTTGTCGAACTTGGCCGTGGTCGGAATCTGCTCCAGCACCACGATGAAGCCCGGTTGCGGGCCCGACTTGTGCAACGGGTCTGTCATGCAATCGTAGAGCGCGTCGAAGTTTTTGCCGAAATGCGCCGGGAAGGTGAATTGCGTGGCGATGAGTTCCAGAATGTCCTGCTTGGTCTGCGCATGTGCCAGGTTGGCATACAGGAAATGGTGGCCCAGGACACGCGCCGTCTCCTGCAGGTCGTGCACGCGGTAGGCGCGAATAGCCTGCACGATGTTGGGGCGCACGCCG
>JAFECU010000312.1 GCA_018242005.1 Pseudomonadota bacterium | reverse complement strand
CGAATCGAGCGCAGCGGCCCGTTCCGGTAGCCTGCAGGGCAAGGACTACACTTATCCGCAGTCGACCATCAAAAAGTTGGCTGCCACCCCTGGCTCAGTATTCAATCGGCGCGGTGGCTCAGATTTGAATCGGCGCCAACATACATGGAAACAAAAGAAAATCAACAAATTAGCGAAAACATATCACCTTGGCGCTTAAGTGTGGCGCCGATGATGGACTGGACCGACAAGCATTGCCGCCACCTGCACCGCCTGCTGTCGCACCACGCCCTGCTCTACACCGAGATGGTGACCACCGGCGCCCTGGTGCATGGCGATGTGCAGCGCCACCTGCGTTTTGGCGAGGCCGAGCATCCCGTGGCGCTGCAGCTGGGCGGCAGCGAGCCGGCCGATCTGGCGCACAGCGCGCGCCTGGGCGTGCAATGGGGCTATGACGAGATCAACCTCAACTGCGGCTGCCCCAGCGAGCGCGTGCAGCGCGGCGCCTTCGGCGCCTGCCTGATGAACGAGCCGCGCCTGGTGGCCGACTGCGTGAAGGCCATGGTGGACATCGTGGATGTGCCCGTCACCGTGAAGCACCGCATCGGCATAGACCAGACCGACGACTATGGCTTTGTGCGGGACTTCGTCGGAACCGTGGCCGATGCGGGCTGCCGCGTGTTCATCGTGCATGCGCGCAACGCCTGGCTCAAGGGACTGAGTCCGAAGGAAAACCGCGAGATTCCGCCACTGCGCTACGACGTGGCGGCGCGACTGAAATTGGACTTTCCACGGCTGACCATTGCCATCAACGGCGGCTTTCAGGATGACGCCGCCGTCCAGGAGCAGCTGGCCCGGGTCGATGGCGTGATGATCGGCCGCGAGGCCTATCACAACCCCTGGTGGCTGGCGCGCTGGGACGAGCTGTTCTTTGGCGCGCAGCCCGGAACGCTCACGCGCGAGCAGGTCGAGGAGGAGATGGTGGCCTACATGGAGCAAGAGGCTGCGGCGCATGGCACGCATTGGTATTCAATAGCGCGTCACATGCTGGGCCTGCGCAACGGCTTGCCCGGCGCGCGCCGCTGGCGCCAAGTGTGGAGCGATCATCGCCTCAAGACGTTGCCCGCGCGCGAGGTGATGGCGCTGGCGCGCAGCCGGCCGGTCAACGAATGAGCTGACGCCCCGGCCGGTTGGCGGCATTGTCCTACCGCCCGGGCGAGTTCCTGCCCGGTTGCCTGCACTACCATTGACACAGCCATTTTTCTCCCTCGCCGCCCTATGTCCGCAGTGTCCGATTTCGCACGCGAGGAGTCCGCATTCCACGCGTTTTATGCCCAGGAACTGCCCGCGCTGAAGCAGGCCTGCGGGTTCTTCATGGCACTGCTGCGGTCCATCCTGGCGCAGGCGCGGCATATCGACATCGCCAAGGTCGAGGGTCGCGTCAAGGACCGCGACGAATGCCTGCACAAGTTCTCGCGCAAGTACCGCACGGCGCTGGAGGAGAGCGGCACGCCCTACGAGATCCGCCACTACATCACCGACCTGATAGGCGTGCGCGTGGTCTGCCTCTACGAGGACGAACTGGAGAAGGTGGCTCAGATCGTGCAATCGCACTTCGATGTGATCGACGTCACCGACAAGGTCAGCGCCATGGAAGGCACGGAGGCCTCGTTCGGCTACAAGGGCTTGCACCTGGACCTGCGGCTGAACTCCTACCAGGCCGCCCTGCCGGAGAACGCGGCCTTTGCGCATCACCCATTCGAGCTGCAGGTGCGCACCATCATCCAGGACGCCTGGAGCGTGCTGGACCACAGGATCAAGTACAAGAAGTCGATTCCCGCACAGCTCAAGCGCCGCATCAACGTGCTGTCGGCGCTGTTCGAGCTGGCCGACCGTGAATTCCGCCAGATCCGCGACGCCACCGCCGCCGAACTGCAGCGCGCGCCCGACGAGACCACGGAGCCCGAGTCCGCCAGTACACGCCCGCTGGCGCCGGGCAGCGAGCTCAACGCCTTCACCTTCCTGAAGATCGCCAACCATTTCTTCAAGGATGCAGAATTCGACGCCCAGAAGGTGGACCAGTTCGTGGACGACATGCGCGCCTGGTCGCCCGGCATCACCCGCGCCCGCTTCAACACGCTCATGCGCGAAACCCTGGCCACGGTCAAGCGCTACAAGCAGTTCTACGAGGAACACAGGCCCGAAGGCAGCTTCAGCCCCTTCACGGTGATCCGCCACTGCCTGTACCTGGGCGACAAGCAGCTGTTCCGACGTGCTTTGCGCAACAGTTCGCGCGAGGCCTTCGAGGCGTGGTTACAGGGCGTTTCCACCCCATAGACGAGCATCAAGAAATGCATAAGCCCCTGTCTGCAAGGGCATTTAATGCTATAAAATAATGAAAGAAATGGGCCAAGAAGTTGTCGCGCGCGCGACGGGGCATGCGTATTTCCCCGTACGCGAAAAACAACGTCATCACTGATATTGTGCACTGCAACATAAAATATGCGCACCATGCTGTACACCCTCTACGAAACCCAGCGCACCCTGATGGAGCCCTTTGCCGACCTTGCACAGGCGGCAGCAAAGCTCTACAGCAACCCACTATCCCCCTTCAGTGAAACCCAGTTGGCGCAGCGCATGTCCGCCGGCTGCGAATTGCTGTTCCGTCTCGGCAAGGACTACGAAAAGCCTCAGTTCGGCATCCGCACGGTCGATGTGGACGACATCAGCTGCGCCATCCACGAACGCGTGGAAATCGACAAGCCGTTTTGCGAGCTGCGCCGATTCAAGCGCTTTTCCGATGACCCCGATACCCTGCTCAAACTCAAGGAGCAGCCCGTGGTGCTCATCGTGGCCCCCCTGTCCGGGCATTACGCGACGCTGCTGCGCGACACCGTGCGCTCCATGCTCTCGGGCCACAAGGTCTATATCACCGACTGGAAAAACGCGCGCCTGGTGCCGCTGTCCGAGGGCGACTTCCACCTCGACGACTATGTGAACTACGTGCAGGAGTTCATCCGCCACCTGCAGGGCAAGTACGGCAACTGCCATGTGGTCAGCGTCTGCCAGCCCACGGTGCCGGTGCTGGCCGCCGTCTCGCTCATGGCCAGCCGCGGTGAGACCACGCCGCTGTCCATGACCATGATGGGCGGCCCCATAGACGCACGCCGCTCGCCCACGGCCGTCAACAATCTCGCATCCAGGCGCAGCTTCGACTGGTTCGAGAACAACGTCATCTACCGCGTGCCCAGCAATTTCCCGGGCGCGGGGCGCCGTGTCTACCCCGGCTTCATGCAGCACATGGGCTTCGTGGCCATGAACCCGGACCGCCACGCAACCAGCCACTACGACTACTTCAGAAACCTGATCCAGGGTGATGACGCAAGTGCCGAGGCGCACCGGAAGTTCTATGACGAGTACAACGCCGTGCTCGACATGGACGCCAACTACTACCTGGAAACCATCAAGACCGTTTTCCAGAACTACAACCTGGTCAACGGCGACTGGGACGTGCATGCACCCGATGGCAAGCTCGAGCGCGTGCGCCCGCAGGACATCACCAGCACGGCCCTGCTGACCATAGAGGGCGAACTCGACGACATCTCTGGCAGCGGCCAGACCGAGGCCGCCCAGGGCCTGTGCTCCGGCATTCCGGCCGAGCGCCGCATGCACTACGAGGTCAAGGGTGCCGGCCACTACGGCATCTTCAGCGGCCGTCGCTGGCGCAAGCACGTGTATGCCAAGGTGCGCGACTTCATTCTGGCCAACCAGCCCGCGCATCCGGCCCGCGCGGCACGCGTGCGCGGTGTGCGCACCGGCACCTGAGACGTCATGACCCAGGCCGCGGCTCTGCCGTTGCCTGTCGCGGCTTGGCAGGCTCTGGCCGAACGCATAGACGCTGCACTGCCCCAGACCCAGTGCCAGCGATGCGGCTATCCTGACTGCGCGGCTTACGCACGCGCGGTGGCCAGCGGCGAGGCCGGCATCAACCAGTGCCCGCCCGGTGGAGCCCAGGGCGTTGCGCGCCTGGCGGCCATCACCGGCCGGCCCGAACTGCCACTGAGCACTGCCCATGGCCAGGAGTCCCATCGCGCCGTGGCCGTCATCGACGAAAACTGGTGCATAGGCTGCACGCTGTGCATCAAGGCCTGCCCCACGGACGCCATCCTGGGCCTGAACAAGCGCATGCATACGGTGATCGCGCAGCACTGCACGGGTTGCGAACTCTGCCTGCCCGTCTGCCCGGTGGACTGCATCCGCATGGAAAACGCCAGCGGCCAGGCCACCGGCTGGTCGGCCTGGTCCCCACCGCAGGCCGAGCAGGCGCGGGTGCGCTATACGGCGCGGCAGCAGCGCCTGGCATGTGAAGGGCAGCAAGCCGACGTGGCGCCTGCGCAAGCCGGCGCCACACCCGAAGCACAATCGCCCACCGTGGCCGGCCCGCGCGATCCAAAGCGTGCAGCGATTGCCGCCGCCCTGGAGCGGGCCCGTGCGCGGCGTGCCGTGCACGGCTGACGTTGGCGGCATAGCGAATCAAGGGTGATTGGCAGGCAGGGCAGGCCGCACCCGATCGCAGCGCGGCTCGAGCGCAGTCGCGACTCCTTCCCCGATAATCGCCCACCATGAACCCCCTGCTCTCCTTACTGCAGCCCTACCCGTTCGAGCGGCTGCGACAGCTCTTTGCGGGGGTTGCGCCCTCGCCCGCGCACAGTGCCATCAGCCTGGGCATTGGCGAGCCGCGCCACGCCACGCCGCGGTTCATCCAGGACGCATTGACCGCAGGCTTGGCTGGCCTGGCAAACTACCCGTCCACCCTGGGTGACCCGCGCCTGCGCGAGGCCTGCGCCGGCTGGATGCAGCGGCGCTATGGCGTGGCCGTGGACCCCGCGACACAGTTGCTGCCCGTCAACGGTTCGCGCGAGGCGCTGTTTGCCTTTGCCCAGACCGTGGTGGATCCCACGCGTCCGGGTGCCACGGTGGTCTGTCCCAACCCCTTCTACCAAATCTATGAAGGCGCCACGTTGCTCGCCGGTGCCACGCCGCACTATGCGTCCAGTGATCCGGCACGCAACTTTGCCGTGGACTGGGACAGCGTGCCCGAGGAAGTGTGGCAGCACACGCAGCTGCTGTTCACCTGTTCGCCGGGCAACCCCACGGGCGCCGTCATGCCACTGTCCGAATGGGAAAAGCTGTTTGCCCTGAGTGACCGCTATGGCTTCGTGATCGCGTCGGACGAGTGCTACAGCGAGATTTACTTCCGCGATGAGCCCCCGCTCGGCGGACTGGAGGCGGCAGTCAAGCTGGGCCGCACGGACTACCGCGGGCTGATCGCCTTCACCAGCCTGTCCAAGCGCAGCAACGTGCCGGGTCTGCGCAGCGGCTTCGTGGCCGGCGATGCGGCGCTCATCAAGGCCTTTTTGCTCTATCGAACCTACCACGGCAGCGCCATGGGCCCGGCCGTGCAGGCCGCGAGCATCGCGGCATGGAACGACGAGACCCATGTGCAGGAAAACCGCGCCCTGTACCGGCAGAAGTTTGCCCGGGTCACGCCCATGCTGTCCCAGGTCATGGAGGTGGGCCTGCCGGACGCGGGCTTTTACCTCTGGGCCAAGGTCCCCGATGCCCTCTCCATGAGCGACACCGAATTCGCCCGGGCCCTGCTGGCTCAATACAATGTGACGGTGCTGCCGGGCAGCTATCTGGCACGCGAAGTGGGCGGTGCCAATCCCGGCGCCCAGCGCGTGCGCATGGCCCTGGTGGCCGAGGCCCCGGAGTGCGAAGAAGCGGCCTCGCGCATCGTGCAATTCATCCAATCCCGAATCTGACCCATGACCCAACAACTGCAGACCCTGATCGACAACGCCTGGGACAACCGCTCCAGCCTCTCCCCCGCATCCGCCCCCAAGGAGGTCGTGGATGCCGTGGAGCATGTGATCGCCGAGCTCAACCATGGCCGCCTGCGGGTTGCCACACGCGAGGGCGTGGGCCAGTGGACCGTGCACCAGTGGATCAAGAAGGCCGTGCTGCTGTCGTTCCGCCTGAAGGACAACGTCGTCATGAAGGCCGGCGACCTGGCCTTCTTTGACAAGGTGCCGACGAAGTTCTCGCACCTCACGGCCGACGAGATGGCCGCCACGGGCGTGCGCGTGGTGCCGCCGGCCGTGGCGCGCCGCGGCAGCTTCATCGCCAAGGGCGCGATCCTCATGCCGAGCTACGTGAACATCGGCGCCTATGTGGACGAGGGCACGATGGTCGATACCTGGGCCACCGTGGGCTCCTGCGCCCAGGTGGGCAAGAACGTGCACCTGTCGGGCGGCGTGGGCCTGGGTGGCGTACTGGAGCCGCTGCAGGCCGGCCCGACCATCATCGAGGACAACTGCTTCATCGGCGCGCGCTCCGAGATCGTCGAAGGCGTGATCGTCGAGGAAAACTCCGTCATCAGCATGGGTGTGTACATCGGGCAGAGCACTCCCATCTATGACCGCGCCACGGGCGAGACCATCTATGGCCGCGTGCCTGCGGGTTCGGTGGTGGTCAGCGGCAACCTGCCCAAGGACGGGGGCCGCTACAGCATGTACGCGGCCATCATCGTCAAGAAGGTGGATGCCAAGACCCGCTCCACCACCAGCCTGAACGATCTGCTGCGCGATTGACATGGGTCCGCAGGCGCCACGCGCGCAGGGGGACGATGCCAGCGCGGCGGGGCGTCCCTTGCACGGCGTCTGCCTGAGGATGGGCCGCGCCCGTTGCATGCGCCGAGGGTGACGTGAATCGCAATGGATAACCGATACGAGAGGGAGCGAGCATGAGCACGATGGAACGTATCCTGCGCCTGATGGGCGAGAAAAAAGCCTCCGACGTCTACCTGTCGGCCAACGCCCCGGCGCTGATCAAGATCAACGGCGAGTGCGTGCCCATCAACAACCAGCTCCTGCCGCCCGACGCGCCCAAGAGCCTGCTGGCCGAGATCGTGCCGCCCGAGCGCATCGAGGAGCTGGAGGAGACCGGCGAGCTCAACATGGGTGTGCCGCTGGCCGGCGTGGGGCGCTTTCGTATCAGCGCCATGCGCCAACGCGGCACCTACGCCGTGGTGATCCGCTTCATTGCGCAGGAGATTCCCAAGCTGTCCACGCTGAACCTGCCGCCGGTGCTCAGCGCCCTCATCATGGAAAAGCGCGGCCTCATCCTCGTCGTGGGCGCCACGGGCTCGGGCAAGAGCACGACGCTGGCGGCCATGATCGACGAGCGCAACGAGGCCATGACGGGTCACATCCTCACCGTCGAAGACCCGGTCGAATATCAGTTCAAGAACAAGAAATCCATCGTCAACCAGCGCGAGATCGGCGGCGACACGCAGTCGCTGCAGACGGCGCTGAAGAACGCGCTGCGCCAGGCGCCCGACGTGATCCTGATCGGCGAGATCCGTGACCGCGAGACCATGTCGGCCGCCATCGCCTACGCGCAGTCGGGCCACCTGTGCCTGGCCACGCTGCACGGCAACAACAGCTACCACGCGCTCAACCGCATCCTGTCGTTCTACCCCGTAGAGGTGCGCTCGACCATGCTGGGTGACCTGGCTTCGGCGCTCAAGGCCATCGTCTCGCAGCGCCTGGTGCGCACCAAGGCCGGCGACCGCGTGCCGGCCATGGAGGTCATGCTCAACACCAAGCTGGTGGCCGACCTGGTGGAACAGGGCGACTTCTCCGGCGTGCGCGAGGCCATGGAAAAGTCCATGGCCGAAGGCTCGCAAACCTTCGAGGAAGCGCTGGCGCACCTGATCCTGGGCGACAAGATCGACCGCAAGGAAGGCCTGGCCTACGCCGACTCGCCCACCAACCTCATGTGGCGTCTGCAAAACGACTTCTCCATCGCTGCCAAGGCCGCGCAGGCCCGCCAGGAAGCGAACCTGTCGGAAGAGGACGACGACCAGCCATCGTTCACCGAGATCGTGCTGGATGTGAAACCCGCCTGAAACCCGTTTTCTTTCCGATGTCCCCCACCCTGCTGCTGACCGAACAACTCATCGCCTGCCCCTCCGTCACCCCCGAGGACGCGGGCTGCCTGGACCTGCTGACCGAGCGCCTCGCCCCCCTGGGCTTTGCCTGCGAACGGCTGGACAGCGGGCCGCCTTCCTTCCACGTCAGCAATTTGTGGGCGAAACGGGCTGCAGCGCCCGTTCAGCAAATGCAAGCAGCTACTAAAACAGTAGTATTTGCAGGCCACACCGATGTGGTGCCCACCGGACCCGTCGAGCAATGGGGCAGCCCGCCGTTCACCCCGACACATCGTGATGGCCGCCTCTACGGGCGCGGCGCCAGCGATATGAAGACCTCCATCGCCGCCTTCGTCGTGGCCGTGGAGGAGTTCCTCGCCGCCACACCGGCGCCGGCCATCAACATCGCCTTTCTGCTCACCAGCGACGAGGAAGGCCCGTCGGTCGACGGCACCAAGGTGGTGGTCGAGCGCCTGCGTGCGCGTGGCGAGCGCCTGGACTGGTGCATCGTCGGTGAGCCCACCTCCGTCAAGGCCACGGGTGACATGATCAAGAACGGCCGCCGCGGCACGCTCTCGGGCAGGCTCACCGTCCGCGGCGTGCAGGGCCATATCGCCTACCCGCAGCTCGCGCGCAACCCGATCCATGAGGCCGTTCCTGCCCTCACCGAGCTGGCCGCCACCGTCTGGGACCAGGGCAACGCCTTCTTCCCGCCGACCAGCTGGCAGATGAGCAACATTCACGCCGGCACGGGCGCGACCAACGTCATCCCGGGCCAGGTGGTCGTGGATTTCAACTTCCGCTTCAGCACCGAGTCCACGGCCGAAGGCCTGCAAGAGCGCGTGCATGCCCTGCTCGACCGCCACGGCCTCGACTACGAACTGGCCTGGACGCTGGGCGGTCAACCCTTTCTGACCCAGCCGGGCACGCTCGTCGGCGCCGTGCAGCAGGCCATCCAGGCCGAAACGGGCCTCAACACCGAGCTGTCCACCACAGGCGGCACCAGCGACGGGCGCTTCATCGCCCAGATCTGCCCGCAGGTCGTCGAACTGGGCCCGCCCAACGACAGCATCCACAAGATCGACGAGAACATCCGTCTGGTGGACATCGAGCCGCTCAAGAACATCTACCGCCGCACGCTGGAAAACCTCAACGCGCAGGCCGCGGCATGACAGGGGTCGTGCACGGCGACACGGTGGGTGCGCTGATCGAAAGCGGCGCCGCACGCCTTGTGGAAGCCGGCGTCGCCTTCGGCCACGGAACGACCAACGCGCGCGACGAGGCTGCCTGGCTCGTGCTCTGGCGGCTGGGCCTGCCGCTCGACAGCGTGCTCGACGAGGGCGCGCCGGATTCAATAGCAAATCGGGCCGTAGCACCTGACAGTCAAGCGCTGGTAGCTATACTTTTTGAAGAACGCATCGCCACGCGCAAGCCCGCCGCCTATCTCACGCACGAGGCCTGGCTGGTGGGCGTGCCGTTCTATGTGGACGAGCGCGCCATCGTGCCGCGCAGCTTCATCGCCGAACTGCTGGCAGACGGCAGCATCGACGACTGGCTGTCCGACCAGACACAAGAGGTGCTCGACCTGTGCACCGGCAACGGCAGCCTGGCCGTGATCGCAGCCATGGCCTGGCCCGAGGTGCAGGTCACGGGCGCCGACCTCTCGCCCGACGCGCTCGCCGTGGCGCGCATCAATGTCGACAGGCACGGCCTGCAGCAGCGCGTGCGGCTGATGCAATCCGACGGCCTGGCCCAGGTCCCCGGCCCCTGGGACCTGATCCTGTGCAACCCGCCCTACGTGAACGCGCACAGCATGTCGGAGCTGCCCGCGGAATACCGCGCCGAGCCCACGCTGGCCCTGGCCGGCGGCAGCGACGGCATGGACTTCATCCGCCGCCTGCTGCAGGGCGCCCCGGCCTGCATGACGGAAGACGCCGTGCTGGTGCTGGAGATCGGCAACGAGCGCGCGCATTTCGAGGCCGCCTTCCCGCAACTGCCCGTGTTCTGGCTACCCACCAGTGCGGGCGAGGACCAGGTGCTGCTGGTCACGCGCGCCGCCCTGACAGATTTTTTTGCATGATCACTCTCAGAAACGTCACCTTGCGCCGTGGCAGCAAGGTGCTGCTCGATGGCGTCAGCGCCAGCATCAACCCGGGTGAGAAAGTCGGCCTCGTAGGCCGCAACGGTGCCGGCAAGTCCACCCTGTTTGCGCTCTTGAACGGCACGCTGCACGAGGACGGCGGCGACTTCTTCATGCCCCCGCAGTGGCGCATGGCGCAGGTGGCGCAGCACATGCCCGAGACCGCCCAGCCGGCCACGGATTTTGTGCTCGATGGCGATACGCGCCTGTGCCATCTGCGCGAGCAGCTACAAAAGGCAGAGCAGGCCGGCGACGGCATGGCCATTGCCCAGGCGCACGCCGACCTGGCGGACGCTGGCGCACACGACGCCCCGGCGCGCGCCCAGGCGCTCATCCTGGGCCTGGGGTTTCAGGTGGCCGAGCTCGAGCGGCCCGTCAACAGCTTCTCCGGCGGCTGGCGCATGCGCCTGCAGCTCGCCCGTGCGCTGATGTGCCCCAGCGACCTGCTGCTGCTCGACGAGCCCACCAACCACCTGGATCTGGACGCGCTGGTGTGGCTCGAGGCCTGGCTCAAGCGCTACGAGGGCACGCTCATCGTCATCAGCCACGACCGCGAGTTCCTCGACGCCGTGACCCAGGCCACGCTGCACATCGACAACGCCCGGCTCACGCGCTACGGTGGCAACTACAGCCAGTTCGAGGATCTGCGCGCCCAGCAGATGCTGTTGCAGCAGGCCGCGTTCGAGCGCCAGCAGGCAAAGATCGCCCACCTGCAGAAGTTCATCGACCGCTTCAAGGCCAAGGCCACCAAGGCGCGCCAGGCGCAAAGCCGCGTCAAGGCGCTCGAGCGCATGGAAAAAATCGCCCCCGTGCTGGCCAGCGCCGAGTTCACGTTCGAGTTCCAGGAGCCCGCCAACCTGCCCAACCCCATGCTGGCACTGACCGATGCGAGCTTCGGCTACCGGCTGGACGACGGCAGCGACAAGACCATCCTGCGCGGCGTGAGCAAGACCGTCCTCGCCGGCCAGCGCATAGGCATTCTGGGCGCCAACGGCCAGGGCAAATCCACGCTGGTCAAGACCATTGCGCGCACCATGGCGCCCCTGACCGGCAAGGTCACCGAAGGCAAGGGCCTCGCCATCGGCTACTTCGCCCAGCAGGAGCTGGACGTGCTGCGCCCGGACGACCACCCGCTCGCCCACATGGTGCGCCTGGCGCGCGAATGCGGCGTGGATGCGCGTGAGCAGGATCTGCGCAACTTCCTGGGCAGCTTCAACTTCAGCGGCGACATGGTCAGCCAGAGCGTGGGCAGCATGAGCGGCGGCGAAAAGGCGCGCCTGGTGCTGGCCATGATCGTCTGGCAGCGTCCCAACCTGCTGCTGCTCGACGAGCCGACCAACCACCTGGACCTGGCCACGCGCGAGGCCCTGGCCATGGCGCTCAACGAGTTCGAGGGCACGGTCATGCTGGTCAGCCACGACCGCGCCCTGCTGCGCGCCGTGTGCGACGAGTTCTGGCTGGTGGGCCGGGGCCAGGTCGGGCCGTTTGACGGCGACCTGGACGACTACCAGCGCTACCTGCTCGACGAATCCAGGCGCCTGCGCGAGCAAGCCCGCGCCGCCACCGAGGCCGCAGCCCCGTCGCCTTCCGCCGCCCCCATTCCGGATGCACGCGAGCAACGCCGCCTGGACGCCCAGGCGCGCCAGCAGCTGGCAGAAAAAACCCGCCCGCTCAAACGCGAGCTCGAGACCATAGACCGGCGGCTGGAACAGTTGTCCGGCGAAAAGCTGCAGTTGGAGGAGCGCCTGCTGCAGCAGCTCCCCCCCGCCGAGATCGCGGAATGCGGCCGGCGCCTCAAAGCCTGCACCGACGAGGTCGAAAACCTGGAGGAAAGGTGGCTGGATGTTTCCACAGCGCTGGAAGAACTGCTGAAATGACCGGGGTGCTGCCCTGAGGATGCACGGTCAAATCAGTCGTTACCCAATATCAGTCATGCGCCAGCAGCTCTGATTTTCAGAGTAGTTTCGGCCCGCTCGGGGCGTTGCACTTTTTTGCGATCACCTGTCAACGACACCCCAAGCGACCGCGTTGTGGATACATCTAAGGAGTTATCCCCATGACCATGACCGCAATGCTCTCTGCCTGGCCCGAAGACGAACGCGACCGCAAGCGCGCTCCGGCTCGACTGTAAGGGCATGGGAGCGATCCGCCGACGGATCGCCCAGATTCCCCTCTCGTAGCCATGCGGAGACATTCGTGATCCGGTTGGCGCTCTCCCAGACTCTGAACCTACGCAGCAGCGGCGGTTCCCCCAATAAAAAAGGAACGTGTCGGCACGTTCCTTTTTTTGTTGGCTCCATGCCCGGCCGCAATGCACCCGGCCGGGCATGATTCCTATGGGCTCAAGTAGCGATTTCTGTTGAAGAGCAGGCCGTTGTCGTCCCCGCGAAGGCGGGGATCCACAGCAGCGGCGAATCAACGTCGCGGGCGGCGCTTCTACCCCCCGCTTTCGCCGGGATGACGGGTTCTGCGCAGATCGCGAGTGCTGCGAGGGCGAACCAATCGATACACCACTTGAGCCTTCTTATTTACCTCATGTGCAGGCCGCCGTTGACAGAGAAGTCGGCACCTGTCGCATAACCGCCCTCTTCCGAAGCCAGCCAGGCAACGATGGAGGCGATCTCGCTGGGCTCGCCCAGGCGCTTGACGGGCACGGTGCCGACGATCTTCTCCAGTACATCCGGGCGGATGGCCTTGACCATGTCCGTGCCGATGTAGCCGGGGCTCACGGTGTTCACCGTCACGCCCTTGGTCGCCAGCTCCTGGGCCAGCGCCATGGAGAAACCGTGCATGCCGGCCTTGGCGGCCGAGTAATTGGTCTGGCCCGCCTGACCCTTCTCTCCGTTCACGCTGCTGATGTTGACGATGCGGCCCCAGCCCTTTTCCACCATGTCGGCCACGACCTGCTTGGTCACGTTGAACATGCTGTTGAGGTTGGTCTCGATGACGGCGTCCCAGTCCTCGCGCGTCATCTTCACGAACATGCGGTCACGCGTGATGCCGGCGTTGTTGACCAGCACGTCGATGCTGCCATGCTCGGCCTTGGCCTTGGCAAACGCCTCGACAGTGGAGTCCCAGTCTCCCACGTTGCCGGCCGACGCGTGGAAGGTATAGCCCAGCGCCTTCTGCTCGTTCAGCCACTTTTCATAGTCACGCGTGGGGCCGCAGCCGGCGATGACCTTCATGCCCTCGCGGTGCAGGCGTTGGCAGATGGCCGTGCCAATTCCACCCATGCCTCCTGTGACGTATGCGACTTTCTGGCTCATTGTGTGCTCCTTTGCTTGGTGGATGAACTCGTCAACACTCTATCTAATAAACCCGCCCGGTCGATAGAGGTAAACACGGGCGAGACTGGGCAATCTTGCCTTGGCATCGGACGAAGTCGCGGCGCCAAGGCAGGCCCCCATGTTCAACGCTCAAGCGCCATGGACACACCCATGCCGCCGCCAATGCACAGGGCGGCCAGGCCCTTGGCGGCGCTTCGGCGCTGCATTTCGTGCAGCAGGGTGACCAGAATGCGGCAGCCCGAGGCGCCGATGGGGTGGCCAAGGGCGATGGCGCCGCCGTTGACGTTGACGCGTGTCGGATCGACGGCCAGCTCCTTGTTCACGGCGCAGGCCTGGGCCGCGAAGGCTTCGTTGAGCTCGAACAGATCCACGTCGGCAGCGTTCCAGCCGGCACGCTGCAGCGCCTTACGCGATGCGGGAACCGGGCCCATGCCCATGGTGGCTGGATCGAGGCCCGACGTGCCATAGGCGGCAATGCGCGCCAGGGGCTTGAGGCCGAGGGCGGCAGCCTTCTTGGCCGTCATGACCACGACGGCGGCGGCGCCGTCGTTGATGCCCGAGGCATTTCCCGCCGTGACGGAGCCGGCCTTGTCAAACGCCGGACGCAGGCCGGCCAGCGCATCGGCGTTGGTCTTGCGGTTCAGGTACTCGTCGGCATTGAAGAGGATGGGGTCGCCCTTTTTCTGCGCCAGCGAAACGCCGACGATCTCATCGGCAAAGCGGCCGGCATCCTGGGCCGCGGCGGCCTTTTGCTGGCTGGCCAGGGCCAGCGCGTCCTGCATTTCGCGCGTGATGCCGTAGGCCTTGGCCACGTTCTCGGCCGTGATTCCCATGTGGTAGTGGTTGTAGACGTCCCACAGGCCGTCCACGATCATGGTGTCGGTCAGCTTCCAGTCGCCCATGCGCTGGCCCTCGCGCGAGCCGTTGAGCACATGGGGCGCCAGGCTCATGTTTTCCTGGCCGCCGGCAACCACGATCTCGCTGTCGCCCGTGGCCACGGCCTGGGCTGCCAGCATCACGGCCTTCAAACCCGAGCCGCACACGGCATTGATCGTCAGTGCCGGGGTTTCCTTGGCCACGCCGGCCTTCATCATGGCCTGGCGCGCCGGGTTCTGGCCGCAGCCGGCGGCGAGCACCTGGCCCATGATGACCTCTCCGACCTGATCGGGTGCGACGCGCGCCCGCGCCAGGGCCTCGCGGATCACGAGGGCGCCGAGTTCGGTGGCCGGCGTCTTGGCGAGGGAGCCGCCGAACTTGCCCACAGGCGTGCGCACTGCGGAAACGATGACGATGTCTTCCATGGTGAGTCCTCTTTGCAATGATGCCCTTCAGCGTCACGCCTTGGGCGGATGGATATTGGCTCTTTCAATCCCGAACGGGAAGTTGCCTCGAAACGAGGGGCCCGTGGTCAGGCCTTCTGCTTGACATAGCGCCCGGGTGCCGGCTCCGAGGCCTTGTAGTGCGGCGCCTTGCCGTAGTTCTTGGGCGCAGCGATCTCCTTGCCCCCGTGGCCCGCAAGCCAGGTGCACCAATCGTCCCACCAGCTGCCGGGCAGCTCGGTCGCGCCGGACAGCCACTCGTCAAGGGTCGCCGGGAGCTTGCCATCCTCGCGCACCCAGTGGCTGCGCTTTTTCTTCGACGGTGGGTTGATCACTCCCGCGATATGGCCCGAGGCGCCCATGACGAAGCGCTTCTTGCCGGGCAGCACCTGGGTGGATGCGTAGGCGGCAGCAGCCGGCACGATGTGGTCTTCACGCGAGCCGTAGATGTACACGGGAAGCTTGACCTTGTTCAGATCCAGCTGCTCGCCGCACACGGTGAGGGCCCCGGGCTTGATGAGATTGTTTTCCAGGTAGAAATTGCGCAGGTACCAGGCGTAGTAGGGGCCGGGCAGGTTGGTGCTGTCGCTGTTCCAGTACAGCAGGTCGAACGGCGGCGGCGTCTGGCCCTTGAGGTAGTTGTCGACCACGTAATTCCACACCAGCTCGTTGGGACGCAGAAAGCTGAAGGTAGACGCCAGATCCTGCCCCTTCATGAGGC
Organism: Pseudomonadota bacterium; assembly: GCA_018242005.1. GTDB lineage: Bacteria > Pseudomonadota > Gammaproteobacteria > Burkholderiales > Burkholderiaceae_C > Alicycliphilus. The sequence goes on along the minus strand of JAFECU010000312.1, from coordinate 5,502 downwards.
CGCCCTGCCCCATCTGCATCTCGCGCATGCGCACAAAGGTCTCGTCAATGAACACGTCAAGAATGCCGGTGTCACTGAAGTCGATCAGCGTGGTCAGGAATGTGGCGCTGGCCACGCTGTCCTCGCCGCGAGCGGCCAGCACCGCCAGCGCATTGGTCAGCATGGTGCCGCCTACGCAAAAGCCCAGGGCGTTGATCTGCTCGGTGCCGCCGATCTTCTGCACGGTGGCAATGGCCGTGAGCACGGCCTCCTCGATGTAGTCGTCCCAGGTCTTGTGGGCCAGCGACGCGTCCGGGTTGCGCCAGCTCACCACGAAGGTGCGATGCCCCTGGGCCACGGCATGGCGGATCACCGAGTTTTCAGGCTGCAGGTCAAGGATGTAGTACTTGTTGATGCACGGCGGCACCATCAGGAAGGGGCGCTCAAACACCTTGGGCGTGAGCGGCTTGTACTCGAGCAGCTGGAACAGCTCGTTCTCGAACACCACGGCTCCTTCCGTCGTGGCCACATTGCGGCCGACCTCGAAACGGCTCTCGTCGGTCATGGAGATATGACCCTGGCGCATGTCATGCAGCAGATTGGCCACACCCTTGGCGATGCTCTCGCCATGGGTTTCAAGCGCCTTCTTCTGTGCATCGGCATTGAAGGCCAGGAAGTTGCTGGGCGCCAAGGCGGCCAGCCATTGCTCGATGCTGAAGCGGATGCGTGCGCGGGTCTTCTCGTCGGTCTCCACAGCGTCGGCCAGGCCCATGAGGGCGCGGGCCTGCAGCTGGTAGGCAGCCACGGAGAAGGCCGACAGCGGGTTATGCGCCCAGCTTTCCCCGGCAAAGCGCCGGTCGTGGGCTCTAGAAGGATGGGAATGCAGGCCCTGGCCCCACAGCGCGCGCGCATCGTCCATGTACTGCTGCTGCAGTGCGGCCAGCTTGTCGGCCGCAAAGCTCACGGGCGTCGCGGGCGGCATAGACATGGCCTTACCCAGTTCACCCGGCTGCAACATCTGCAGCGCCTTGCCCCAACTTTCGCCGATCATCTGCTGGAATTGTCGAGCGCTTTCGGTCCAGTCTGTTTCGCTATCCATACTGCCTCCTTGAAGATGCCCGGTGCGGGCAAGGCACCTGATTGTTGCCGAGCTGTCACCTGGGCGGCAACTGGCATCGGCTTTTCGGGGTCTTTGGGCGAGTTTTCAGTGTTTCCATGTGTTATTCAAGGGCCATTCAGGGCGCTCGCGCAGGCCAGCGGGCCACAATTGGTTCTTTGCTCACCTGAAACTGAACATGTATTTGGTGCTCATCGCCTGGTTCTATGTGACCTTGATGATGGCCGTGGCGGAAGCGACTTCGGCCCAGGGAACGGTTCTGGGCGCCATCGCCACCTTCGTGCTGTATGGACTGCTGCCCCTGGCCATCGTGGGCTACATCCTGGGCACGCCCGCGCGCAGGCGGGCCCTGCGTGCGGCGCATGCACGCGACCAGGAGCAGGCCCCAACCCCGTCAGGCACCGATCCAAATGCAGGCAGCCATGCGGCCGCTGCTGCCGAACATGGGGGTGTCGCGCCGGTGCGAGAAAAACCGTGAGGGGTTGCCCACGGTGCACCAGGCGCCTGAGCTGTCGTTGCCGTAGAGCGCCGTCACGCCCCGGTCGCGCAGGCGCTGGCGCGCCAGGGCCGCCAGATCGGCCAGCAGCTTGCCGGCACTGCCATGGGGCCTGAAGTGCCGGGCGGCCTGCGGGTTCTGCGCGCAGAAGGCATCGCGCACCTCGGGGCCGACCTCGAAGGCCTGGGGGCCTATGCAGGGGCCAAGCCAGGCGATCACCTCATCCGCCGACTCTTGAGCCGCAATTTTGATAGCTGTCTGCGCCTTGTCATCGTGCGTTCCAGCCGCAAAACACCGCAAGGTTTGCTCCAGCACCCCCGCCGCCAGGCCGCGCCAACCGGCATGCGCCGCCGCCACGCGCGTGCCGGCGCGGTTGGTGAACAGCACGGGCAGGCAGTCTGCCGCCATCACGGTGCAGGCCACGCCCCGTGCCTGTGTCATGCAGGCGTCGGCCTCCAAGCCGTCGGGCGTTTCGGCATCGAGTGAGAGGACCACCGTACCATGCACCTGGCGCAGGTACACCGGCCGCACGGGCTGGCCCGCGACGCCCAGGGCTGTGTGCAGCGCGGCCCAATTGGCCTGCACGGCCTCGGGTCTGTCGCCCACCAAGCGGCCCAGGTTGAAGCTGTCGAAGGGCGGCGCGCTCACGCCGCCGCTGCGCGTGGTGCACAGCGCGCGCACCTGGGCGGGGGCGGGCCAGTCGGGCCTCAGCCAGTCGAATGGGATGGAATCGGCCACAGATTCAGCCCTCGTGGTCCGGGCAGGCCGAGGGTTGGGCGCGCTCGAAGGCGGGCAGCTGCATGCAGGCCTCGAACGCCGCCATGGTGTGCGGCAGGCCGCCCAGGTCCACGTTGAAGCGCTGGCCGTTGTGGATCTGCGGCACCAGGCAGCAGTCGGCCAGCGTGGGCGCGTCACCCCAGCACAGGCGCGAGGGCAGCAGGCCGGCGGCGGCGCGCTCGCGGGCCAGCAGCGCCAGCTGGCGCTCGAAGGCCTCCAGGCCCTGGCGCACCCAGTGTCGGTACCAGTCGTCCTTGGCCTCATCCGGCACCTGCAGTTGGTGCCTGAGGTATTTGAGCACGCGCAGATTGTTCAGCGGATGGATTTCGCAGGCCACCATCTGCGCCAGCGCTCGCACATGGGCGCGTGCCAGCGCATCACCGGGCAGCAGCGGCGGCGCGGGATGGGTCTCATCCAGGTATTCGATGATTGCCATGGACTGGGTCAGAAGGTGGCCGTCGTCGGTCTGCAGCGCCGGCACCAGCGTGTCGCCCACGCGGCTGGCGTAGGACGGCGCCCGTTGTTCGCCCTTGACCAGGTGCACGGGCACGTAGTCATAGGGCAGGCCCTTGAGTTCCAGTGCAATGCGCACACGAAACGAGGCCGAGGAGCGGAAATAGTTGTAGAGCTTCATGCCTGCGCAGCATAAGCCAAGCCGAAAGCGGGCGAAATGCGCCTCCGGCCCATGGTCTGGGCCGCGCCGTGGCACACTGCGTCGATCATTCACGCCTCGAAAATCGTCAACGCCATGAGCTACGTCATTGCCGCCCCCGTCCAGGCCAGCGTTCCCGTGCAGGGATCGAACGAGCGCTTTCCCGTGCACCGCATCTACTGCGTGGGCCGCAACTATGCCGAGCATGCCAAGGAGATGGGTTTCACCGGCCGCGAGCCCCCCTTCTTCTTCATGAAGCCGGCCGACGCCGTGCTGCCCGTGAACCCGGGCGAGACGGGTCGCATGCCCTACCCCAGCCTGACCAGGGACCTGCACCACGAGATCGAACTGGTGGTGGCCATCGGCAAGGGGGGCAAGAACATTGCGGCGTCCGAGGCCCGCCAGCATATCTGGGGCTACGCCGTGGGCCTGGACATGACGCGCCGCGACCTGCAGGGCGAGATGAAGAAACAGGGCCGCCCCTGGTCCATCGGCAAGGGCTTTGACGCCAGCGCGCCCATCGGCCCGATCACGCCCGCCGCACAGGCCGGCGATGTGGAGCAGTCCGCCATCTGGCTGCAGGTCAATGGCGCGGATCGCCAGCGCAGCAAGGTGAGCCAGCTGATCTGGAACATCGCCGAGACCATAGAACACCTGTCGACCGCCTGGGAACTGCAACCCGGCGACCTGATCTTCACGGGCACGCCCGAGGGCGTGGGAGCCGTGCAGCGCGGCGATGTGCTCGAAGGTGGCGTCGATGGCCTGTGCGGGCTGCGCGTGGAACTGGTCTGACACCACCAAAAAGATAGCTTCAAACGCTTGATGGACAAGCGCTAGGGTCCGTTTCTTCTACCTATTTCCGATGATTTTCCGCCGCCCCATCAAGCATTGCCGCGAATGCGGCGCGGCCGTGAGCTACCGGCTGCCCGACGACGGCGACACACGCGAGCGCGCCATCTGCCCGGTCTGCGGCACCATCCACTACGAAAACCCGCTGATGGTGGTGGGCACCGTGCCGGTGCTGGGCGAGCGCGTGCTGCTGTGCAAACGCAACATCGAGCCGCGCTGGGGCAAGTGGACGCTGCCTGCGGGCTTCATGGAACTTGAAGAAACCACGGCGCAAGGCGCGGCGCGCGAGACCGACGAGGAGGCTGGCGCCCGGATCGAACTCGGTCCGCTGTTCTCGCTGCTCAACGTGCCGCAGGTGGGCCAGGTGCATATCTTCTACCTGGCCACGTTGCTGAGCGACCGCTTCGACCCGGGCCACGAAACTCTCGAGGCCCGGCTGTTCCGCGAGGACGAGATCCCCTGGGACGAGATCTCGTTTCGCACCGTCAAGAAGACGCTGGAGCAGTTTTTCGCCGACCGCCGCGCCGGGCGCTTTGGCGTGCACAGCTTCGACATCCTTTAGCCACTCCGCCCGCTCACCGGATGATTGGGCGGCGCGCCGAAGTCGAGGCAGGGCCAGGGCCTGTAAACGCGATGAAAGGAGATCCCTTGCATAGCGTTAACAGGCCCTAACCCATTTTGGCCAGAATGCCGGCCATTTCGTCCTTGGAGAAGGCGCGCAGGGTCTGCATGCGGATGTTGCCGGCCGATGCAATGGCCAGGCCGAAGGCGGTGGCCGAGGCATCGTCCGCGGCCTCGATGATCGTGACCAGGTCATACGGGCCCAGCGTCCAATAGATTTGCGACATCTTGGCGCCAAATTTCGCGGCCGCCTCCTTCACGGCATCGGCGCGTTTGGTGGTGTCCCTGACACTGCGGATGCCTTGTTCGGTGAAATTGCACAGAGCAATATAGGTTGCCATGGTGGTTCCTTTCACAACGGGGCCCGGCTCAGTGAACCGGCTGGGCAGGCCCCTTGCCCAACCGGAAACAGGCGGACGGAAGAATCCATGGGAAATCGCGGACGCCCACTCGCGGGGCTGGTGTTGCAAGATGCGCCCTTTTCACGGCGACGTCAACGCCCGAGCCACCGCATGTGTATGCCGCCAGCCGAAACTGAATGATCGCGCCCTAAAGCAGTTGCGCCTCGAAAGCTGTTGACATGGCGACGGCAAAGACTATTCAGAGCCAGGAGCCTTTGCCAATGTCATTGGATTGGGGTCAAATCAGTTTGGCGATTCTTCAGTCGCTCATTCAACCTTCGCGGAGGCACATCATGGCAGAACAAATCCGCTCTGCAGATCTACTCGTCAAGACGGCACTCGCCAATCCTGACACGCTGGAGGCATTGAAAAACAAACCCGTTGAAACCTTGAAAAGCCTGGCCCAGGATGCAACCCAAAGCCTGCCGCGCGCTTTGCCACCCCCGGACTCGCTGACCAATAATTTCATATGGATTATCGTGGTGCTTGCGTTTGCCGTCGTGATGCTGGGTTCGGCATATGTATTGGCCTCAACGGTAACCGTAAAAGCCGAGGCAGGTGTTACGTATATTACAAAAGGCGAGACAATATTGACGGTATTTACGACCGT
>JAFECU010000311.1 GCA_018242005.1 Pseudomonadota bacterium | reverse complement strand
GGGCTCCATCTGCGCGCGGACGGCGCTGTCGCTCGCGCGCAGGGCGGTGAACCAGACTTCGGGGCCGGTCTCGCGCAGGGCGCGGGCGAAGGGCTCGAGCTTGACCTCCTGCGTGAACGCGGCATGGCCCGGCGCGTCGATGGCGGGTGTGGGGCCGTCGATGGCCTCGCGGTGGGCACGACTGCGCAGCGGCAGGTAGATCTTGAGGTTCAGCCCGAGCAGGCGGCTCACCTCGTCGGCATAGCGGTAGGTGGCCGGCGTGTTGTAGCCGTTGTCCATCCACACCACGGGCACATCGGGCTGCACGCGCGTGACCAGGTGCAGGATCACGGCCTCAAAGGGGCGAAAGTTCGTTGTCACGATGGCGCGCTTGCCCAGGCCCAGCGCCCAGGCCACCAGGGCGGGGGCGTTGCGGCCCAGCTCGGCGTTGATGTGGGCGAGGTCGATGTCGTGCGCGTGGCTCATGCGGCCTCCCTGGCAAACAGCGGGCGGGGCTCGAGCACGTCGCCCTGGTAGAAGGCGGCAAAACGCTCGAACTGGCGCTGGGCGGCCGCCGCGTCCACGCCCTCGGCCAGCACGGCGCTGGAAAAACCACTGCGGTGCATGTGCACGAGCTGGTCGATCAGCACGTCGCCCGTGGCGCGGATGTCGCCCGCGAACTTGTAGCGCCGGCGCAGCAGCAGGGCCTGGCTGTAGGCGCGGCCGTCGGTGAACTTGGGGAATTGCAGTTCGATGCGCTCCACGCCTTCGAGCGCGCCGCTGGCGGCCAGATCGGCCAGGTTGGCGTCGTTGGCAATTTGCAAGGTTTTTTCGGCACTAGCGCTTGTCTGTAGAGCGCTGGCAGCTATTATTTTCATAGTATTTCTCGGGGGAGGTTTACAGGGCTTCGGCCTTGGCGTGGCGCGCGGCGTTGGCGGCCTGCTTGAAGGGGTCGTGGCCGATGCGGCGCAGGGCGTCGATGAAAAATTCGCCCGGGTGGCGCAGTTCGCGGTAGGTGTCGAGCAGCGCCTCGATCACGCCCGGCACCTCGGCCGCGGTGAACGCCGGGCCGACGACCTTGCCGCCAATGGCGGGGCCGGACAAGGCCGTGCCGTCGGCGCCGCCGAGCGTGATCTGGTACCACTCCTTGCCGTCCTTGTCCACGCCCAGGATGCCGATATGGCCGCTGTGGTGGTGGCCGCAGCTGTTGATGCAGCCGCTCATGTGCAGGTCGATGGGGCCGATGTCGAACAGCTCGTCCAGGTCCTGGTAGCGCTCGGTCACGGCGGCGGCAATGTGCAGCGAGCGCGCATTGGCCAGCGAGCAGAAATCCCCGCCCGGGCAGGCGATCATGTCGGTCAAGAGGCCAATGTTGGGCTGCGCCAGCCCCAGCTTGCGCGCCGCCTCGTACAGCGCGGGCAGGTCGCTCTCGAACACCCAGGGCAGCAGCAGGTTCTGCTCGTGCGTCAGGCGCGCCTCGCCCGCGCTGAACTGCTCGGCCAGCTGGGCCAGGGCGTCGAGCGTGTCGGCGTCGGCGTCGCCCGGGGCAAAGCCCACGCGCTTGAACGACAGGGTCACGGTCTTCATGCCCGGCAGGCGGTGGCCGCGCACGTTCTGCGCCAGCCAGCGCCGGTAGAGCTGGCCCTGGGGATCGACTTTGCTGGGCAGGTTGGCGGGCTTGAGCTCGGGCACGACGAAGTGACTGGTCACGCGATCGAGCTCGGCCTGGGTGATGCGGTGCGGCGCGCCGTCGAGCTCGACGATGTCGCGGTATTCCTTCTCCACCGCGTCGATGAAGCCCTGGCCCTCGCTCTTGACCAGAATCTTGATGCGCGCCTTCCACTTGTTGTCGCGCCGGCCATAGCCGTTGTAGACGCGCACGATGGCCTCGATGTAGTTGAGCAGCTCCGCCCAGGGCAGGAACTCGCGCACCACCGTGCCCACGATGGGCGTGCGCCCCATGCCGCCGCCCACCTTGACGGTGAAGCCCACCTCACCGGCCTCGTTCTTGAGCGCCTGCAGGCCGATGTCGTACCAGCCGATGGCGGCGCGGTCCTCCACGGCGCCGTTGAAGGCGATCTTGAACTTGCGCGGCAGGTAGCTGAACTCGGGGTGCAGCGAGCTCCACTGGCGGGTGATTTCGGCAAAGGGGCGGCAGTCCACGATGCCGTCCTCGGCAATGCCTTCGAGCGCATCGCAGGTGATGTTGCGGATGTCGTTGCCGCTGGTCTGAATGCCATGCATGTGCACGCTGGCGAGCAGATCCATCACGTCGGCGGCCTTGGTGATCGGAATCCAGTTGAACTGGCAGTTGGTGCGCGTGCTGAAGTGGCCGTAGCCGTACTTCAAGGGCGCGGCGGCCAGCGTGGCGCCGGGTTGGCTGGCTTCCAGGGCATCCTGTGTCGCCTGGGCGTGGGCCAGCAGCTCAGGGCTGGGCTGGTCGTATTCGCGTGCGATGCGGCCCAGCGTGCGCAGCTGCAGGCTGCTGATCTCGCCATAGGGTACGGCGATGCGCGCCATGGGCGCGTAGCGCTGGATGTACCAGCCGTTTTGCAGGCGCAGCGGCAGCATCTGCTCGTCGGTGAGCTCGCCGCGCTGCCAGCGCTCCAATTGGTCGCGGAACTGCTGGGCGCGCAGCTTGACGAATTGCTTGTCGAAGTCGGTGTATTGGTACATGGTGGGGTATCAAACGAGAACAAGTTTTGCGCCCGCCCAGGCGAGCAGCACGGAAAGAATGGAGCGAATCAGGCGCTCGGGTGTGCGGCTGACCAGGCGCGAGCCGAGCCGGATACCCGGCAGCGACCCGATGAGGAGCTGCGCAAGCGGCGGCCAGGCGGCCGAGCCCAGGGGCGCATGGCCCAGGCCCGCGACCAGGGTCAGCGGCACGGCATAGGCAATGTCGGCGGCGATGATGCGCGGCAGCGGCAGGTGCGGGAAGACGAGCAGCAGCACCGACACGCCGATCGCGCCCGCGCCCACCGAGGTGAAGGTGACCAGCAGGCCGATGACCGCGCCCAGCAGTACGGGCAGGCTCCAGTGGCGTGGCGCGCTGGCGTGGGCAAACTGGGCGCTGCGGCGTGCGGCCTCGGCGGCCGCGCGCTCGGGCGAGAACACCAGCACCTTGTAGAAGGTGGCCGCGGCCGTCAGCAGCAGGGCCACGCCCAGGGTGCTGGTCATGAGGCGCTGGGCGGCGGCGCTGTCGGGCCCCATGTGGCGCAGCGCCCACAGGGCGGCCAGCGCGGCCGGGATGCTGCCCGCGCACAGCAGGGCCACCACGCGCCAGGGCACGAGGCGCTGGCGCGCCAGGCTCACGGTGCCGCCGAACTTGGTGAAGGCCGCAAACAGCAGGTCCGTGCCCACGGCCAGGTAGGGTTTGACGCCGAAGAAGAAGATCAGGATGGGCGTCATCAGCGAGCCGCCACCCACGCCCGTCAGCCCCACGATGAGGCCGACGGCAAAACCAGCGAGGATGAAGGCGAAATCAGGCATGGCCGCGACTGTAGAAGTGCGGCTTATGAGTTCAAACTATTGTTTTGTGCTTCCCTTATGCGAATAAGCTTATGCACAAGCCCTGGCGCGGCCTGCGCCGGGGTCGAGGGGTGTTGCTTATCGGGGCGCTACAGCCGTTCGCTGCCCATGGCATGGGCCAGCTTGGCCTCCACGGGCAGGGGTTCGCCCATGAGGCGGGCGGCCAGCAGCTCGGCGCAGAGCACGGCACGCGTGAGGCCGCGCGCGCCCATGGCGGTGCTGATCCACAGGCCGGGCAGGGCGGCGGGCGCTATGGGGCCGACGATGGGCATGCGGTCGTGCGCCGTGCAGCGCACGCCGGCCCAGGCGCGCAGGCCCTGTCCGCCCTCGAAGGCCGGCCGCAGCGTGGGCGCGGCCTGCGGCACGAGGGCCTTGAGGCGCTGCCAGTTGTGGTCGTGGGCGGCGGCCTGCTCTTCGGCCGTCATGGGTAGCCTGTCCACATCGCGCTCGAAGGTCGCGCCCATATGCCAGGCGAGCCCCTCTTCGCAGGGCACATGGGCCATGAGCGCGCCGCCGCCGTTCACGGCAAAGGCCGGCAGGCCCTGGGCCGCGGCGGGCTGCAGTCCCCAGGACATCTGGCCACGCACGGGTTGCAGCGGCAGCGGCGCCACGCCCAGCGGGGCCAGCAGGCTGTTGCTGGCGGGGCCGGTGGCCAGCACCACCAGATCGACCTCGGCCAGCGGATTGCCGTCACGGTCCAGCGCCTGCCAGAGGCCGCTGGTGTTGCGCACCAGCCGGGCCACGGCGCTGTTCGGGCGCCAGGTGATTCCGGGCTGCTCCAGCAGACGGGCGATGAAGCGCGCCGGCCGCACCCAGCCCGCGCGTGCGTGCCAGCAGGCGCTGGCGTCGGCCGGCAGGCCGGCGGCGGCAAGGCGCGCGCCATCGGCGGGCAGGCTCCAGTCGCTGCCTGGGCCGTCGTGCCAGTCGGCGGGCAGGCCCAGCTGGCCCGCGGGGCGGCGCTCGAGCACGCCGGCCGGGTTCCAGTCCACGCCCGCCTGCAAGAGTGCGGCGGACTGCTGCAGCATGGCGCGCACGCCGGCGCGCGAGACGCGGGCAAACAGGTTGTCGTCGGGCGAGAGGTGGGGCGCAAACAGCCCGGCGGGCAGGCCCGATGCGCCGGCTGCGGGCGTGGCAGCGGCGTCCAGTACCGTCACCTGCCAGCCGCGGCGCGCAAGGCTGGCCGCGGCGGTGGCTCCAGCCAGGCCGGCGCCCAGCACCAGGCAGCGCGCGGGCCGCGGAAACTCGGGCGCCTGGCGGCGGCTGCGCGGCTGCCAGTTCGGGTCGAAAACGGCCTGCAGGTTGTCGCGCTTCGGGGGCAGGCCGGGCACCTTGCTGACCTGAAAGCCGCATTGCGTGAGTGCGTCCATGACGCTGCGCGCCACCGTCCAGGTGGCCAGGCGTGTGCCGCGGCGGCAGTGGCGCGCCATGGCCTTGAGGGTCTCCATGCCCCAGATCTCGGGGTTGCGCTGGGGGTTGAAGCCGTCCAGGTAGACGGAATCGACCTCCCACAGCTGCTGGCGCATGAGCGATTGGGCGTCACCCACGCACAGCGTCAGCAGCACGCGGCCATCATCGAACCACAGGCGGTGCACGCCGGGCAGCAGGCCCCAGTACTGGGCGAGCAGCTCTTGCGCCAACGGCAGCAGGTCGGGATAGCGACGGGCCGAGCGCAGCAGGTCGTCCGCCGTGACCGGCCAGGCCTCGAGCGACACGAAATGCAGCAACCGTGGGCGCTGGGGATCGGCGCGCCAGGCGGCCCAGGTGGTGAGAAAGTTCAGCCCGAGGCCAAAGCCCGTCTCCAGGATGCGCCATTGCTGCGCGCCGGCCCAGGCCTGGGGCAGGCCGCAGCCGTGCACGAACACTTCGCGCGCCTGGGTCAGGCCCTGCTCGCCGTGGTAGCGGTCGCCAAATCGGTTGCTAAACGGCGTGCCGTCGGGCAGCCAGGACACGGAATCAGACATGGGGCAAGGCCATCATTCCCAGCGCTGCTGGTACGAGAAAACGGGTAGCCGCCACCGCCAGCGTATGGCCGCCAGCCGCAGCGCCAGCCCGCCGACGAAGCACACGGCGGTGGTCAGGTTGTGGTTGACGTCCCAGGTGCGCAGTGCGAGGAACAGCAGGCACACGGCCAGGGACACGCTGGCGTAGAGCTCGCGCCGGAACACCACGGGCACCTGGTTGCACAGCACGTCGCGCAGAATGCCGCCGCTGATGCCGGTGATCATGCCGGCCATCACGACTACGACGTTGGGGTAGGCCAGCTCCAGCGCCACGTTGCAGCCGATGAGCGAGAAGGCGATCAGCCCCAGGGCGTCGAGCAGCAGGAACACCCGCTTGAGGTGGATCATGAAGCGCGCGACCACGGTGGTCAGCAGGCCGGCGGCGATCACCAGGTACACGTATTCGGGGTGCTGCGTCCAGCCCAGCGGGTAATGGCCGAGCACCATGTCGCGTATCGTGCCGCCGCCCAGCGCGGTGACGAAGGCGATCACCGACACGCCGAAGATGTCCATGTTGCGCCGCCCGGCCGCCAGGGCCCCGGACATGGCCTCGGCCGTGATGGCCAGCAGGTAGATCGCGAGCATGAAGCTCATCTGCGTGGCCTGGAACGACTCCAGCAGGGAGACCGAAGGAAGCACGTGGGGAATCTCCCTCAAGTGGGTGGTGCGCAAAAAAGATGCCGCCTCGTGCGTCTGCAGTGTGGCGGCAGGGCGGGCTGGGGTGGGACTCTGTGGCTTACGCGCTGGGCGGGACATAGCCCGCCGCAGCGTCTGCGCCGCTGCCAAAGAGATGTTTTAGCGAAACCATTTCTTGCAGCGCTGCACTGCGTTACGCGCTGGGCGGGACATAGCCCGCCGCAGCGTCTGCGCCGCTGCCAAAGAAATGGTTTTCCATTTGGCGGGCCAGGTATTGGCGGGCGCGGGCGTCGGCCAGGTTCAGGCGGTTCTCGTTGACCAGCATGGTCTGGTGCTTGAGCCATTCGCCCCAGGCCTGCTTGCTCACGTTTTCATAAATGCGCTTGCCCAGCTCGCCAGGGTAGGGGGGGAAGTCGAGGCCTTCGGCTTCCTTGCCGAGCTTGATGCAGTGGACGGTGCGTGCCATGACGGGAGATCCTTGGTGTGTTTCAGGTGTTTTGGTAATAACAAACTGAAATGCTATTGATTCCAGTTTTAAAAATTGACTTCCGGAATGCGTTCCATTGACATTCAGCGCAACGGCCGCACTCCATGAAAAATCGGCGCAACTTTATCAAGTTTCCCTTCGCCGCCGTTCCTGCGGCCAGCCTCGGGTGGGGCCTTTGTCCGGCGGCGCAGCATGCCGCACAACGCGGCGTCTCAGGAAAGAGTCGCGGTCCCGGCGACGACGGTCGACACCAAGGGGGGCAATGGAGCGGGGGAGGGGCGCGCGCCTGCCCGTCAGCATCGCATCCCTCTACAAGGCCACCTACAGTGCTGTGCCTGGGGTGCTTTTAGCCAGGGCGCAAGTTCTGAAAAGGCTGTGCTATGTGGGCCGAGTGCGGTAGAACTGCAGGGGCTGTTCCCGCATGTCCTTGAGGTGCTGGTTGATGACCGACTTCTTCATCTTGCCGACCACATGCATCTCGCAGGGCTTGCAGTCAAAGCGCAGGGTCAGCTTTTCCTTGCCGTTGATGAGCTGCAGCGGCTCGGCGCGGATGGTGCCCTTGACGCCTATGACTCCCTTGGCCTGCTTGGGGCACAGGCTCATGCTGTAGCGCACGCAGTGCTTGGTGATCATCAGGCTGACCTCGCCTTCCTCCTCTTTCGACTCGTAGGCGGCGGCAATCACCTTCACGCCGTGCTTCACATAAAAGTCATGCGCCTTGTGGTTGAAGACGTTGGCCAGGTAGGTGAGCGTGTCCTCGGGGAAGGGCGCGGGGGGCTCCACGGGCAGGGCGCGCGGCAGGCGGATGAAGCCCTTGGCGCGCGCGTCCTCGAGCGCGGCCACGGCCTCGCGGCGCAGCTGGTTCAGCGCCGAGGCGGGCACGAACCAGGGTTGGGAGAGCTGCAACGCGACGTCGTGCACGGCAAAAATGGTGGCACCAAAGCGACCGAGCTGCTCGCGCAGCGTGGCTTCGGCTTGAACGGCGTCGGTTGCCGGCCGGTGCGGCTGCGTGATCGCGGCGCTGCCGATGAAGCCGTCCTCATCGGTCAGCGTCAGTGCAAAACCGTCGGCGGTCTCTGCCAGCTGGGCCCACAGGCCAATGCGTCGGTCGCTGGACTTCTTGTCCAGGGTGCGCACCCAGTCCATGTCGCGGTTGCGGTTGATCTCCAGGCCCTTGCGCAGATCTTTGAAGCCGGCGATGTCGTCCTTGGGGAAGACGCGCCAGATGCCCTTCTTGGCACTCACGCATTCGGCGCGGTTGATGTGCACGCCCACCAGTTCCTTCTGCAGATCCCAGTAGCACAGACCGTCGCCGTTGTGCAGCACCATGGCCTTGTCGCTCACCTCGAGCTCGAACCACTTGTCGCCCAGCTGCGTGACCCAGCCTATGGCGCGGCCCGGTTGCTTGGGCGTGTCGAAGGCTCCTATGTCCTGCTGGCGGCCATTGACGAAGTAATCGGTGAACTCGCGGTTGAAGTTCTGGTCCGGGTCGGGCGTAAAGCTGAACGTGGTGCGGCCGCTCGATGCGCGCGTGTATGCGCCTTCCTCGACGATCTCATCGAGCAGTTTGCGGTAATGGGCCGTGATGTTCTTCACATACCCTAAGTCCTTGTAGCGGCCCTCGATCTTGAAGCTGCGCACGCCGGCGTCGATGAGGGCGCGCAGGTTGTCAGACTGGTTGTTGTCCTTCATCGACAGCACGTGCTTTTCGTGCGCGATGATGCGGCCGGCGCCGTCCAGCACCTCGTAGGGCAGGCGGCAGGCCTGGTTGCAGTCGCCGCGGTTGGCGCTGCGCCCCGTGTGGGCATGGCTGATGAAGCATTGGCCCGAGTAGGCCACGCACAGCGCGCCGTGTACGAAGAACTCGATGGTGGTGCGGGCCGGGTCGGTGGCGGCGCGGATGGCCTGGATCTGCTGCAGGTCGAGCTCGCGCGCAATGACGATCTGCGACAGGCCCGCGTCCTGCAGAAAGCGCGCCTTCTCGGGCGTGCGGATGTCGGTCTGGGTGCTGGCGTGCAGCTGGATGGGCGGCAGGTCGATTTCCAGCAGCCCCATGTCCTGAATGATGAGCGCGTCCGCGCCTGCCTCGTACACCTGCCAGGCCATGCGGCGCGCGTCCTCCAGCTCGTCGTCGCGCAGGATGGTGTTGAGCGTGACGAAGATGCGGCTGTTGAAGCGGTGGGCGTGGGCGATCAGCCGTTCCAGCTCGCGGATGTCGTTGCCCGCCGTGGCGCGCGCGCCAAACGCAGGGCCGCCGATGTAGACGGCGTCGGCGCCATGGTCGATGGCGGCGATGCCGATGTCGGCGTCGCGCGCGGGGGAGAGCAGTTCGAGCTGGTGGGGCAGAAGGGACATAGGGAGCGGATTATCCCAGGCGCCCCATTGGAGCGCTGGCGCGCGGGAACTCGCTGCTACAGTGAACTCCTGTCTTGCCCAGCCATCCGCCATGTATCTCCCGCCACAGTTCCAATCCAAGGACCGCGCCCACGCCCTGACATTGATGCGCGAACACCCGTTCGCCAGCCTGATCAGCAACGACGACGAGGGCTTTCCCTTCGTCACCCCCATGCCCCTGCATGTGGACGCGCGCGGCGATGGTGAACTGGTGCTGCTGGGCCACTGCGCGCGCCCCAACCCGCACTGGCGCTACCTGCGCTCGCGCCCCGAGGCGCTGGTCACCTTCCAGGGCCCGCACGCCTACCTGTCGCCCGCGGTCTACCCCGACCTGGCGCGCGTGCCCACCTGGAACTACCTGGCCGTGCACTGCCGTGTGCAGGCCCGGCTGATCGATGGGGCGCAGGACAAGGACGTGCTGCTCAAGGCCTTGATAGGCGACCACGAGAGCGCCTACGCCGCCCAATGGCGCGCGCTGGGCGAGGAGTTTGCGCACAAGATGCTGGCTGGCATCGTGGCCTTCGAGCTGCGCGTGCTGGATCTGCAATGCAAGATCAAGCTCAACCAGCACCGCAAGGAGTCGCACGCGGCCATGTACGCGCGCTACGGCGAAGGCACGCCCGACGAGCGAGCCCTGGCCGCGTGGATGCAGCGGCTGGGCATGGCGGACAACCTGCCGGAGGAATGACGCATGCGCATCGGATTCGGACTCATAGGCCTGCTGCTGGCCCTGGCCATCGTGGCCGCGCTGATCAAGAAGCAAATGGGCGCCACGCGCGTGGCCGTGCCGCCCGCAGTGCAGGGGCAACCCGCGCCCACGGTGCGCGCGCAAGGCCAGCAGCTGCAGCAGCAGGTCAGGCAGCAGGTGGACACGCTCATGCAGCAGCCGCGCGCCATGCCTGATGAATAACAATAAAAAGTGCCTGTAACGCTTTATGGATAAGCGTCAGCAGCTATAAAACCATGAGTGAACTTGACGACGCCCACTGGATGCGCGAGGCCCTGGCCCAGGCGCAGGCGGCCCTGCAGGCGGGCGAGGTGCCCGTGGGCGCCGTGCTGGTGCGCGGCGGCCGGGAGATTGCCAGCGGCCGCAACGCGCCGATTGCCGGCCACGACCCCACGGCCCATGCCGAGATGCAGGCGCTGCGCGCCGCGGCGCGGCAGCTCGGCAACTACCGGCTGGATGGCTGCACGCTCTACGTGACGCTGGAGCCCTGCGCCATGTGCAGCGGCGCCATGCTGCATGCACGGGTGCCGCGCGTGGTCTATGGCGCGGCCGATCCCAAAACAGGGGCGGCCGGCTCGGTAGTGAACCTGTTTGCCGAACCGCTTCTGAACCACCAGACCCAGGTTGCGGGCGGCGTGCTGGCAGAGGAATGCGGCGCGCTGCTCAGTGATTTCTTTCGCGCGCGCCGCCGCAGCCAGCGCGCGCAGCAGCTGGCCGCCCACCCGCTGCGCCAGGATGCGCTGCGCACGCCCGACCATGCCTTTGCCAACCTTCCCGACTATCCCTGGGCGCCGCACTACGTCAGCGACCTGCCGGCATTGGCCGGCCTGCGCCTGCATTACCTGGACGAAGGGCCACGCGATGCCACGCGCAGCTGGTTGCTGCTGCATGGCTGCGCCGGCTGGAGCTATGAATACCGCCACCTGTTGTCGGCACTTGCCGGCGCGGGCGAACGCGTGCTGGCGCCCGACCTGATCGGCTTTGGCAAAAGCGACAAACCCAAGAAAGCGGCCACGCACAACCCGGCCTGGCACCGGCAGGTGCTGCTGGAGCTTGTCGACCGCCTCGATCTGCGCCAGGTGGTGCTGGTGGCGCAGGCCGGCGGCTGGGAGGCGCTGGCGCTGAACGCAGCGGGGCGCTTTGTGGGCGAGCTGCTGCTGCATGCGCCCGAGGCCCATGGCCCGGCGTTTGACGCACCCTTTCCGGATGCCGGCCACCGCGCCGGGCCGCGGGCCTGCGCTCACTGGGGGGAGGGCGCCGGCACGCGCCTCACGCCCCTGCGCGCTCTGACCGAGCGCTGCGTGCTGGACGACGCCCAGTCGGCCCGCACCGTGGCCGAGCGCGCTATGGAATACTTCAGCCTTTGACATTTCGGGCGCCCCCGCGGCGCCTTTCACCGTACGGAGCGCGCCCGGCAAGGGCGTGAGACACCGCCTTGTCCCACCAGCACGATCACGACCACTGCGGCCACGACCATGGCCCGCGCCATATCTATATCTACTCGCCCTCGGGCGCCGTGCGCGACAAGGCGGCGTTTCGCCGCGGCGTGGCGCGATTGAAGACCATGGGCCACGAAGTGGAGGTCGACCCCGACGCGCTGGCCAGCCACATGCGCTTTGCGGGCGATGATGACACGCGCCTGGCGGCCATCCACCGTGCGGCCGCCAGCGGCGCCGACGTGGCGCTGATCAGCCGCGGCGGCTACGGCCTCACGCGCCTGCTGCCGCGCATCCAGTACAAGGCCGTGGCCAAGGCCGTGCAGCGCGGCACGCAGTTCGTGGGGGTGAGCGACTTCACGGCCTTCCAGTGCGCGCTGCTGGCCAAGACCGGGGCCACCACCTGGGCCGGCCCGGCGCTGGTGGGGGACCTGGGCGTAGAGGGCGAGCCCGACGACATCATGCTTGCCTGCCTGGACGACCTGTTCACCGGCCATGGCGAGGGCAGCGGCTGGCGCATGCATGCCGAAAAGCCCTTGCCCGACGGCAGGCCCGCAGTGCGCGACATCTACGTGAAGAAGGCCTGCTTGTGGGGCGGCAACCTGGCCGTGCTGTGCTCGCTGGTGGGCACGCCCTACCTACCGCAGATCAAGGGCGGCGTGCTGTTCCTGGAGGACGTGGGCGAGCACCCTTACCGCATCGAGCGCCTGCTCACCCAACTGCTGCACGCAGGTGTGCTCGCGCAGCAAAAGGCCGTCGTTCTGGGCCAGTTCAACGAATACAAGCTCACGCCGCACGACAAGGGCTACAAGCTGCAGTCCGTGGTGGACTGGTTGCGCACGCAGATCAAGGCCCCCGTGCTCACCAACCTTCCTTTCGGCCATGTGCCAACCAAGGTGCTGCTGCCCGTGGGGGTCGAGGTGTCGCTGTCTGTAGAAGGGCGCGATGCGCTCATCTACTGGGGCCATGCTTGAACGGCCGTCCGCGGCGGCGTTGTGCGCAGGCGCAAGTCACGCCGACCGGGTGCCAGCCATAACGTCCTTCGGTTGTCAAACTGTGTTAATGCGTTGGCTTGCTGCAACGTCTGGCGACCAGTGCCGCCGCAGAACGCATAAGATACAAACTTGCACTTTGTAACGATTGGCGGCCTTACAGTTTGCGAGGTGGCGGCACAACCGCATTGGAAAAGAATGGGTAGTAACACAGACGTGAACGCTGGCGCGACCGTGGTGTTTGCCGACATGACCGGCAGCACCGCGCTGTACGAGGCCTTGGGCAACGAGGGCGCGGCCGCCGTGGTGGCGCCACTCACTCAGGCCATGGGCGCATGCATGCAGCGGCACGGCGGGCGTGTGGTGAAGAATCTGGGCGACGGCGTGCTGGGCCTGTTTACCGAGCCCGGGCCGGCCGTTCTGGCGGCCGCGGCGATGATGCGCGAGTATCGCCAGTGGATTTCGCCACAGGCCCAGCTGTCGCAAGTCGCCATCCACATCGGGCTGGCCAGCGGCGAGGTCGTCGAGGTCGATGGCGACTGCTATGGCGATGCCGTGAATGTGGCTGCACGCCTGTGCGAGCGAGCCGATGCCGCCGAGATCTGGGCCAGCGAGTCCGTCGTCGCCGGCCTGCGGGCGCCCCAGGGAATGAGTTTCGTGCGCCTGGGGCATCTGGATATACGCGGCAAGGCCGAACGCCTGGTCACCTACCAGGTCGAATGGCGCACCGAGGACCGCAGCGACCGTACCGTCCATGCCGAACTGCGCAGCGACATGGCGGCCCTTGTGGAGATGGAAACCTGCCCGGCGCAGATCCAGCTGTCCTGGCCCGGGGCCCATCGCTTGTTCAGCTCGGCCGAAGTTCCGGTCAATGTGGGGCGCGCGCCCGACTCGCACCTGTGCATCGCCGACCCACGGGTCTCGCGCGTGCATGCGCGCCTGGAATGGCAGAGGGGCGCCTTCGTGCTGACCGACCTGAGCAGCTTTGGCACCTGGGTGCGCTTTGACGACAGTGAGGCGCCGGTACCGCTGCGCCGCGACAGCTGCCTGCTGCACGGCACGGGTGAGATCGCCCTGGGCGTGCCCTTTGTCGATGGCAGCGCTTCGACCATCGGCTTTCGGATCACGGGCTCCAGCTTGCGACAGCGTTGACCAGCGGCCTTCGCTTGTGCGCATGAGCCCGGTGGACAACCAGGCGTTGCACGCAATGTAGGAGCCGCAACCCGGCATCCATGGCGTGTCGGGCTCGCCGGGCCCGCGCCGCCATGCGCTTCATGCGAAGGCGGGCACGCTCTGCGGGATGTCCTGCATAGGCGGTGCGCCCTCCAGCCTCAGCAGCGCCAGCTTGCGCGGCAGGCCACCGGCGTAGCCCGTCAGAGCCCCGCCGCTGCCCAGCACGCGGTGACAGGGCACGACCACGCTGACGGGATTGCGCCCAACGGCCGCACCCACGGCGCGCACGGCGCTGGGCTGGCCGATCTGGCGCGCCAGCGCCCCGTAGCTCGTCGTGGCGCCGCGTGGAATCGCCAGCAGAGCGCGCCACACGGCCTGCTGGAACGGCGTGCCGCCCGACAGATCCAGCGGCAGGTCGAAGCCTGTGCGCCGGCCGTCCAGGTATTGCTGCAACTGCAGGGCCGCCGCGCGCAGCACGGGGTGGCCCTCATCCACGGGCCAGGCGTCCGGGCCGTCCAGCCGCGCGGGCAGGTGGCGCTGCCCGTCAAACCACAGTCCGACGAGGCCATGCCCGCCTGCGGCCAGGCGCACGAGGCCCAGCGTGGTGGCGGTGCTGTATTGCACCGTGTCTTTGGGGTATTGCATGGTGAACTTCCGATTACATGACAGACAGGCCGTTTGCCCAGGTCGTACCACCGCGAAACGCTATTGGTTTCATAGTGAATCCCAGGCCCTGATGACGCCATAGCTGCGCCAGGGGCGCCAGGACTGGGCGGCCTCGGCGGCGGCGCGCGCGGGCTGGCGGGCGCCCTGCACGCCCAGGGCCTTGTGCAGCGCCACGTCGCCGGACGGAAAGGCGTCGGGCCAGCGCAGCGCGCGCATGGCGATGTACTGCGCCGTCCAGTCGCCAATGCCCGGCAATGCGCGCAGCGCGGCCGTCGTGGCCTCCACGTCGCTGCCGGCATGCAATGCCAGCCGGCCCTCGTCCACGGCCCGCGCCAGCGCCACGATGGCGGCCTGGCGCTGGCGCACGATGCCCAGCCGCCCCAGCGCATCGCCTCCGGCCGCGGCCAGGGCGGCGGGCGTGGGAAACAGGCGGTCAAGTCCCGGCCAGGGCGTGGCAATGGGCTCGCCCCACTGCGCCACCAGCCGCTGCGCGAGCGTGCGCGCCGCCGCCACCGTGACCTGTTGGCCCAGCACGGCGCGCACGGTGAGCTCGAAGCCGTCGATCGCGCCGGGCACGCGCAGGCCGTCGCCCTGGGGAAAGAAGGGGTGCAGCACGGCGTTGATGGCCTCGGGGTCTGCGTCCAGGTCGAGCAGGGCGCGCACACGCGCGATGAGCTGCGCCAGCACGGGCTGCAGGCCATCGCTGCTGCGCAGCAGCAGTTGCGCGCGGGCGGGGTCGAAGCGCGCCTCAAGCCAGCCCGTGTGCTTGCTGCCGGCGCCCGCCAGGCGCACCGTGCGGCGCAGCGCCAGCCCGTCGATCTCTTCCAGCCCTTGTATGCGGCGGACCGCAAAGAAGCCGAGCAGCGCCTCTGCATCCAGCGGCGGCCGGTAACCGAGGTGCACGGGCTGGCCGCCTTTGTCCGCGCCGGGCGCCGCACCGTTTCGCCGCAGCTGTGTCGGGTTGAGCCCGTAATGCGCGCCGAAGGCCGCGTTGAAGCGCCGCAGGCTGGCAAAGCCGCTGGCCAGCGCGATCTGCGTTACGGGCAGGCGCGTGTCGGTCAGAAGTTGCTTGGCCGTCAGCAGCCGCCGCGTCTGCAGGTACTGCAGCGGCGATATGCCCAGCGCGGCCTCGAAGATGCGGCGCAGGTGCCGGTCGCTGATGCCAAGGCGAGCGGCCAGGCCAGCGACCAACGGCGCGCCATCGGCGTCGCACCAGACTTCGGGCGCGTCGAGCAGGCGCAGCGCCTGGCGCACGAGGATGCCCGATGCGTCCTGCACCGACCACGGCGCGGCCTGCGGCGCCAGCTCGGGCCGGCAGCGCAGGCAGGGGCGAAAGCCGGCCGCCTCGGCCTGGGCCGCGAGGGCAAAGAAGCGGCAGTTCTCGCGCCGCGGCGTGCGTACGGCGCATACCGGGCGGCAGTAGATGCCGGTGGACGTCACGCCGGTGAAGAAGCGCCCGTCAAAGCGCGCATCGCGCGCCTTGAGCGCGAGGTAGCGGGCGTCGTCATCGAAGCTGGCGGCATCGGAGGGCATGGCTGCATGATAGGCCGCGCACGGGCGCGGACTCGCCGTTTTCGGACATGTGCCTATGCCTGGCGAGGGCAGGGGCACGCCTACAATCCACGGCTTTCCCTCTCCGCCAAGGCAGGTTCTCCCGTGCAACTCTCCCCCGCCATCTTCAAGGCTTACGACATCCGCGGCATCGTGCCGGGCACGCTCAACGAAGAGGTGGCCCGCGCGCTCGGCCGGGCCTTCGGCACGGCGGCGCGGGCGCAGGGCGAGCGCGTGGTGGCCGTGGGGCGTGACGGGCGGCTGTCGGGCCCGGCGTTGTCCAGGGCGCTGATCGCCGGTCTGGTGGATGTGGGCCTGGAGGTCATCGACATCGGCGCCTGCACTACGCCCATGCTGTACTTTGCCGCCAGCACGCTGTGCACAAGCGGCATCCAGGTCACAGGCAGCCACAATCCCAAGGACTACAACGGCTTCAAGATGGTGCTCGCTGGCCGCGCGATCTACGGCGACGAGATCCAGGGCCTGCGCCGCACCATGGAGCAGGGCGGTTGGCAGCTGCAGGACGGCGGCAGCGTGCGGCATGCCGACGTGCTGCCGGACTACGTTGCGCGCATCACGGGCGACGTGCAGCTGGCCCGCCCCATGAAGATCGTCGTGGACAGCGGCAATGGCATCGCCGGGGCCTCGGCGCCGGCCATCTTCCGTGCGCTGGGCTGCGAGGTGGTGGAGCTCTTTTCCGAGGTGGACGGTAACTTTCCCAACCACCACCCCGACCCCTCCAAGCCCGAGAACCTGCGCGACGTGATCGCGGCGCTCAAGAGCAGCGATGCCGAGCTGGGCCTGGCCTTTGACGGCGACGGCGACCGCCTGGGCATCGTGACCAAGGACGGCCAGAACATCTTCCCCGACCGGCAGATGATGCTGTTCGCGCAGGACGTGCTCTCGCGCGTGCCGGGCGCGCCCATCCTGTTCGACGTCAAATGCACCCAGCGCCTTGCGCCCGCCATTGCCGCCGCGGGCGGCGAGCCGGTGATGTACAAGACCGGGCACTCGCTCATCAAGGCGCGCATGAAGGAGCTGAACGCGCCCCTGGGCGGCGAGATGAGCGGCCACATCTTCTTCAAGGAGCGCTGGTACGGCTTTGACGACGGCACCTACGCGGGTTGCCGCCTGCTGGAGATACTGAGCCGCGCGGCCGACCCGAGCGCCGTGCTGAACCAGTTGCCGACGAGCCACAGCACGCCCGAGCTCAATGTGGCCTGCGAGGAGGGCGAGCCCCACCACCTGACGGCCGAGCTGCAGGCCCTGGCGCCCAGCCTGTTCGCCGCCCCCGCGACCATCAGCACCATAGACGGCCTGCGTGTGGACTGGCCCGATGGCTTTGGCCTGATCCGCGCAAGCAACACAACGCCGGTGCTGGTGCTGCGCTTCGAGGGCCATACCGATGAGGCGCTGCGCCGCATCGAGGCCGCCATGCTGGCCCTGCTCGAGCGCGTCAAACCCGGCGCCAAGGTGGGCGGCGCGGCGCACTGACGGTCGCCGTCCCGCCGCCCGCGCCATGCAGCGCCTTGCCCTCGCGCTCTACAGCCTGGCCCTGTGGCTGGCCCAGCCGCTGCTCTTGCGCAAGCTGCGTCGGCGCGCACGCACCGAGCCCGGCTACGCAGTGGCCGTGCCAGAGCGCTTTGGCCATTACCAACAAGCGCCGCAGGACGGGCAGGACGGGCAGGGCGGGCCGCTGGTGTGGATACACGCCGTGTCTCTGGGCGAGACGCGCGCCGCCGCCATCCTGCTCAAGGAGCTGCGCGCCCAGCTGCCCGGCATGCGTCTGCTGCTCACCAACGGCACGGCCACGGGCCGGGCCGAGGGCGAAAAGCTCCTGCAGGCGAGCGACATGCAGGTCTGGCAGCCCTGGGACACGCCCGGCGCAGTGCGGCGCTTTCTGCGCCAATTCCGTCCGGCCATCGGCATTCTCATGGAAACCGAAATCTGGCCCAACCTGGCGGCAGGCTGCCGCGCTCAGGGCGTGCCACTGGCGCTGGCCAATGCGCGCCTGAATGAAAAATCACATGCCGGCGCGCGCCGCCTGGCCTGGCTGTCGCGCCCGGCCTACGCGGGGCTGGCGGCCGTCTGGGCGCAGACCGAGCAGGACGCGGCGCGCCTGCGTGACCTGGGCGCGCCCGTGGCCGGGGTGTTTGGCAATCTCAAGTTCGACGTGGAACCATCGCCCGTGCAGCTGGCCCGGGGCCGCGTGTGGCGCGATGCCACGCCAAGGCCCGTGGTGGTGCTGGCCAGCACGCGCGAGGGCGAGGAGGCGATGTGGCTCGACGTTATCAAGCAAAATTGGGCTCCAGCACCCGCCAGCCAAGTGCTGGCAGCTACAAAAACCGTAGAAGCCATGCCTGTGCAATGGCTGCTCGTGCCGCGCCACCCGCAGCGCTTTGACGAGGCCGAGCGCCTGTGCCGGGCCGCGGGCCTCAGTGTGTCGCGGCGCAGCCTATGGGGCGACGGCCCGCAGGCGGCCGATGTCTGGCTGGGCGACTCGCTGGGCGAGATGGCGCTGTACTACGGCATGGCCCAAGTGGCGCTGCTGGGCGGCAGCTTCGCGCCGCTGGGTGGGCAGAACCTGATCGAGGCCGCGGCCTGCGGCTGCCCCGTAGTCATGGGGCCGCACACCTTCAACTTTGCCGAGGCCGCGCAGCTGGCCATAGCCGCCGGCGCTGCCGAGCGCGTGGCCGACATGGCCGCGGGGGTGGATCTTGCGACCACGCTGGCGCAGGACGCACCGCGCCGCGCCGCGCTGGCCGCACGCTGTCAGGCCTTCACCCAGGAGCACCGCGGCGCCGCCCGGGCGACGGCCCAGGCTGTGCTACATTTGTTGTCAAAAGCAAACTATTAGTTACTTATTTAAGACAGATCAAGATCAGGACTCGTAAGGTCTAGGGGAATACCCGAAAATCGCCCCACCATGATGGACAAGCACTACCTCACGCCCCTGTTCAACCCAAGCTCGGTCATCGTGCTGGCCGGCGATGCCGACTTGCCCGAAAGCCATACGCCCCAGGCCCGCGCCTTGCGCGAGGCGCTGACGGCGCAGCGCTTCAGCGGCCAGCTGCAGTTCCTGGACATCAACACCAGCGGCACGCTGGCGGACCTGGCGCAGACGCGCGCGGACCTGGCCATCATTGCCCAGCCGCTCAAGGACCTACCCGCGGCGCTCGAGGTCGCTGGCCGCATGAACTGCCGCTCGGCCCTGGTGTTGTCCAGCGGCGTGGATGCGCAAACGGCCGAGCAACTGCGCAAGATCGCGCGGCGCGAGGGCATGCATCTGCTGGGGCCCAATTCGTTGGGCATACAGCGGCCGTCGCTGAAGCTCAACGCCAGCGCCGCGGGCCCGCTGGCGGGCGAAGGCTCCCTGGCTCTGGTGTGCCAGTCGGGTGCGCTCACGGCTTCCATTCTGGATTGGGCGGCCAACAACTCCGTGGGCTTCTCCAGCGTGATCTCCCTGGGGCCGCACACCGACCTGGGCCTGAGCGAGGCGCTCGACTTCCTGGCCAACGATGCGCGCACGCAAAGCATCGTGATCTACATGGAGGGCATACAGGATGCGCGCCGCTTCATGAGCGCGCTGCGCTCGGCCGCGTTTGCCAAGCCGGTGGTGGTGCTCAAGTCCGGGCGCAAGCCCGCAGGCAACCAGGCGGCGCAGACGCACAGCGGCGCCATCGTGGGCAGCGACGAGGTGTTCGACGCCGTGCTGCGCCGTGCCGGCGCCGTGCGCGTGCGCTCGTTCGTCGAGCTGTTCTCGGCCGCCAAATGCCTGGCATCGCGCTACCGCCCCGTGGGCAGGCGGTTGGCCATCGTCACCAACGGCGGCGGCCCCGGCGTGCTGGCGGCCGACTGGGAAAACGAGATCGGGCTCGACCTGGGCCGGCTCTCGGGCGAGGCGCGCGACGCGCTGGCGCCGCAGCTGCCGCCCATGGCCACCCTGACCGACCTGGTGGACCTGTCGGAGGAGGCCGGGCCCGAGCATTTCCGCGTGGCGTTGGAGGCGGCCTTTCGCGACCGGCAGATCGACGGCGTGCTGGCCATCTTCTCGCCCAAGGCCGGTATCGACGCCGAGGGCGTTGCCAGGGTGCTGGCCGAGGCCAGGCGCCTGGCGCCCAAGCCGCTGCTGTCGTGCTGGATGGGCGATGCCACCGTGGTGCCGGCGCGCCAGATCCTGCGCGACGCGCAGATCCCTTCCTTCCGCACGCCCGAGGCCGCCGTGGGCGCTTTTGGCAACATCGCCTCGTTCTATCAGAACCAGCAGCTTCTGCAGCAGACGCCGCCGCCCTTGACCACGCTGGCCAAGCCCGACATCGAGGGCGCGCGCCTGGTCATCGAGAGCGTGCTGGCCGAGCGCCGCAACGTGCTGACCGAGATGGAGTCCAAGACGCTGCTGTCGGCGTTCCATATCCCGGTCACCAAGACCATGCTGGCGCGCAATGGCAACGAGGCCATGATGATCGCCACGCAGCTCGGCTTTCCGGTGGCGCTGAAGATCGACTCGCCCGACATTGCCCACAAGTCCGACGTGGGCGGCGTGGCGCTCAACGTGGCCAATGGCGCGGATGCGCGCGAGGCCTACACCGACATGGTGCAGCGTGTGTCGCGCCTGCTGCCCGAGGCACGCATCAACGGCGTGACGGTGCAGAAGATGGCGCGCGCGCGACGTGGGCGCGAGATCTGCATCGGACTGGTCAGCGACGCGCCCTTCGGCCCCGTCATCACCTTCGGCGCCGGCGGCACCATGATCGAGCTCATCGACGACCGCGCCATGGAGCTGCCGCCGCTGAACCAGTTCCTGGCGCGCCGGCTCATGGAGCGCTCGCGCGTGGCCGAGACCCTGGGTGAATGGCGTGGTGCCAGTGCCGTGGACATGCAGGCGCTGGAGCAGGTGCTGCTGCGCGTGTCCGAGATGGTGTGCGCTCTGCCCCAGCTGCGCGAGATGGACATCAATCCCCTGATCGTGGACGAGCAGGGCGCCGTGGCCGTGGATGCGCGCATCGCCCTGCACGAAACGGCCCACGCCAGCGGCCGCACCGAGAGCGTCGGCCCGGGGCATTACAACCACCTGTCCATACACCCCTACCCGGCGCGCTACGAGCAGATCTGGCCGCTGCGCGGCGGTGGTGAATGCCTGGTGCGCCCGATCCGCCCCGACGACGCGCAGATGGTGCAGCGCCTGGTCAAGGAACTGTCGCCGGAGAGCCGCTATTTCCGCTTCGTCTCGCAGATCGCCGAGCTGCCGCCATCGATGCTGGCGCGCTTCACGCTCATCGACTACGACCGCGAGATGGCCCTCGTGGCCGTACAGCGCGAACGCGTGGTGGACGAGGAAGGCCAGGTCAGCCACAAGGAGCGCATCGTCGGCGTGTCGCGCTACGTCACCAACCCCGACCACAGCAGCTGCGAATTCGCCCTGCTGGTGGCCGACGACTTCGCCGGCAAGGGCCTGGGCTCGCGCCTGATGCACAGCATCATGGAGGTGGCGCGCGACCGTGGCCTGGCCGAGATCCAGGGCCTGGTGCTGGCCAACAACCCCACCATGCTCAAGCTCATGCGCCGGCTTGGGTTCGAGGTGCGGGCCTTCGATGAAGACCCGGAGTTCAAGCTGGTGGTGCACCAGCTGTAAGGCGTCAGCCGAAATCCGCCAACGGGCGCAACTGCAAGCGGCTTTCAAAGCACCGCTCCTGTCCTGTCACCGGGTCGGTGAACGACAGGCCGCGCGCCAGCAGCTGCAGCGGGTTGGAATAGTCGCCCTCGGGCGGATCGTTGACCTCGGGGTAGAAGCCATCACCACACAGCGGCAGTCCCAGCGCCGCCATGTGCACGCGCAGCTGGTGGCGCTTGCCCGTCAGCGGTGCGAGCCGGTAGCGCGCCCAGTCGCCGGACCGTTCCACGACGTCCATCTCGGTCACCGCATTCGGCGTGCCCGGCACCTCGTGCATGCGAAAGAAGTGGCCGCTCTCCTGCAGCCGGCTGGCGTGGGTGCGAGGAAAGCTCAGACCGGTCCGCCAGGGCGCCACGGCCTCGTAGACCTTGCGCACCTGGCGATCGCGAAATAGTGCCTGGTAGCGCCCGCGCGTGGCACGTTGCACCGAGAACAGCACCAGGCCGGCCGTGTCACGGTCGATTCGGTGCACGGGCGAGAGCTCCTGCAGTCCCAGGCGCCGTTTGAGACGCACCAGCAGTGTCTGCTGCAGGTAGCGCCCAGCGGGCACCACAGGCAGGAAATGCGGCTTGTCGGCCACGAGAATCTGCTCGTCCCGGTACAACACCTCCTCGTGGAACGGGATGGCCGGCTCATCTGCCAGCTCGCGGTAGTAGTAGTAGCGCCGGCCGGGCGTGAACGGGCTGTGCGCCGAGGCGGCACTGCCAAATTCGTCCACCACCTCGCCCGCATCGAGTCGGCGCATCCAGTCGGCGCGCGATACCGCGGGCAGGCGCTGCGTCAGAAAATCGAGCAGCAGGCCCTGTCCCTGCGATGGCAGCACCACGCAGCAGGGGTTGACGCCGTCGCGCATGGGCAGGACACGCGGGTCGTGGCTGTTGTGCATGAAGACTCGGGGGCAAAAGGGGCGAGATTATGGCGCCGTACCACTTGCGGCGGCAGGGTTTGGGAAAGGCTCAAGTAGCGATTTCTGATGATGAGTTCACCGCCGTCATCCCCGCGAAGGCGGGGATGACGGGCTGCGCGTAGATCGCGTGCTCTGGAAGGACGAATCAATGGATATCGCTACTTGAATTGCACGATCAGCGGCACCACCCGTTTGACGGCCGATGGGTTGCGGCTGGCCCAGCGAGCCGCAGGGGACCAGACCGGGGATGCCATCTGGTTGCGGTTTGTGTTCGCGGCCACCGGGCGGGCACCTGTGTTCGGTGCAACCGCAGGGCCGCTGAGGAAACCCCCTAAAATGCCAGGTTCGCCTGTCCGCCGGCGGCAGGCCTTCCAATCCTTGAGTAGACCCATGACCACCCGCTTTTCCGTTGCCGACATCCGCAAGACATTCCTGGATTTCTTTGCCGCCAAGGGCCACACCGTGGTGGCATCGAGCCCGCTGGTGCCGGGCAACGACCCGACGCTGATGTTCACCAACAGCGGCATGGTGCAGTTCAAGGACGTGTTCCTGGGCACCGACAAGCGCCCCTATGTGCGCGCGGCCAGCGTGCAGACCTGCCTGCGCGCCGGCGGCAAGCACAACGATCTGGAGAACGTGGGCTACACGGCGCGCCACCACACCTTCTTCGAGATGCTGGGCAACTGGTCGTTTGGCGACTACTTCAAGCGCGAGTCCATCCAATGGGGCTGGGAGCTGCTGACCCAGGTCTACAAGCTGCCGCCCGAGCGCCTTCTGGCCACGGTGTATGCCGAGGACGACGAGGCCTACGACATCTGGACCAAGGAAATCGGCCTGCCTCCCGAGCGCGTGATCCGCATCGGCGACAACAAGGGCGGGCGCTACAAGAGCGACAACTTCTGGATGATGGCAGACACCGGCCCCTGCGGCCCCTGCTCGGAGATCTTCTACGACCACGGCCCCGAGATCCCCGGCGGCCCTCCGGGCAGCCCCGATGAGGACGGCGACCGCTTCATCGAGATCTGGAACCACGTGTTCATGCAGTTCGACATGAAGGAGGACGGCACCGTCACGCCGCTGCCCGCGCCCTGCGTGGACACCGGCATGGGCCTGGAGCGCCTGGCCGCCATCCTGCAGCATGTGCACAGCAACTACGAGATCGACCTGTTCGATGCGCTCATCAAGGCCGCCGCGCGCGAGACCGGCTGCGCCGACCTGGCCAACCCGTCGCTCAAGGTGATTGCCGACCATATCCGCGCCACCGCCTTCCTCGTGGCCGACGGCGTGATTCCGAGCAACGAGGGCCGCGGCTACGTGCAGCGGCGCATCGTGCGCCGGGCCATTCGCCACGGCTACAAGCTGGGCTGCAAGACGCCGTTCTTCCACAGGCTGGTGAACGACCTGGCGGCCCAGATGGGCGAGGCCTACCCCAAGCTGCGCGAGCAGCAGGAGCGCATCACCGAGGTGCTGCGCGTGGAGGAGGAGCGCTTCTTCGAGACCCTGGCCCATGGCATGGAGATTCTGGACGGGGCGCTGGCCGGAGGTGCCAAGACCCTGCCCGGCGATGTGGCCTTCAAGCTGCACGACACCTATGGCTTCCCGCTCGACCTGACCTGCGACGTCTGCCGCGAGCGAGGCCTGGCCGTGGACGAAGCGGGCTTTGCCGCCGCCATGGAGCACCAGAAGAGCACGGCCCGTGCGGCCGGCAAGTTCAAGATGGACCGGGCGCTGGAATACGGCGGCGCGGCCAACCAGTTCACGGGCTACGAGCATCTGGCGGGTACAGCAAAAATCGTAGCACTCTACGCAGACGGGGTAAGCGTTGCATCCCTGAAAGCTGGCCAAAACGGCGTGGTCGTGCTGGACAGCACGCCGTTCTATGCCGAGAGCGGTGGCCAGGTCGGCGACCAGGGGCTGATCACGGCCGGCAGCGCGCGCTTTGCCGTGCAGGACACGCAGAAGATCAAGGCCGACGTGTACGGCCACCATGGCCAGGCGGCCGAGGGCACTTTGAGCGTGGGCGATACGGTGCAGGCCCAGGTCGACGGCGCCCAGCGCACGGCCACCATGCGCAACCACTCGGTCACGCACCTGATGCACAAGGCGCTGCGCGAGGTGCTGGGCGATCACGTCCAGCAAAAGGGCAGCCTGGTGAATGCCGAGCGCACGCGCTTTGACTTTGCCCATAACGCGCCGGTGACCGGCGCGCAGATCCGCGAGATCGAGCGCCGCGTGAACGCAGAGGTGCTGGCCAACAGCGCCACCCAGGCACGCGTGATGGACATCGAGAGTGCGCAAAAGACCGGCGCCATGATGCTGTTCGGCGAGAAGTACGGCGAGAGCGTGCGCGTGCTCGACATCGGCTCGAGCCGCGAGCTCTGCGGCGGCACGCACGTGCAGCGCACGGGCGACATCGGCCTCTTCAAGGTGGTGGCCGAGGGCGGCGTGGCCGCGGGCGTGCGCCGTATCGAGGCCGTGACGGGCGAGAACGCGCTCGCCTACCTGCAATCGCTCGAGAATACGGTGGACGAGGCCGCCGCCGTGCTCAAGGCGCCGACGGCCGAACTTACCGCCCGCATCGGCGGTGCGCTCGATCAGATCCGGGCGCTGGAAAAAGAGCTGGCCGCGCTCAAGGGCAAGCTCGCGTCGAGCCAGGGCGACGAGCTGGCCGGCCAGGCCGTGGACGTGAAGGGCCTCAAGGTGCTCGCGGCCCGGATCGATGGCGCAGACGCCAAGCAGCTGCGCGAGACCATGGACAAGCTCAAGGACAAGCTCAAGACGGCCGCCATCTTGCTTGCCGCCGTCGACGGCGACAAGGTGCAGCTGGCCGCGGGCGTGACGTCCGACAGCGTGGGCCGCATCAAGGCCGGCGAGCTGGTCAACTTCGTCGCACAGCAGGTCGGCGGCAAGGGCGGCGGCAAGCCCGACATGGCCATGGCGGGCGGCACCAACGCCGCGGCGCTGCCGGCCGCGCTGGCCTCGGTGGCCGGCTGGGTGGGCGAGCGCGTTTAGTGCGGAGCGCCGGCATCCTGCCGGCTCCACGCAAAACCCTCAACGCTCGACGCTCCACCGCGCCCGTGAGGCCGTCGGACCTGGAGCGCCGGCGGCGCACTCAAAGAGTGTCGTAGCCAGAATCAAACCCAGCTCGGCCGGTGTTGGCTGAGGCTCAGGTAGCAAATCCTGTTGAACGGCAAGCCGCCGTCATCCCCGCGAAGGCGGGATCCACAGCAACAATGAATCAACGGCATGGGTCGCACCCGGATCCCCGCCTTCGCGGGTATGACGGGCTGCGCGTAGATCGCGCACGCTGGGATGACGAGTCAACAGATATCGCTGCTTGAGCCTTGCCGGAGCGTCGGCCCAATGGCCGAGCTATTGGGCAAAAAGGCGGTCACGACACGGTGAGACGGTGAAAACCGAGCCGACGCGATTGACTTGCAGCCGGCGATCTCCAAGTCCGATGGCGTCCTAGAACAGCTCGACCTCGTCGTGGGCCACCTTGACCTGCAGCGCGCCGCTGTGCATCACGTCATCGTAGAAGCACACCCGGTTGCGGCCGCTTTCCTTGGCGTGGTAGAGCGCCTGGTCGGCGCGCCCCAGGATCTCCACAGGCGAGCCGGCATGCAGGGCGACGAAGCCTATGCTCACGGTGACCTGCCCGATCTGGGGAAAGACGTGGGACTGTATGGCCAGGCGCAGACGCTCCAGTGCCTGGCGGGTCTGGGGCAGGGTGATGGAGCGAAGCAGCACCACGAATTCCTCGCCGCCGAAGCGGAAGATGCGGTCCTGGCTCTTGAACTGCGTGCGCAGCAGGTTGGCCACCAGGATCAGCACCTCGTCGCCAAACAGATGGCCGAAGCGGTCGTTGACCCCCTTGAAGTGGTCGATGTCGATGGCCGCCAGCCACTGTCGCGGCGTGTCGGCATTGTCGTCCGCGCCGGGATTTGCACTGGCCTGGCGCGCGAACTGCTCCTCGAAGGTCTTGCGGTTGAGCAGGCCCGTGAGTGCGTCGCGCTCGCTGTAGTCCAGCAGGTTCTGGTAGTTCTGGTAGACGAGGAATACGCCCTTGATGACGTCGTGCTGGTGCTTCTTGAAGGCACGCGGCTGGGTGATTTCCAGGCAGGTCGTGGCGCGTCCCGCCTGCCACACGGGCAGCCACAGGGTGTGCCGGCCGGGCGTGGAGCGTGCGGCACTCTCGCCGCCGGCGGCGATGCATTGGGCCAGTTCGGGCTCGCGCGCCAGTGGCTGACGCTGCGTGTCGCCGGCTGCATCGTGTTCGCTGGAGACGATCTGCCCGTCCTGGCTCCAGCTGCGCGGGCGCAGCATGGCGGCGCCGTCCTGCTCGAACAGCTCCAGCGCACGCACCTGCACGACGTGGCCCAGCTTGAGCAGCGTGGACAGCACCGACACCTCCAGCCGCAGGTGATCGCGGTGGGCGGTCATTTCGGCCAGGTTTTGCAGCAGGGGCTTCATCGCTTGGGGCTCGGTGAATGGGAAGGTCAGCGGCGCGTGAACACCAGGTCCCACACGCCATGGCCCAGGCGCAGGCCGCGGTTCTCGAACTTGGTCAGGGGCCGGTAGTCGGGTTTGGGGGCGTAGCCGGGGGCCGTGTTGGCCAGCTGCGGCTCGGCCGACAGCACTTGCAGCATCTGCTCGGCATAAGGCTGCCAGTCGGTCGCGCAGTGGATGTAGCCGCCGGGCTTGAGGCGGCTGGCCAGCCTGGCCACGAGTGGCGGCTGGATCAGGCGGCGCTTGTTGTGGCGCTTCTTGTGCCAGGGGTCGGGAAAGAAGATGTGCACGCCGGTCAGCGACTCGGGCGCGAGCATGTGCTCCAACACCTCCACGGCGTCGTGCTGCAGGATGCGGATGTTTGTCAGGCCCTGCTCGCCGATGCGCTTGAGCAGCGCGCCCACGCCGGGCTCGTGCACCTCGCAGCACAGGAAGTTGTCTCCGGGACGCACTCCGGCGATATGGGCCGTGGCCTCACCCATGCCGAAACCGATCTCCAGCACCAGCGGGGCGGTGCGGCCAAAGGCGGCAGTCGTGTCGAGCGGGGCGGCCGCATAGTCCAGCACATAGCGCGGGCCCAGGTCTTCCAGGGCCTTGGCCTGGCCGCTGGTGGTGCGGCCGGCGCGGCGCACATAGCTCTTGATGCCCTTCGGGTGGGCGACGGCCGCGGGCGCGCCGGGATGGGGGTCTTGGTGGAAAAGCGTTTCGGTCACAGCGGCGGATTGTAGTTTCGTGCCCAGGCGGTGACCCACAGCGCCAGCGCCTCGGAGAGATTGTTTTCATTTCTCGCGGGTGGCAGGCCCAGCACGTGGGCGGCGTCGGCCAGCGCCTGCACGGGCCGGCTGTCGTCGATGGCCGGCGCTCCATGCTGCTTGGAGAGCTTTTCGCCATCGGCCGCGCGCACCAGCGGCGTGTGCAGGTAGCGCGGCGTGGCCAGCCCCAGGGCCGACTGCAGCAGGATCTGGCGCGGCGTGTTGTCCGCCAGGTCTTCGCCGCGCACCACATGGGTCACGGCCTGGTCGGCATCGTCCACCACCACGGCCAGCTGGTAGGCCCACAGGCCGTCGGCACGGTGCAGCACGAAGTCGCCCACCTGGCGGGCCACGTCCTGGTGCTGCGGGCCCAGGCGCCGGTCGATCCACTGGATGCCGCTATTCACTATTGAAAATGAAGCGGATGGCGCGTTGCCATCAACGGATGGATGCATGCTTGACTGATATTGCGTGGCATTGAAACGCCAGGCGCGCGGTGGCCGGCCCTGCAGACCGTGGCGGCAGGTGCCGGGGTAGGGACGCTCCACATGGCGCTCGTGCTTCAGGCCCTGGGCGGCCAGTGCTTCTTCGATGTCGCGCCGGGTGCAGGCGCAGGGGTAGGCCAGGTGTCGTTCGCGCAGCTGATCCAGGGCCTGCTGGTAGCGCGCGCCGCGGCTCGATTGGTAGAGCGGGGCGTCGTCCGGCAGCAGGCCGCAGGCGGCCAGCTGGGCCAGAATGCGTTCGGCCGCACCGGGGGGGCAGCGCGGCAGGTCCACGTCCTCGATGCGCACCAGCCAACGTCCACCGGCCGCGCGGGCGTCCAGCCAGCTGGCCAGGGCGGCGACGAGCGAGCCGGCGTGCAGCGGCCCTGTGGGGGAGGGGGCGAACCGGCCTACGTAGCCTGCCGCACGGCTCATGCAGCGGCCAGGGCCAGCTCCAGGCCGGAGACGAAGGCGTCCTCCAGCCTATGGCCCAGGCACCAGTCGCCGCAGGCGCCCAGCCCCGTGGCGGCGTCCCACAGAAAGCTCTGGCCCAGGGGTTTTTGTGTCTGGGCGAAGCGCCAGCGGCGCAGCTCGGCATGTGTGGGCGTGGCACGTATGCCGGTGACCTCGGTAAAGGCCTTGATGAGCTTGCCCTGCACGCGGGCGGCATCGTCGTTCAGGTGTTCCAGCGACCAGGCGGGGCTGGCCTGCACCGTCCAGCGCTCTATCTGCTTGCGCCCGGGTTTGCTGGACTCGCGCGCCAGCCAGGCGATGCGGTGGTGTGTGCTGCGTGCCGCGTTCCATTGCGGGCCCAGCGTGGTCAGACCAGGGTGCACGGCGTGGGCAAAGGCCAACATCAGCGTCCAGCAGGGGGCGATATCGATTCCCGCCATGGCGTCGCCCCAGGGCGGGGTGACGCCCGACTGCAGCAGCAGCGCTTGGCTCAGGGGCGCCGGTTGAGTCAGCAGCACGGCATCGAAGCCGCCGTGCAAATGGGTGTCGCCGCCCAGCGTCTCGCAATGCAGCTGCCAGGCCGTGGTGCGCATGGGGTCGCGCTCTATGCGCGTGACGGCGGTGTGCGTGTGCAGCCGGTTGTCGGCTTGCAGCGGCTGGGCCCAGGCCTGGACCAGCGCGTCCATGGTCGGGGCGGCAACCCAGTGCGCCTCGCCGGGCGTGCGCGTGGCCGTGGCCACGCGGCCGGCGGCATCCAGCACCCGTATGGTGGTGGCGCTCCAGGCGCGGCACAGGCCGGGGACGGTGTCCAGGGCCTGCTGAAAGCGCGCATCGCGCACCGTGAAGTACTGCGCGCCGGTATCAAAGCTGCCAAACGGCGAGTCAAGCGCCGCCGTGCGTCCGCCACTGTGCGGCGCCTTCTCGAACACGGTCACGCTGTGTCCCGCCTGGGCCAGCGTGCGCGCGCAGGCGATGCCGGCCATGCCGGCACCGACGATGGCAAAGCGGCGCGCCGGGCCGTCCGACGCGCTGTGTTTCAACCGTTTGCTTGAGCGGGGACGCGGTGCTGTCATGGCGGGCTTTCGTGAGAGTGTGAAGGCAGGCGTGAAATACCAATGACTCTACACGCGCCATAGGCGGTGCGCAGTCGGCGCAGTCAGAAATGATGGTGATTTTCCAGCAGCGCACGCCGCGTGGCCTGGCTTTGAAGCTGCGCCAGCCACCATTGCAGCGCCCGCCCGGGTGTGGCCGCGCCGGGGCCGCCCCATTGATAGCACATGGCGATGGTGCGTTCCGGGCGTGCCACGGCGCGCGCCACCAGGTGGCCGGACTCGATGTAAGGGCGCACCATGGGCTCGGGCAGGAAGCCGCCGCCCAGGCCGCGCAGCTGGGCCTGAATCTTGGCGCGCATGTTGTCCACGGTGAATACGTCCTGGCCGGCCAGGATGCCTATGGTCACGTTGCCGCGCAGTGCCGAGTCGGCCACGGCGATCATGCGGTGCGCGCGCAGCGTGGCGTCACTGATGGGCTCGGGCGCGCGCGCCAGCGGGTGGTGTGGGGCCACGACGAAGATGAAGCGCAAATCCCCCAGCGGAGCCGACTGCAGCCCCGCCACGTTGGAAGCACCCGCGGTCACGCCCAAGGCCAGATCGGCGTGGCCCGATGCCAGTGCCTCGGCCGTGCCGCTCAGGATGCCGTCGCGCCACTTGAGCCGCGTGGGCGGCGCCATGGCGTAAAAGGCCTCCACAAGATCCAGAATGGTGGTGGGCGAGATGATGCCGTCCACCGACAGGGTCAGCTGCGGCTCCCAGCCCGTGGCCACGCGGCGCACGCGGTTGGCTATGGCGTCCACGTCCTCCAGCAGGCGCCGGCCCTCGCGCAGCAGCTCCAGGCCGGCATCGGTGGGACGGGCCTGGCGCGCGCTGCGGTCGAACAGCAGCGCGTCGAGCGCGTCCTCGATCTGGCGTACGCGATAGGTCAAGGCGCTGGGCACCAGGCCCAGCTGGCGCGCGGCCGCGGCAAAGCTGCCGGTTTCGGCAATGCGTTGCAGCATGGCGAGGTTGTCGGGGGTCAGTACGTCGCGGGTGTTTGGCATGGTCTGGCTTTGAGCCTTCTCGTTTGCCGGCTACCGCGACCCGCGCGATACCCGGTTGGGGCAACTTGCGTGTCATCAATGAAGACCGCATCGCCCCTGGGTCTCAGGGTGCCTGCCGCGCCGCCGCCACCGCCCGCCCCAGCTCGATCACCGCCATGGCGTAGTAGCTCGACCAGTTGTAGCGCGTGACGGCGTAGAAATTCTCGGTGCCGGCCACGTAGCTGGGAGGCTCCGTGCCGTTCTGCAGCTCCACCAGCGCCAGCGGGCCCTGGTGCCGGGCGCCTTCGCCCTGCACCTGCGCGCCCAGGGCAGCCATGCGGGCCGCGCTGAAGGTCGGCAGTATGTCGGGCGCGAGCAGCGTGTCGAGCTGCAGCCGTTCGGCGTCGAACGCCACGGCGTAATGCGTGGGCATGCCGGCGATCCAGCCATGGCCCACGAAGTAGTTGGCCACCGAGCCTATGGCGTCCTGCGGGCTGCGCCACAGGTCGATGCGGCCGTCGCCGTCGAAGTCCACGGCCCAGCGCGTCCAGCTCGATGGCATGAACTGGCCCATGCCCATGGCGCCGGCGTAGCTGCCGCGCGGATCGTGCGGGTCCATGCCGGTGCGGTCCATGAGGGTCAGAAACTGCTCCAGCTCGCCGCGGAAAAAGGCGCGCCGTTCGGCCGCGCGCGGGTGGGCGTCGGGGAAGTCAAAGCTCAAGGTGGCCAGCGCGTCGATCACGCGGTAGCCGCCCATGTGCTGGCCGTAGAGCGTTTCCACGCCGATGATGCCGACGATGATCTCGGCCGGCACGCCGTATTCGCGTTCGGCCCGTGCCAGGGCCTCGGCGTTGTCCTGCCAGAAGCGCAGGCCGGCGCCAATGCGCACGGGCTCGACGAAGCGCGCGCGATAGGCGGCCCTGTTCTTGGGCTGGGTCTTGGGCGGCGGCAATACCAGGCGCGGCACCTCGCGCAGCAGCCGGGCCTGGCCCACGGCCTGGCGTACCCATTCGCGGTCCAGGCCGCGGCGCTCGGCCACGTCGTCCGCAAACTCCATGGCTTCCGTGCGTTGGGCGTAGTGGTAGGCGGGCGCCGGCTTGGCGGCGTGCTTTTTATGAGTGTTTTTGGCCGCAGCACTGATGGATAAAGCGCTGGCAGCTATCAAAAGAATGGTTTTTACGATGGTGGGTGTCATGGTGTGCCTGTGCTGCGCGATTGTGCCGCGGGCCAGGGCAGTCGGGCCAGGTCACGGCGCAGCTGGGGCAGGGCGGCGGCGGGCCGTGCGGCGTAGCGCGCCTGCTCCAGGCGCAGCAGCCATTGCGCGGCGGGTTCGGCGGCCGGACCCAGGTGGGCGCGCGCCTCCTGGGCCATGGCGCGCGGCGGCAGATGGGGCGCGATTTGCAGGCCGGTGCGCGCCAGGCGTTGGCGTGCCTGCTGCAGCAGCTGCTGCCAGGGGTCCTGGCGGCGTCGCTGCCACAACGTCCAGGCCAGGCCTGTCATGGCGGCGGCGCAGATCAGCAGGCCCATGAGGCGCACCAGGTCCTGCCAGTCGGGTGCCTCAAGGCCCAGTGCCCTGAGCAGGTCGAGCTGGCGCCCCTGGGTGTAGTTGAGCACCCATTGGTTCCACCCGTTGTTCAGCGCCTCCCAGGTGGCGCGCAGTTCCTGCAGCATGAGTGGGCTGACGACCGCTGCCATGGCGTTGCCGAGCACGCCGCGTGGTGCCTGCAGCCGCTGCAACTGGCCCACGCGGCCGGGTGCGACGGCGCCCGTGGGATCCACGCGGACCCAGCCGCGGCCGGCGATCCACACCTCGGCCCAGGCGTGGGCGTCGCTCTGGTGCACGGTCCAGTAGCCGTCTATGGAGTTCATCTGCCCGCCCTGGTAGCCCGTGACGATGCGTGAGGGTATGTCCAGTGCCCGCATCAGCACGACGAAGGCCGAGGCGATGTGTTCGCAAAAACCCTGCTTGCGGTCGAACCAGAATTCGTCGGCCGTGTGCTCGCCGTACAGGCCGGGCTCGAGTGTGTACTGGTAGCCGCCGCGAGCAAGGCGCTGCAGGGCGGCGTCCACCAGGGACCCCGCGCCGCCTTTTGCGAGCCGTGGGTCGGCGAGCATCTGCCGTGCCATGGCCTGGGTGCGCGGGTTCAGGCCGGGGGGCAACTGCACGTAGGCGCGCAGATCGGGCGTGCGCCGCTGCGGGCCATGGGCAAAGCGCAGGTAGCTCTCGGCGCGGTAGCGCAGCGCGGCGGTGACGGGGCGGCTGGCGCTCCATTGCAGCTCGGGCGACATCTGGGCCAGGTAGCCGGGAGGCAGCTCGGGCGCGGTCTTGACCGTGTCCAGCGTGAGCAGCCAGGGGCGCTGGTGCGGCTCCAGCGTGAGCTCGTAGCGCAGCGGCGCGCCCTGCACGCGCAGCTGTGCCGGGCTGGGCCGGGCGAGGATGATGGCCTGGCCCTGCGGCTGCGACAGGGCATACCAGTCGCGCCCGTCAAAGGCCGTGAGCACCGGACCGCGAAAGTACAGATCCTGTGGTGCCGGCGGCTCGCCGCCGGGCGTGTCGAAACGCACGCGCAGGGCCACGCTGCCGTCCTGCACCAGAGATGCCATGCTGCCGATGCGCATCTGGCCCGACAGGCCGGTGCGCGCGCTGGGGTTGTCCGCGGGCATGCCCCACAGCGGTGCCAAGCGCGGAAACAGCAGGAACAACAGCACCGTGATGGGCGCGCCCAGCAGCGCCATGCGGGCGGCCTGCCGCATGGCCAGGTTCAGCGGCGGGCGGCCCACGGGCATATGGGCATTGACCAGGGCCGTGAGAAGGCCCAGCAGCGCCACCAGCATGACGGCGGCAGTGGGCAGGGACTGCGAGAAGAAGAAGTTGGCCAGCAGCGTGAAGAAACCCAGGAAGAACACCACCATCGCATCGCGGCGTGCGCGCAGCTCCAGCATCTTGAGCGCCAGCAGCATGACGATGAGGGTCACGCCCGCGTCGCGCCCGACGATGGTGCCGTGCGATAGCAGCGTGAGCAGTACCACAAGCGCCAGCAGCACGGCCGTGACCCAGCGCCCAGGCAGTGGTCTTGCCGTGGCGGCCAGCCAGCCGCGCCAGGCCAGGAGCGTGGCCGCCATGGCGCTGGCCCAGGGCGGTATCTGGGCGGCCAGCGGCGCGATGCAGCAGGCGACGACGGCCAGCAGGAACAGCGCATCGCGTGCCTCGCGTGGCAGGCGTGATAGGCGCTCGGCCAGCTTCATGGCCTGCCTCCAGGGCGGCAGGCTGCATCAAAAGCGTAGCTTGCGACGCTTGATGGCATTGGGCTTAAGGGCAATTTCATTAACACCAACACGGTGATCAGCACAGCGCCAGCGCCTCAAGGCAGCGGCGTCGCTGGGCGGCG
Organism: Pseudomonadota bacterium; assembly: GCA_018242005.1. GTDB lineage: Bacteria > Pseudomonadota > Gammaproteobacteria > Burkholderiales > Burkholderiaceae_C > Alicycliphilus. The sequence goes on along the minus strand of JAFECU010000311.1, from coordinate 4,304 downwards.
CCACCGTCGGGTGCGATCTGCCGGCCGGGTAGGCGCAGGCCGAAGGTGAGGCCCAGGCGGTCGGCCTGTAGCACCCAGGCTGCCAGCCGCGACAGGCGGGCCTCGGGGTCTGCGAGCCCGGTGGCGCCCCAGTCCAGCCACAGCTCGTGGCGCTGGGCCTGGGCGTTGTCGCGGCTGATCAGGCCATGCGTGCCGGTGGCCAGCGACTGGGCGGCCTTTTTCCAGAGCACCAGCCGCAGCGGGTCACCGCGCCGGTACGCGCGCACACCGTCGAATTCGCCCGCGGCGCGCGCCGGCGTGGCGCCGCCGTCTGCTTGCGCCTCGCCGGGCGGCAGCGGCAGCGGCGGGGCCGGGGCTTCCGGTCGGGGGTAGACCAGCACCTGCGCCGCGGGCCGCCACAGCGCCCAAACACGGAAGGTGCCCAGCGGGTAGCGGGTCTCCAGCATCAGTGTGGGCAGGCTTTGCACGCCGCGCCGCATGGGCTGGAAGGCCACCTGCACGGCGCTGCTGCCCTCGGCCGGCACATCGGTCCAGGCCCATTCCCGGGCGCCGGCGCGCACGGCCACGCCTATGCCATAGCGCGTGTCGCGTGCGCTGCTGTGCAGCTGCACCTGCAGGCGCGCCGCCGTACCGAGAAACTGCGGCTCGGGCACCAGCAGGCGCAGCGACAGGCCGCGCAGCGTGGCATGGCACAGGTGCACGCCGACCACCGCGCTGCCGACCAGCAGAAAGGTCAGCAGATATCCCATGTTGAGCTGGAAGTTGATCGACGCCACCAACAGCACCAGCAGCGTCAGCGCCAGCATCCAGCCCGCGGCCGTGGGAAGGATGTAGATGTTGCGCTGGGTCAGCGTGAGCGTGTCGCTGGGCGGCAGGCGCGCGCTCCACCAACGCTGCCAGCGCTCCCTCAAGCCTGCCCGGCGTGCCGGTTGTGGTGCGCCGTCGAAGGCTGAGAGCCGATCAAACATGCCGGGCATGGTGTCAGGGAAGGGCAATGGATTCGACCATGGCGCGCACCTGTTCCACGCTGCCGCGCCCGGCCTCGCCCACGGGCTGCAGGCGGTGGGCGATGGCCTGCGGCAGGATGGCCTGCACGTCGTCGGGAGCCACGTAGTCGCGCCCGTCGATGAGCGCCTGCGCCTTGGCTGCCCGCACCAGGGCAATCCCCGCGCGCGGCGACAGGCCCTGAACGAACCAGCGGCCCGAGCGCGTGGCCGCGATCAGGTCCTGCACATAGCTCAGCAGTGGCTCGGCCGTGTGCACGGCCAGCACCTGACGCTGCAGCTCGGCCAGCTCATCGAGCGACAGCAGCGGCGGCAGGCCGGCCAGCATGTCGCGCCGGTCGCCGCCGGCCAGCAAGAGGCGCTCGCTGGCGCGGTCGGGGTAGCCCAGCGAGATGCGCATCAGGAAGCGGTCGAGCTGGCTCTCGGGCAGCAAAAACGTGCCGAGCTGGTCGTAAGGGTTCTGCGTGGCGATCACGAAAAAGGGCTGGGGCAGGGGGCGCGTGGCGCCCTCCACCGAGACCTGCTTTTCCTCCATGGCTTCGAGCAGCGCGCTCTGCGTCTTGGGGCTGGCGCGGTTGATCTCGTCGGCCAGCAGCACCTGTGTGAACACCGGGCCGGGGTGGAAGCAAAAGGCCTCCGTGCCGCGTTCGTACACCGACACGCCCGTGAGGTCGCTGGGCATCAGGTCGGCCGTGAACTGCACGCGCGTGAAGGTGAGGCCAAAGGTGCGCGCCAGCGCATGGGCCAAGGTGGTCTTGCCGACACCAGGCACATCTTCGATGAGCAGGTGGCCACCGGCGAGCAGGCAGGTCACGCAGTCCTGGACTTGTAAGCTTTTCCCGGTGATCACCGTGTTAAGCTGGCTTAGAAGAGACCGGATCTTGTGCTGTGCGTGCATGGCCCGACGTTATCCGAAAACTACCGAGAGACACAGGGGATTGACTGTGAGCAAGACGGGCTATTTCACCCATGGCGACTGCCGCAAGCATGAAATGGGACCGGGGCATCCCGAATGCCCGGCGCGGCTCGATGCCATCGAGGACCGCCTGCTGGTGACCGGCGTGGCCGATGCGCTCGATCACCGCGAGGCTCCGCTGGCCTCGCTGGCCGACATCGAATTGGCGCACGACCGCATGCACATTGCCGCGTTGCGCGGCCTGTCCGACATGCTGATCGAGGAGGAGGCCGCCGGCGGCTCGCAGTACACGCAGCTCGATACCGACACCGCCATGAACCGCCACACCTGGACGGCCGCCCTTCGCGCCGCCGGGGCCGCCCTGGAGGCCACCGATGCGGTTCTGGCAGGCGAGCTGGAAAACGCCTTCTGCTGCGTGCGGCCGCCGGGCCACCATGCCACGCGTGCCAAGGCCATGGGCTTCTGCTTCTTCAACAACGTGGCCATCGCCGCCAAGTACGCCTTGCAGCGCCACAACCTCAAGCGCGTGGCCGTGGTGGACTTTGATGTGCACCATGGCAATGGCACGGAAGACATCCTCGCCGGCGATGAGCGCGCGCTCATGGTCAGCATCTTCCAGCACCCCTTCTACCCCTATTGCGGCGACCAGGACCCCGCGCCCAATATGCTCAACGTGCCCGTGCCGGCCTACACCAAGGGCATGGACATACGCGACATCGTCGAGATGATGTGGATCCCGCGCCTGGAGGCCTTCAAGCCCGAGATGATCTTCATCAGCGCCGGCTTCGACGCCCACCGCGACGACGACATGGGCCAGCTGGGCCTGACCGAGCAGGACTACACCTGGATCACCATGCGCATCAAGGACGTGGCACGGCGCTTCTCCAACAAGCGCATCGTCTCCTGCCTCGAAGGCGGTTACGTCATGGGGCCGCTCTCGCGCAGCGTGGAAGCCCATGTGCGCGTGCTGGCCGATCTGTAAGAAGGCAATCAATCATGTCCGACGGTTCTGAACTGCTGCAGGTGGCACGCGATGCGCGCGGCGTGGTCACACTCACCCTGAACGACCCGGCGCGCTTCAATGCCCTGGGGCACGACATGCTGTCCGCCCTGCAGCGCGCCCTGGCCGATGTGGCGCAGGACGAGGGCGCCCGCGTCGTGGTCCTGGCCGCCGCGGGCAAGGCTTTTTGCGCCGGCCACAACCTCAAGGACATGGCGGCGCACCCGGATCTGGCGTGGTACCAGGACCTGTTTGCCCAGTGCAGCCGCGTGATGCTGGCCATCCACAAGCTGCCCGTGCCGGTCATCGCGCGCGTGCACGGCATGGCCACGGCGGCGGGCTGCCAGCTGGTGGCGCAATGCGACCTGGCCGTGGCCAGCGAGGCGGCGAGCTTTGCCACCAGCGGCATCCACTACGGCCTGTTCTGCGCCACGCCCAGCGTGCCGCTGGTGCGCAACGTGCCGGCCAAGCGGGCCATGGAAATGCTGCTCACGGGCGACTTCATCGATGCCCGCACGGCCCTGGATCAAGGGCTCGTGAACCGCGTCGTGGCGCCCGAGGCACTCGACGCCGAGGTGCAATCCCTGGTGCAGTCCATTCTGCAAAAGCCGCGTACGGCCGTGGCCATGGGCAAGGCCCTGGTGTACCAGCAGCGTGAACTCGGCATGGACGCCGCCTACCAGATCGCCGGACAGGCCATGGCCACCAACATGATGGACGAGGCCGCGCAGGAGGGCGCGCGCGCCTTTGCCGAAAAGCGCCAGCCTGCCTGGAAGCGGGCCTGACCGGGGCTGCGCCGGGCGGGGTCAGGTCGAGATTTTTTGTGCGCATTGCCGCTCGACTGCACCTGAACTCGCTGGCATAATCGCTAAAAAGCACGATCGTTCTTTTCTAATTTGGTGCGCTGCGGCCATTACGAATGTCCGGGGCGCTGCGGTGCGCAATAGAATGGGTCGGTTTACGTTTACGTCAATCAATCAGGCATTTAAGGAGCAGCAATGAAGGTCTTGGTCCCCGTCAAACGCGTGGTGGACTACAACGTGAAGGTCCGGGTGAAGTCGGACGGCACGGGCGTAGACATCGCCAACGTCAAGATGAGCATGAACCCCTTTGACGAAATCGCCGTCGAAGAGGCCGTGCGCCTGAAGGAAAAGGGCGCCGCCACCGAGGTCATCGCGGTGAGCTGCGGCGTGGCGCAATGCCAGGAAACCCTGCGCACCGCCCTGGCCATCGGCGCCGACCGCGCCATCCTGGTCGAGACCCCCGCCGACCTCGAGCTCCAGCCCCTGGCCGTCGCCAAGCTCCTGAAGGCCCTGGTCGACAAGGAGCAACCCGGCCTCATCATCCTGGGCAAGCAGGCCATCGATGACGACGCCAACCAGAC
>JAFECU010000310.1 GCA_018242005.1 Pseudomonadota bacterium | reverse complement strand
TGCGCATACGCCGCGAGCCCTACGACCAATGCATCGCCCGGGCGGTGCAGATGCTCGCGGCCGTGGGCCTGGCCGAGCGCGTGCACCACCGCCCGGCCGAGCTGTCGGGCGGCGAGCGTCAGCGCGTGGCCATTGCCCGCGCCCTGGTCACGCGCCCGGCCTGCGTGCTGGCCGACGAACCCACAGGCAACCTGGACCGCGCCACGGCGGATGCGGTGTTCCAGCTCATGCTGCAGCTGGCGCACGAGCAGGGGACGGCGTTTGTCATGGTCACCCACGACGAGTCGCTGGCGGCGCGCTGTGACCGGGTGCTGCGGCTGGTGTCTGGGGTTCTGGGGTGATTTCTGGCTTTTGGATCTGCTGGTGTGGCGGTTGCAGCTATCCACAAAAAGAAGCAAACAACTACAAAACTCGACCAAACCACCACACCGACAAGCTCCCGGCCAGCAGCACCAGCGCGGCCCCCAAGAGAGCCAGCAGTGCCGACACCTCCGTTTCCTTCTGCTCCACGGTGATGCGCGAGCTCAGCGTCTCGTAGACCTTGTGCAGGTCCTGCGCCGTGGCGGCGTGGAAGTATTCGGCGTTGGTGCGCAGGGCCACGGCCTTGAGCGTGTCCTCGTCCAGGCGCACGCGCATGGACCAGCCCTCGAAGCCTATGACCTCGCCCGCCACCGTGCCCACGCCCACGGTGTACACGCGCACGCCGCGGTCGGCGGCCCATTGGGCGGCCTCCATCGGGTCCACGCCCGTGGTGCGCTGGCCGTCGGTCAGCATGATGATGGCGGCCGATCGGTACGAGCCCGGCGCCACGGGCGTGAAGGCGGGCCTTGCCGGGTCGGGGCGGCTGATCTCGTCTATGGGCTGCACGCGCATGGCCTGGCGCCCGCCCAGGGCGGCGATGTCAATGCCCGCATCGGGGAACAGCGTGGCCAGCGCCACCATGAGGCCGTTGCCCGTGGCGGTGCCGCGCTGCAGCTGGAAGCTGTCTATCGCCTTGGTCAGGTCTTCGTGGCTTTGCGTGGGCAGCTGCGCGAGCTGGGCCGTTCCGGCAAACGCCACCACGCCCACGCGCACATGGCGCGGCAGGTCCTTGATGAAGGCCTTGGCGGCGTTCTGCGCGGCCGTCAGGCGGTCGGGTTGCACGTCGGTGGCGCGCATGCTGCCCGAAACGTCCATGGCCAGGATGATGGTCTGCTGCTGCGAAGGGAGCTTGAGCACGGCCAGCGGCCGCGCGGCCGCCAGCAGCAATGCCGCCAGGCCCAGCAGGAACAGCAGCGGCGGCACATGGCGGCGCCAGGCGTGGCCGCTGCCCATGGCCTGCCGCACCAGGGCCAGGCCGGGATAGGGCAGGGCAGCGGGCTTGCGCCGGTGCAGCAGCCACAGGTAGAGCAGCACCAGGAACGGCAGGGCGAGCAGCAGCCACAGCAGGTTGGGCCAGAGAAACACCATGGTCGCCTCCTTGTGTCTTGTCCGTGTCAGCCATGCCGCGCCGCCAGGGGCGGGGCTGCGGCCCGGCGCGGGCGGTGTGCGCGCAGGTCCATGAAGCGCAGCAGTGCGGCGAGCAGGTCGTCGTCGGTGGACAGCTCCAGCGTGTCCACGCCGGCGCGCGCGAGCTTGTCGCGCAGATCGGCCTCGCGCTGCGCGGCCAGGCGCGCGAAGCGGTGGCGAAAGCCGCGTTCGTGCGTGTCCACCTGCAGCTGCTCGCCGGTCTCGGGGTCGCGCAGCAGCAGCAGGCCCATGTCGGGCAGGGTCAGCTCCAGCGGGTCGAGCAGGCGAACGGCCACGACATCGTGGCGCTGGGCCAGGCGCGCCAGGGGTTTGTCCCAGCCGGGGGTGCTGAGAAAGTCCGACAGCACGAAGACCGCAGAGCGCCGGCGCAGCAGCCTTTGGGCGCCCATTAGCAGGCGCTGCAGCTCGGTGATGCCGGGGGGCGCAACAAAGCTCGGCGCAGGGGCGCCGGCCACCAGCGCATGCAGCAGTTGCAGCACCTGGTCGCGCCCGCCGCGCGCGGGCAGCACGCGGCCCATGGCGGCGCTGCCGTCGTGCAGCACGGCGCCCACGCGGTTGCCGTGGCGCTGAAGCAGGCGCGCGAGCACGCCGACAAAGCCCGCAACCAGGTCGCGCTTGGCCTGGCCCGGCGGGCCGAAGTCCACCGAGGGGCTCAGGTCCAGCAGAAACCAGGCCGTCATGTCGCGGTCTTCGGTGAACACGCGCACATGGGGCGTGGCCAGGCGCGCCGTGACGTTCCAGTCGATATGGCGCACGTCGTCATGCGGCTGGTATTCGCGCAGGTCGGCCAGGTCGATGCCGGCCCCGCGCAGCAGCGTGCGCGAGGCGCCCTGCAGCAGGCCGTCAAGCGGGCGTATCACCGTCCACTCCAGGCGCTGCAGCAGGCGCTCGGCCGCGGCGGGCGTGGCCTTGGCGGTGGGGCGGGGGGTGTCAGGCACGGCGGGCCTCCGCGCCGGCTGCCTCCTCGGCCGAATGGTGCAGGGGCCGGGCTGGCGCCGGCAGGTGGCTCATGATGCGCTGGATCAGCGCGTCGGCGTCCAGGCCCTCGGCCAGCGCCTCGTAGCTCAGGGCGATGCGGTGGCGCAGCACGTCGTGCGCCAGGTCCAGCAGGTCCTCTGGCAGGGCGTAGCCGCGGCCGCGCAGCATGGCCAGGGCCTGTGCGCCCTCGGCCAGGGCGATCGTGGCGCGCGGGCTGGCGCCGCAGGCGATGTGGCCGGCCAGATCCCGCAGGCCATGCTGCTCGGGCGCGCGCGTGGCGGCCACCAGGCGCACGGCGTACTGGATGAGCGCAGGGTCCACATAGACCTGGCGGCAGTCCTGCTGCAGCTGCGCGAGCTGCGCCGTCGTGGCCACGCCCGCCACCTGCACGGCCGGGGCGAGCGCACGCTGGGCGATGACGTATTCCTCCTCCTCGCTGGGGTAGCTGATGAGCACCTTCATCATGAAGCGGTCCACCTGCGCCTCGGGCAGCTGGTAGGTGCCTTCGGTCTCTATCGGGTTCTGCGTGGCCATGACCACGAAGGGCTCGGGCACCGGGTGGCTCTGGCCGGCAATGGTGACCTGGCGCTCCTGCATCACCTCCAGCAGCGCGCTCTGCACCTTGGCGGGGGCGCGGTTGATCTCGTCGGCCAGCAGCAGGTGGGTGAATACCGGGCCCAGCGTGGTGCTGAATTCGCCCGTGCGCTGGTTGTACATGCGCGTGCCAATGAGGTCGGCGGGCACCAGGTCGGGCGTGAACTGTATGCGCTTGAACTGACCCTGGATGCAGGCGGCCAGGGTCTTCACGGTGAGCGTCTTGGCCAGTCCCGGCACGCCCTCCACGAGCAGATGGCCCTGGGCCAGCATGGCCACCATCACGCGCTCCAGAAAGCGGTCCTGGCCGACCACGACGCGCTTGACCTCGTAGAGGATCTGCTCCATCAGCGTGGCGGTGGTGTGGGTCGGGTGCTGCATGGTGGCTCTCCTCGGCTGGGGTCAGAACGGCGACATACCGGCGGCCTGGGCGGCGTTCTCGATCGGCACGGCAAAGCCTATGCCTATGAATGTGCGTGCGGGCGTGGGGTTGAGGATGGCTGTGACTATGCCCACCACCTCGCCGTCGAGCGTGACCAGCGGCCCGCCGGAGTTGCCCGGGTTGGCCGCGGCGTCAAACTGGATCAGGTTGCGCAGTTCCTGGCCGCCCTCGGGCGACTCGAACTCCCGCTGCAGGCCCGAGACCACGCCCGCAGATGCCGACGGCCCTATGCCGAACGGAAAGCCGACGACCACCACGCCGTCGCCCGCGCGCAGGTTCTGTGTGGACCGTAGCGGCGCGGCCTGCAGGTCGTCGGGCACCTCATGCGCCTGCAGCACGGCCAGGTCGTTCTCGGGCTGGGCGCCGGTGACGCTGGCGCCCGACTCGGTGCCGTCGGCAAAGGTGACGCTCACGCGCTCGGCGCCGCGCACGACGTGCAGGTTGGTGAGGATGACGCCCTTGTCCACGATGACCACGCCCGTGCCCACGCTGCGCTCGACCTCGGTGCCCTTCCTGGTGCGCACGTAGCCCATCACGCGCACCACCGATGGCGCCACGGCCTCGGCCGCGCGCGCCGCGGCCGAGGGCAGGCTCTGCGTCTGAAGTGTGTGCAGCACGGCCGCGTCGATGGCCTTCTGCGTGATGCGCGGCGCGGGGGCGGGCTGCACCCACCACAGACCGGCGGCCAGCAGCATGGCCAGCAGCGCGAGGGCCAGCCATTGCAGCTGCAGTGCCGAGGGTGGGCGCGGGAGCCGCCGCGGCGGCTCAGGGGTGGGCTGGGATGGGGCGATGCCGGGCGCAGCAGGCGGCCCGGGCGGACGCGCACGGTCGCTGCGGGAAGGGCTGTAGCGGACGGGCCGGGGCATGCGAGCACCTCCGTGAAACAAGGGGCGGCAAGGCGCCCACGGTAGCACGGAACGCAGCGGCGCGCATGTGCCTGCGCGCCGGCCCGGGTACCCCGGTCAGCTGACGGCCGGCGCCTGCTCGGGGGCCGCCTGGTCGAACGCGGCCACGGCGTTGGCGGCATACATCAGAGCCGGCCCGCCGCCCATGTAGACGGCGATGGCCAGCGTCTCATGCACCTCGGCGCGCGTGGCGCCCAGGCGCGCCAGCGCCTGGGTGTGAAAGCCGATGCAGCCGTCGCAGCGCGCGGCCACGCCAATGCCCAGGGCGATCAGTTCCTTGGTCTTGGCGTCGATGGCGCCTGCCGCCAGCGCCGCCTTGCCCATGGCACTGAAACCCTGCATGACCTCGGGCTGGCTGGTGCGCAGCTGGCTCATATTGCCGGAAATTTCGCGGGTGAGGGCCTTGAAGTCGGTGGTAGAGGACATGGTGAACTCCTGTGATTGAGAGGGGCAAATGGCGATGCGGTCAACTTGACACATGTATTAGTATCGTCTAAATTAGCAAAAGGTAAAGTTGCACCTTTGTCAGAAGGAGCATTCAGTGACCACCGCCATCGGCCGGGAGTTTATGCAGCAGGGAGCGGCAAGCGCCGCGGCGCTGCTACGCACCGTAGGCAATGAACAAAGGCTGCTGGTTCTGTGCCTGCTCATAGAGCAGGGAGAGGCATCGGTAGGGACGCTGCTCGAACAGGTGCAGCTGAGCCAGTCGGCGCTGTCGCAGCACTTGGCGCGCATGCGCGAAGAGGGGCTGGTGACCTACCGGCGCGAGGCGCAGACGCTGTACTACCGCATCGCCGACCCCGCGGTGGAGAAGCTCGTGGCGGTGCTGAAAGATATTTATTGCGCGTGAAGGCTGCGCAGGCCGGTTTTGTAACCAACCAGGAGTGAAATCATGAAAAACGTCGGAGGTCTGGATCGCGGGCTGCGCATCGTCGTCGGGCTGGTGCTGATCGCGCTGGCCGCCACTGGCACCGTGGGCTGGTGGGGCTGGATCGGCGTAGTGCCGCTGCTCACGGGGTTGGTCGGCGGCTGCCCTGCCTATTCGTTGCTGGGTGTGAACACCTGCCCCATGCGCAAGAGCGACTGAGCCAATGCAGGTGGCATGATCCGGCGCATGGAGCGCTGGATAGACACCCACTGCCACTTTGATGAATTCGCGGCCCATGGCGGCGCAGACTACGCCGATGGCGAGCGCGAACGTGCCGCGAATGCCGGCGTAGCGCATTGCGTGCTGCCGGCCGTGGAGTTGGCCAACCTGCAGGCCGTGCGCGCCATGGCTCACCGGCATGGCGACAGCTATGCGCTGGGCATACACCCCCTCTACACCACACGGGCGGGCGACGGCGACCTGCAGGTGCTGGCGGACATGGTGGCGCAACACCTTCACGATCCGCGTTTGGTGGCCATTGGCGAGATCGGGCTGGATTTCTTCGTGCCCGACCTGGACCCCGCGCGCCAGGAGCGCTTCTACCGCAGCCAGTTGCAGCTGGCCCGGCGCTTCGACCTGCCGGTGATCCTGCATGTGCGGCGCTCGGCCGATCGGCTGCTCAAGAGCCTGCGCGAGCTGCCCGTGCGCGGCGGCATCGCCCATGCCTTCAACGGCAGCCTGCAGCAGGCCCAGGCCTTCATTGCCCTGGGCTTCAAGCTCGGCTTCGGCGGCGCCGTGACGTATGAGCGCGCGCTGCAGCTGCGCCGCCTGGCGGCCGAGCTGCCGCTCGACGCCCTGGTGCTCGAGACCGATGCCCCCGACATTCCCCCCCATTGGCTGTATGTGACGGCCGCCGAGCGTGCCGCGGGCCATGCGCCGGCGCGCAACAGTCCGGCCGAGCTGCCGCGCATCGCCGCCGTGGTGGCCGCCCTGCGCGGCATCTCCGGCGCCGAGCTGGCCCATGCCACGCGCGCCAATGCCTGCGCGGCCCTGCCGCGGCTCGCCGGGCTGCTGGAATGATTTTCGGTGTTTTTGGCCTCTGACGCTTATGTGTCACGTGCAAGCAGCTATGCTATTGATAGTTGATCCGGGCGCTGCATGTCGTCCCCGCACCTGACCGCGCCCTCCATCCCCCGGCTTGCCGGCCTGCCGCCCGTGGTGGGGCCGGACACCCGGGTGCTGGTGCTCGGTAGCTTTCCCGGCAGGGCGTCGCTTGCCGCGCAGCAGTACTACGGCCACCCGCGGAACCATTTCTGGCGCATTCTTGCGGCGCTGTGGCCGCAGCACCCGCTACCCGGGCGCGAGGACTACGCCGCACGCTGCGACTGGCTGCTGGCGCGTGGCCTGGGGCTGTGGGACGTGTATGCCGCCTGCGAGCGCGAGGGCAGCCTGGACACCAGCATTCGCAACGCCCAGGTCAACGACTTTGCAGGCCTGCTTATCCAGGCACCGGGCCTGGCCGCCATCGCCCACAATGGCGGGGAGAGCTTTCGCCATGCCAGGGCCGTGCGCAGCGGCATGGGGCTGGATGGCCAGGCGCGCATCGCGACCCTGCGCCTGCCGTCGACCAGCCCGGCGAACGCGTCGTGGAGCTTTGAGAAGAAATTGACCGCCTGGGGCGAGGCCCTGGCTACTTTTGGATTGGTGAAATAGATTTGACCCGCAAGAAAACCGATGGCGCCGCCGCCGAACTGCCCGAGGTCAGCGTCTCCGACGACGGCGAGGTGCGCCACCTGCACCTGGGCACGCCCTGGATCCAGGGCTCCATGCGCATCGATGCGCCGTTTGACCTCGAGCTTGAATACGTGCAGCGCATGATGGCTTGGCTGCTGTTCGTGCCGCCCGAGAGCGTGGCCAGGCGCCACGCCATGCAGCTGGGGCTGGGGGCGGGTGCGATCACCAAGTTCTGCCGCAAGAAGCTGCGCATGTGCTGCACCGTGGTCGAGCTCAACCCGCGCGTGGAGGCCGTCTGCCGCGCCTGGTTCAAGCTGCCGCCCGACGGCCCCATGCAGCGCGTGGTGCTGGCCGATGCGGCCCAGGAGATCAAGAAGCCCGAATGGCGCGGCACCGTGGACGCGCTGGCCGTGGACCTGTATGACCACCAGGCCGCCGCGCCCGTGCTCGACAGCGCCGAGTTCTATGCCGACTGCCGCGAGCTGCTGACCGAGGAAGGCTGTCTCACGGTGAATCTGTTCGGCCGCTCATCAAGCTACGAGCGCAGCGTGGAGCAGCTGGCCGCGGCCTTTGGCGAGGATGCGCTGTGGGCCTTCAAACCGACGCGCGAGGGCAACACCGTGGTGCTGGCCCAGCGCACGCCCTCGCGGCCCAAACGCGCCGAGCTGCTGGCCCGCGCCGAGGCCGTGCAAGGCCGCTGGGGCCTGCCGGCGCCGAAGTGGCTGCGCGTTTTCAAGCCCGTGGCCTGATTGCAATGGAAACCCGCTTCATCCCCAGCTCCAACGCCATGACCACAGCCACCCGCCACGCCAGCGCCCCCGTACCGGCCGACACCCGTGGCCCCCTGCAGTGGCGCCGCATCGTAGACTGGCTGCGCGCCGATGGCGTGATCAGCGCCGAGCAGGCCGAGCGCACCGTGGCGCGCTGCTCGCAGGCCGAGAGCAGCCAGCACCCGCTGGTGCGCCTGGGCCATTTGAGCATGGTGCGCGCCGTGGACGGCAAGCCGCTGGACGTGGACATGTTGACCGAATATGTGGCGCAGCGCGTGGGCCTCGCCTTTTTGCGCATAGACCCGCTCAAGGTGGACGTGGGCCGCGTGGCCGATGCCATGAGCGCCAGCTACGCCGAGCGCCACAAGGTGCTGCCGGTGCAGGTGGCCGCCAAAGAAGTGGTGGTGGCCACGGCCGAGCCTTTCGTCGATGACTGGGTCGCCGAGGTCGAGCGCCAATCCCGGCGCAGCGTGCGCCGCGTCATGGCCAACCCGCTCGATATTCAGCGCTACACGGCCGAGTTCTTCGCGCTGGCCAGGTCCGTGCGCGAGGCGCAGAAGTCCGGGGGCAGCGCGGGCGGCAGCAGCTTCGAGCAGCTCGTCGAGCTGGGCAAGACCAACAAGCAGCTCGACGCCAACGACCAGGGCGTGATCCGCGTGGTGGACTGGCTCTGGCAGTATGCCTTCGACCAGCGCGCCAGCGACATCCACCTGGAGCCGCGGCGCGAGCAGGGCGTGATCCGCTTTCGCATCGACGGCGTGCTGCATGCCGTCTACCAGATGCCCATGGGCGTGCTCAGCGCCATGGTGGCGCGCGTCAAGCTGCTCGGGCGCATGGACGTGGTGGAAAAGCGCCGCCCGCAGGACGGCCGCATCAAGACGCGCAACCCGCGCGGCGACGAGGTGGAGATGCGCCTGTCGACCCTGCCCACGGCTTTTGGCGAGAAGATGGTGATGCGCATCTTCGACCCCGACAACGCCGTCAAGGACCTGGACGCGCTGGGCTTCACGCAGCACGACGCCGAGCGCTGGGAGCAGCTTGTCAAGCGCCCGCACGGCATCATCCTCGTGACCGGACCCACGGGCTCGGGTAAGACCACCACGCTGTATTCGACCCTGAAGCGCGTGGCCACCGAGGAGGTGAACGTGAGCACGGTGGAGGACCCGATCGAGATGATCGAGCCCAGCTTCAACCAGACCCAGGTGCAGCCGCAGCTCGACTTCACCTTCGCCGAGGGCCTGCGCGCCCTCATGCGCCAGGACCCGGACGTGATCATGGTGGGCGAGATCCGCGACCTACAGACGGCCGACATGGCCGTGCAGGCCGCGCTCACGGGTCACCTGGTGTTCAGCACGCTGCACACCAACGACGCGCCCAGCGCCGTCACGCGGCTCATGGAGCTGGGCGTGCCGCCCTATCTCATCAATGCCACGCTGCTGGGCGTGCTGGCCCAGCGCCTGGTGCGCACGCTGTGCCGGCAGTGCCGCCAGATCGACGAGGCGGCCAACCCTGCTGCGCTCGGCGACATGATCCGCCCCTGGAAGCTCAATGGCGGCTACCGCGCCTACAAGCCCGTGGGCTGCGTGGACTGCCGCATGACGGGCTTTCGCGGGCGCATGGGGCTGTACGAGCTGCTCACCGTGAGCGAGGCGCTCAAGGGCCAGATCAACCAGTCGCCATCGATTGACGCGCTGCGCCGCCAGGCGGTGCAGGACGGCATGCGCCCGCTGCGCCTGGCTGGCGCCCTGCGTGCGGCCGAGGGGCTGACGACGCTCGAAGAGGTCATTGCCGCCACGCCACCGCTGGAGTGACCCGGGGCGCGGGCCTGGAACCCGGTACGGATCGCCGCGCGCCGCTGAAGGGGGCATGCCGGGGTTAGGGAATCCTTGTATCTGACCGTAGGTGAAACCCACATCGCGAAAACCTGCCTGCCAATTCACAATCGCGAGTCGCATTCCTTTGGGAGACGTTTGTGAAAATCAAGAGTCAGAAAGATTTTTTCTCCGGCCTCATGTTCCTCGGTGTCGGTGTCGCCTTTGCCTGGGGCGCCACCACCTACACCGTGGGCACGGGCGCCCGCATGGGCCCGGGATACTTTCCGCTGCTGCTGGGCATTTTGCTGGCCATCATTGGTGCCGGCATCATGTTCAAGGCGGTCGTAGTGGAGACTGTGGACGGTGAGAAGATCGGCAAGTGGGCGTGGAAGCAGATCTTCTTCATCATCGCCGCCAACCTGTTGTTCGGCGTGCTGCTGGCCGGCCTGCCCAGCTTCGGCGTACCGGCGATGGGCCTGATCGTTGCCATCTACGGCCTGACCTTCGTGTCGAGCCTGGCGGGCCATGAATTCAGGTTCAAGGAAGTCTTTGTCCTGGCCACCATCCTGGCAGTGGGCAGCTACGTGGCATTCATATGGGGCCTGAACCTGCAGTTCCCCGTCTGGCCCAGTTTCATCGCCGGTTGAGTCGGAGACATAAACCATGGAATTATTTGAACATCTCTCGATGGGTTTTGGCGTCGCGTTCACGTTCCAGAACCTCATCTACTGCTTCATCGGCTGCCTGCTGGGCACCCTGATCGGTGTGCTGCCCGGCGTGGGCCCCGTGGCCACCATCGCCATGCTGCTGCCCGCCACCTACGCGCTGCCGCCCGTGGCCGCGCTGATCATGCTGGCCGGCATTTACTACGGCGCGCAGTACGGCGGCTCCACGACCGCCATCCTCGTGAACCTGCCGGGTGAATCGTCCTCGGTTGTGACGGTGATCGACGGCTATCAGATGGCGCGCAACGGCCGAGCCGGGCCGGCGCTCGCGGCCGCCGGCATAGGCTCGTTCTTCGCCGGCTGCGTGGGCACGCTGATCCTGGCGGCTTTCGCGCCGCCGCTGACCGAAGTCGCCTTCAAGTTCGGCCCGGCCGAATACTTCTCGCTGATGGTGCTGGGCCTGATCGGCGCCGTGGTGCTGGCCTCGGGGTCCCTGCTCAAGGCCATCGGCATGATCGTGCTCGGCCTGCTGCTGGGCCTGGTGGGTACCGACGTCAACTCCGGCGTGGCACGCTACAGCTTCGACATCCCCGAGCTGACCGACGGCATCAGCTTCACCGTGATCGCCATGGGCGTGTTCGGCTACGGTGAAATCATCGCCAACCTCTCACGCCCCGACGAGGAACGCGAGGTGTTCACGGCGAAGGTGCAGGGCCTGTTTCCTACCCTGGAGGACTTCAAGCGCATGTTCCCCGCCATGATCCGTGGTACGGCCCTGGGCTCGGCCCTGGGCATCCTGCCCGGCGGTGGCGCGCTGCTGTCGGCCTTTGCCGCCTACACGCTGGAGAAGAAGACCAAGCTCAAGCCCGGCGAGGTGCCGTTCGGCAAGGGCAACATCCGCGGCGTGACGGCGCCGGAGTCGGCCAACAACGCGGGCTCGCAGACCTCCTTCATCCCGCTGCTGACGCTGGGCATTCCGCCGAATGCGGTGATGGCGCTGATGGTGGGTGCCATGACGATCCACAACATCCAGCCCGGCCCGCAGGTGATGACCAGCAACCCCGAGCTGTTCTGGGGCCTGGTGGCATCGATGTGGATTGGCAACCTGATGCTGATCATCCTGAACCTGCCCCTGATCGGCATGTGGATCAAGCTGCTCTCCGTACCCTACCGCTGGCTGTTCCCCTCCATCGTGCTGTTCTGCGCGGTGGGGGTGTATTCGACCAACAACAACACCTTCGACGTGTGGCTGGTCGGTGCGTTCGGCTTCATCGGCTACCTGTTCTTCAAGCTCGGGGTTGAGCCCGCGCCGCTGCTGCTGGGCTTCATCCTGGGCCCGATGATGGAGGAAAACCTGCGCCGTGCCCTGCTGCTGTCGCGTGGCGAGTGGAGCGTGCTGGTGACACGACCGCTCTCGGCCGGCCTGCTGGCTGCCGCAGCCCTGCTGCTGATCATCGTGCTGCTGCCGGCAGTGAGCAAGAAGCGCGAAGAGGCCTTCGTCGAGGATTGAGCCTGCTTGCCCGGCGTGCTTCATGCACGCCCCGGCCAGGCCCTCAAGGCGCCCCGCAAGGGCGCCTTTTTAGTTACTGCAGCAGGGCGCGCAGTCCACTATGATTGTTTCCAATTGTCAAAATGCGCCGCCAAGGCGACATGGAGCCTGCAATGGATTTAGGTATCGCCGGTAAATGGGCGCTGGTCTGCGGGGCCAGCAAGGGGTTGGGCCTGGGCTGCGCCGAGGCCCTGGTGCGCGAGGGCGTGAACTTGGTCGTCAACGCCCGCAATGCTGGTCAATTGGAGCTCTCGACCGCAAATTTGATAGCTGCAGGCGCAGCTGCGGCGGTCGCCAGAGGGCAAAATGCCGAAGCGCCTCAGGTGCTGGCCGTCGCCGCCGACATCACCACGCCCGAGGGTCGGGCGGCCGCCTTTGCCGTGGCCGGCGGGCCCGGCAAGAACTTCGACATCGTCGTGACCAATGCCGGCGGCCCGCCGCCCGGCGACTTTCGCGAGTGGGAGCGCCAGGACTGGCTGGCCGCGGTGGACGCCAACATGTTGACTCCCATCGAGCTGCTGCGCGCCACGGTCGATGGCATGGCGGCGCGGGGCTTCGGGCGCATCGTCAACATCACGTCCAGCGCGGTGAAGGCCCCCATCGACATCCTGGGCCTGTCCAACGGTGCGCGCAGCGGCCTGACGGGTTTCGTGGCCGGCGTGGCACGCAGCGGCATTGCGGCGCGCGGCGTCACCATTAACAACCTGTTGCCAGGCAAGTTCGACACCGACCGGCTCGCCGGCACCATCGGCGCCGCGGCCGCCAGATCGGGCAAGGGCGTGGATGAGCTGCGCCGCACCCAGCAGGCGGCCATTCCGGCGGGCCGCTTTGGCCGGCCGCAGGAATTCGGTGCCATCTGCGCGTTTCTGTGCAGCCTGCAGGCAGGCTACATCACGGGGCAGAACATCCTGGCCGACGGCGGCGCCTATCCCGGCAGCTTCTGATGCCCATGAGCAGGCTGGCGCCGCTGCTGGGCGCCCTGTTGCTGTGCGCGGCGCTGCCGGTATGGGCCGATCCGCCGCCGCGGGCAGCGCCCGAGTTGCGGTTGCGCGTGGTCGGCGGGTTGGGCGGCCTCACGCAGTACGCGCAGCTAGAGGCGCCGTTCTGGACGCGGGATCTGCCGCGCCTGAGCCAGGGGCGCTTCGAGGCCGACGTCGTGCCCTTCGACCGCGCCGGCGTGCCCGCCGTGGACATGCTGCGCCTGCTGCAACTGGGCGTCGTACCCTTTGGCACGGTGCTGCTGAGCTCGCTGGCCGATCGCTATCCGCAATACATGGCAGCGGACCTGCCGGGGCTCAACCCTGACCTGGCGACGCTGCGCCGTTCGCTTGCGGCCTTTCGCCCGCAGCTGGAGCAGGTCTTGCGCGAAGACCATGGCATCGAGCTGCTGGCGGTGTATGTCTATCCGGCGCAGGTGCTGTTCTGCAAGCGGCCACTGGCAAGTCTGGCCGACCTGCGTGGCCGCCGGGTGCGTGTGTCCTCGACGGCGCAGGGGGACTTCGTCGCCGCACTGGGGGCAATTCCGCGCCTCGTGCCCTTCGCACAACTGGCACAGAGCATGGAAGCCGGCGCAAGCGAATGCGCCATCACCGGCGCCATGCCGGGCAATACCCTGGGGCTGCACCTGTATGCCAACTACCTGTACCCCATGCCCATCAACTGGGGGATGGCATTCTTCGGCGCCAACCGCGCGGCCTGGCAGTCCCTGCCGGAGGACCTGCGGACGCTCTTGCGTGCCGAGCTGCCGCGGCTGGAGACGGCCATCTGGCTCAGTGCTGAGCAGGAGAGCCAGCAGGGCGTGGACTGCAATCTGGGCCGCTCGCGCTGCACCACCGGGCGACGCGGCCAGATGCAGCTGGTGCCGGTGCGGGCGCAGGACGAGGCGCGGCGTGACGAAGTCTTCCGCAGCGCGGTGCTGCCGCGCTGGCTGCAGCGTTGCGGCGCCCGCTGCGCCGCGCTCTGGACCCGCGCCATGGTTCCGGCGCAGGGCCTGCCGGTGGAGCCATGAGCATGGATAGCCACAAGCGCGTCTTGGTGACGATCTGGGGCCTGACGGGCGCGCTCCTGCTGGGGCTGTCGGCGGCCGTGGCGGGCTTGCTGTGGAATGCCCGGCAGGATGCCCTGGCCGAAGGCGAGGCGCGTGTCACCCGCTTTGCCGCCGGTGCCGAGGCCGGCATGAACCGCAGCCTGCTGTCGCTTGACATGTTCCTGGCCAGCCTGGCGGAGCTGCTCGACAGGGGGGAGGGCTCGGCGCTCGACACGGGCGAAGCCGCCGCGCTGCTTCGCGCCATGGCGCGGCAGAACCTGATGCTGCGCGACGTGGCACTGCTCGATGAGCAGGGCAGGCCGCTGGCTTCTTCGGCGCAGGGGCAGGAGCCGCCGGTTGTCGAGCTGCCAAAGGGCCTGGTGGCCGCTGCCCTTGCGCCCGTCGTGCCCACGCTGACCCTCGCGCGGTCGCCGGCGCGCGCGCCTGGGGGCGAGCAGGTCTTGTACGTGGCCCGGCCGCTGCGCCTGGCCGATGGCACGCGGCTGCTGGCCGTAGCCCAGGTGCCCGTCGATGTATTGCTGTCGGTTTTGCTGCAGGGGGTGAGCCTGCCCGAGATGGAGGTGACGCTAGAGCGCACGCAGGGCGAGCTGCTCGTCGGCATGCTGTCGCCTCAGGCTGTCGCCGAGCGCCCGGGCACGGCCGTGCCCTCGCTGCAGGCCATGGGGGCTCAGGGACATTTCACCGGGTTCTGGCAGCAGGCGCGCACGCGCCTTTCGGGCCAGCCGGCGCTGGTGGCCGCGCGGCCGCTGCTGTATCCCGATTTGTGGATCACGGCCAGCCTGCCGCAGGCCAGAGCGCTCGCCGATTGGCGCCACGAGGCCGTCGCCGTGGGGGGCGGCGCGCTGCTGTTCGGCGCCTGCCTGGTGCTGGCCGGCGTTTTTGCCAGCCTGTACCTGCGGCGCATGCAGCGCGCGCGAGAGAGCGTGGCCAGCGCCAAGGCCACGCTGGACCAGGCCGTGGGTTCCATGGTCAGCGGCTTTGTGCTGCTCGACGCCGCACGCCGCATCGTGCAATGGAACCGTCCCTTTGAGGAGATGTTCCCCTGGCTTGTGGGCACCGTGGCCGTGGGCCTGCCCTACCGCCGCGTGCTCGAGACCACGGTGCACTACCATCTGCCCGCCGCCAGCGCCCAGGAAAAGCGTGATTGGGTGGAGCGCCGCCTGCTGCAGCAGCGCGACCCGCAGGGCACGCACGAACAAAGCCTGCCCAACGGCCACTTTGTCCAGATCACCGAGCGCACCACGCCCACGGGTGGCCTGGTGATCCTCTACCACGACGTCACGGACCTGCGTCTGGCCGCCGCCGAGATCGAGCAGCTGGCGTTCTATGACCAGCTGACCGGGCTGTCCAACCGCCGCCTGTTGCTCGACCGCCTGAGCCAGGCCTGTGCCAGCGCAGTGCGCGCGGACGCGCGCGGCGCGGTGCTATTCATCGACCTGGACCAGTTCAAGACCTTGAACGACACCCTGGGCCATGAAACGGGCGACCAATTGCTGCAGCAGGTGGCAAGGCGGCTGCAAGGCTGTGTTCGTGCCAGCGACACCGTGGCCCGGCTCGGCGGCGACGAGTTCGTGGTACTGCTCGCAGGCCTGCCCGCCGACGCCACCGATGCGGCACTGCTGGCCCACGCCGTTGCCGACAAGATCCTGCGTCTGCTGGGTCAGCCGTACCTGATTGAGGGCCAGACCTACCACGGCAGCTGCAGCATAGGCGCCTCGCTGTTCGGCCAACTGCCGCAGACGGCGGGTGAACTGCTCCGGCAGGCAGACATCGCCATGTACCAGGCAAAGGCGCAGCGCGGCAATGCGCTGTGTTTCTTCGAGCCGAGCATGCAGACCGCGATCAACGAGCGTGCGCGGCTGGAGGCAGATCTGCAGCAGGCCCTGGGCGCCGGTCAGTTTCTGCTGCACCTGCAGCCGCAGTTCGACGGCGCCGGCGCCATGGTGGGCGCAGAGGCGCTGCTGCGCTGGCAGCATCCCGTGCACGGCTTGGTGCCGCCCGCGCGTTTCATTGCCGTCGCCGAGGACAGCGAACTCATCGTGCCCATTGGCCGCTGGGTGCTGCACAGCGCCTGTGAACTTCTCGCGCGCTGGCACCACGAGCCGCACCTGCGGCATATGTCGCTGAGCGTGAACGTGAGCGCGCGCCAGTTCCGCCAGGGCGATTTCGCCGACCTGGTCGCCGGCGTGCTGCGGGACACGGGTGCCCCGGCGCAGCGGTTGGAGCTGGAGCTCACCGAATCGCTGGTCCTCGAACATGTGGACGACTCCATCGCCAAGATGCATCAGCTGCGCGCCAAGGGCGTGCGCTTTGCGGTCGATGACTTCGGCACGGGCTATTCGTCGCTGTCCTACCTGACCCGGCTGCCGCTGCAGCGCCTGAAGATTGACAAGTCCTTCGTGCACCACCTGAACGAGCAGCATGGTGACGACGTGGTGGTGCAGACCATCCTGGGCATGGCGCGCAACCTGGAACTGGAGGTGGTGGCCGAGGGGGTGGAGACGGAGGCGCAGCGCGACTTCCTGGCGCGCCACGGCTGCGACCTGTACCAGGGCTACCTGTTTGCCCGGCCCATGCCGGTGGCCGAGCTGGAGGCCATGCTGCTGCCCCTGGCCCAGTAGCCCCTATGCCCGCCGCGACGACACCACGATGCCGCCGACGATGAGCACAAAGGCCGCTGCGTGGTAGGGCTGAGGCCGCTCGCCCAGGAAGGCGGCCGACAGCAGGGCCGCGAACAGCGGCGTGAGATTGATGAAGAACCCCCCCATGACCGGCCCCGCACGCTGCACGCCCGCACCCCAGAAGCGGTAGGCCAGCACGGCCGGACCGATGGCGATGAAGGCCAGTCCCAGGGCCAGCGGTCCGCTCCAGTGGATCTGCGCC
This sequence comes from Pseudomonadota bacterium, assembly GCA_018242005.1. Lineage (GTDB taxonomy): Bacteria > Pseudomonadota > Gammaproteobacteria > Burkholderiales > Burkholderiaceae_C > Alicycliphilus. The sequence continues at coordinate 16,552 of JAFECU010000310.1, read as the reverse complement.
AGGCCCAGCGACCACTCCACGCCCGCGAATGCGCCCGACCAGCCCACGCCGAAGATCAGCTGTGCCATCAAGAACGCCGCCCAGTCGCCGCGCAGGTCGCGCGGCTCGTCGGTTCGCACCAGCAACCAGCTGTAGAAGGCCCAGGAGATGGTGGCCAGCACCATGTACAGGTCGCCCGGCACCAGGCGCAGCGCCAGCAGCTGCTGCCAGCTGCCGCGGCTCAGGACCAACAGCACGCCCACCACCGACAGCAGCACGCCTGCCACCTGCCGGCGCGTGGCCGGCACGCCAAAGAACAGTGCTCCCACGACCAGCATCCACACCGGCATACCCGAGCCCACCAGCGTTACGTTGAGCGGCATGGAGGTCTGCAGCGCCAGGTATTGCAGCGCGTTGTAGCTGCCTATGCCAAACAGGCCCAGCAGCGCGTAGCGCCGCCAGTGCGGCCACAGGCTGCCCGAAGGGCGCAGCACGCGCCAGGCCAGGGGCAGCAGCAGAGCAAACGCCAGCAGCCAGCGCAGGAAGTTCAGCGTGCTGGGCGAGATCAGCGCATGCAGCGCCCGCCCCACCACGGCATTGCCGGCCCACAGCAGCGGCGCCGCGACGAGCATGGCGATGGTGCCGGGAGCGAGTCGATGGTTCATAGGGCCTGCGACTGTAAGCCAAGCCCGGTGCCCCGCGCCGGGCAGGGGGCAGGAAAACGTGGCACGATTCCCGCGATCGGATCCAGGAGTCTGCGCGGCAGAAGGCGTCGATAGCGAAACTGAGTCCCGGCGAGGACAGTTTTTGCCGGATTCTCAGACCCATAGCTCCGCCCTGGGGCAAGAAGCCGGTGAAGAATGGCCCGCTGCGGCCCATTTGCAGCCGGCGTCCCTTCTGCCGCGCAGGCTCCTGGCGTTCAACCGTCAACAGGAGACTTGAGTCCATGACCCTCGCCGTACAGATTCGCCAGCATGGCGGCCCCGAAGAACTCCAGATTGTCGATGTGCAGGTGGGCGAGCCCGGCGCGGGCGAGGTGCGCATACGCCACCGAGCCGTGGGCCTGAACTTCATCGACGTCTACCACCGCACGGGCCTGTACCCCCTGAGCATGCCGGCCGGCATAGGCATGGAGGCCGCTGGCGTCGTCGAGGCCGTGGGCGCGGGCGTCACGCACCTCAAGGTGGGCGACCGCGCGGCCTATGCCAGCAACCCGCCCGGCAGTTACAGCGAGGCGCGCATCATGCCCGCCAAGTGCGTGTGCAAGCTGCCCGATGCCATCGGTTTCGAGACCGGCGCGGCCATGATGCTCAAGGGACTCACGGCGCAGTATCTCTTGAAGAAGGCGCGCCCCGTCGAGGGCCTGGAGCCGGGGGATTACGTGCTCTTTCACGCGGCCGCCGGCGGCGTGGGCCTGATCGCCTGCCAATGGGCCAAGGCGCTTGGCCTGCGCCTCATCGGCACGGCGGGCTCGGATGCCAAGTGCCAGCTGGCACTCGATAACGGCGCGGCCCATGCCATCAACTACACAAGGGAAGACTTCGCCGTGCGCGTCAAGGAGATCACCGGGGGCAAGGGCGTGAAGGCGGTCTACGACTCGGTGGGCAAGGACACCTGGGACAAGTCGCTCGACTGCCTGCGTCCCTTCGGCCTGATGGCCAGCTTTGGCAATGCCTCGGGTCCGGTGCCGCCGTTTGCGCCCGCCATGCTGGGCGCCAAGGGCTCGCTCTATGTCACGCGCCAGACGTTGTTCACGCATATCAGCACGCGCGAGGCCACTCAGGCCATGGCCGACGAGCTCTTCGCCGTGGTGGCGAGCGGCCAGGTCAAGATCCACATCGCGCAGCGCTATGCATTGGCCGACGTGCAGCAGGCGCACCGTGACCTGGAGGCGCGCAAGACCACGGGCTCCACCATCCTCACGCTGCCGTGAGCGTGGCGCCTCCATGGGTGGCGGTGGCGCGCGCGCAGGCGCAAAGGCCGCCGCGCAGGGAGCGGCTACCGCTGCTGGTGGCGGGGCGGCTGGTGGGCTCGGTCGAGCCTGGCGTTCTCGATGAAATTGCCGCGCAAGGACTGCAAAATGGGCGCATCCAGCTATCGAAACAAGAGTATCGCCATGCCTGCGCCTGGCAGCTCGGCACACCCGAGGACGCCACGCAGGCGCTCAACGCGCTGGCCCGCGCGCTACGTGAGACGGGCCATTGCGGCCCCTGGCGCGACGAGCAGCTGGCCGTGCGCGACGCGCGCGGCGAACGCATGGGAACCATAGAGCGCGGCGCCGTGCGCCCGCTGGGCCTGGCCACACAGGCCGTGCACCTGATTGGCCTGGCCGCCGATGGCCGCATGTGGGTGCAGCAGCGTTCCTTGGACAAGGCCAACAACCCGGGCATGTGGGACACGCTGATGGGCGGCATGGTCTCTGCCGCGGACAACCTGGCAAGCGCCGTGGAACGAGAGACCTGGGAGGAGGCCGGCCTACGCGTGACCGCGCTGCAGGGCCTGGCGCATGGCGGACATGTGGAATTTTCCAAACCCAGCGACGAGGGCGATGGCTGCGGCTACATGGTCGAGCGCATCGACTGGTTCCGCGCCCAACTGCCGGAAGGCATGCTGCCGGTGAACCAGGATGGCGAGGTGGCGCGCTTTGATTGCCTCGCGCCTGCCCAGATGCTTCGGCGCCTGGCCGAGGGAGCGTTCACACCCGAGGCGACGCTGGTGCTGGCGGCGTTCTACGGTTGGTAGCCCCGCCTTGCAGAGACGAGCGCCGGCGAGCCGATGTGCCGGACTCTGCGATGAGCGCCCCAACCGCAACTGCCGGCCTTCATGCTGCCCACGGCACTTCGTCGAGCAGTTGCTTGAGCGCCGCCTTCCACCAGCGCGCCTGTCCTGTGGTGGCATGGCCCGCCGTGGCGGCGCTTGCCGGAATGCGCAGCGCACGCCCATGCGCTACCCGCGCGATGGCAGCCTCCAGCAGGCCCAACGAGGCAGGGTAGCGTTCGTCGTCGTCCGACAGTATCGCGAGCACTTTGGCACGGATCGATTCAAGGCGTTGCGAGGCGTCGTAGCTGCTTGACGCCTGCCATTGGTAGATGGCGTCGTTGGCGTCTGCGGTCGTCGGTGCGGCCAAGCGCGCGTCGATGATGGCGTCGGCCTGCTGCCGCGTGGGTGCCTGGTGCTGCAGCGCCAGGTCCCCGCCATTGGTTGCCAGGGCAAAGAAGGTGGATGCCAGGCGCAGGCTTGGCGGTTGCTCTGTGTAGTTGCCTCCCTGCCATGCTGGGTCTTGGAGAATCGACTCGCAGAACATGCGGCGTAGCATCCAGTTGCGGCCTGCCATGGGTGTGGGTAGTGCGGCCATGGGCACGGCGATGTTCAGCATCTCGGGGTACTGCTGCGCCCACATCCAAGTGTGCATGCCGCCCATCGAATTGCCAATAACCAGCCGTAGTCGCGACAAGCCCAGGTATTCGGTCACCAGCAGGTACTGGGCGCGCACCATGTCGGAGTAGTTGTAGTGTGGAAAGTGCGTCCGCAGACCGTCCGACGGTTTGCTGGAGAGGCCGGTGCCGATCGCATCGGGAACAATGATGAAGTGGCTGCGCGCATCAAGCGGCTGGCCAGGACCGAACAACTCGCCGCCAAACTGCGGTCCCAGCATGGCGGCGCCGGACTGCAGCGTACCGTGCAACACCAGTACCGGCGCGCCGGCCGGGTTGCCCAAAGTGGCGAAGTGCAGCCGCAGATCGGCCAGCGACTGACCGTCTTGAAAGCGAAACTGCGGGATCATCCAGTCGCGCTGTACGGGCTGGTAAATGCCATGTTCTCGGGAAAACCCTGAACGGTCCGTTGCCGATAAATTCATATGATGACCATATCAGAATATTTGTCATTGACAAGAGGCGTTATGCGCAGACGTGAATTTGTGGCGAGTGGTTTGATTACCTGCATGGCAGGTAGCGTATGGGCACAACCCTGGCCGTCCCGGCCGGTTCGCTTGGTCGTGCCTTTTCCTGCGGGTGGACTCATCGATCGTATGGCGCGCCTGATCGGCCCCAGGTTGGCCAGCAACCTAGGACAGCCTGTGGTGGTAGACAACAAACCCGGCGTGGGTGGCCATTTGGGCGCGGCCGACGTGGCGCGTGCCACGCCCGATGGTTACACGCTGCTGATGGCGTCGCCGCCCCTGACAATCGGTCCGGCGATCTACAAGTCGTTGCCCTACCAGAGCGCGCAGTTGGAACCGGTGGCCTTGCTGGGTCGCGTGCAGAATGTCTTGCTTGTCAACGCCAAAAGCCCCATCCACAGCGTAGCGCAGCTCACCGAGCGTGCACGGGCCAAACCGGGACAGTTGAACTACGGATCCAACGGCAACGGTACCTCGCTGCACTTGTGCATGGAGCTTTACAAGAGCATTACCGGTACGCACATCACCCATGTGCCCTACCGTGGTGCAGCGGGTGCCATGACGGCTCTGCTGGCGGGAGAGGTGGACTTGATGTTCGACAACCTTCCTGCAGCTCTTTCGCATATTCGCGCAGGAACGATTCGTGCGCTGGCCGTCGCCGGGCGCGAACGCAGCGCCGCTTTGCCCGACGTGCCGACCATGATCGAGGCAGGTGTGCTCGGCTTTGACGTTACGGCCTGGTTCGGCGTGGCCGTGCCGACCAAGACGCCGCCGGTGGTCATCGACAGGCTGCGCCAGGTGCTTGCCGGCATGGCAACGGCGCCCGATGTTGTGGCTGCCATGCAGGCCCAGGGTGCAGAGCCGCATCTGCTGCAGCAGGCGGCACTGCAACAGTTCTGGGCCGAGGACGCGGCGCGATGGAAACAGGTGGCGACCACGGCTGGCATCGTGCTGGACGCGAATTGACTTCTCTGAAGAACACTGAAATGGAGAACCGTGCAATGCGGCATTGGATCAAGTCCTTAGGGGCCACTTTGGCGTTGAGTGCGACGGTATCAGTCGCGATGGCGCAGCAGGCTGCCTGGCCCACCAAGCCTGTGCGCCTGGTTGTTCCATCTGCTGCCGGATCGGCGCCCGACATCATGGCGCGCTTGCTTGCCGCCGAACTGCATCGGCGCCTGGGGCAGCCGGTGATTGCCGAAAACAAACCCGGTGTGGGCGGGGCATTGGGGTCCGATCAGGTCGCAAAGGCCGCGCCTGACGGCTATACGCTGGTCATGGGCAATATTGGCTCGCACGCGATGAACGTGGGTGTCTATCCCCGGCTGCCGTACGACCCGGTCAGGGACTTCGAGCCAGTGGCCATGGTCGCGATCACGCCGAGTCTGATGACGGTGTCCTCCGATCTGGCAGTGCGTAGCCTGCGTGAGTTCCTTGACCATGCGCGCGGTGCTGCTGACAAGGGTGAGCAGATCACGTTCGCGTCCGGCGGCAACGGCAGCTCGTCGCATCTGGCGGGCGAATACCTGAATTTGTTGACTGGGCTGAAGATGCGCCACGTGCCCTACAAGGACGTACCGCAGGCGCTCGGCGACGTGGCGGCGCAGCGCGTGAGCATGATGATCAGCAACCTGCCGCCGGCCATGGCGCTGGTGCGCGGCGGCAAGTTGCGCCCCCTGGCCGTGACCACGAAGGACCGGTCTCGCCTGCTTCCCGATGTGCCCACGATGGCGCAGGCGGGCGTCGCGTTCGAGCAGACGGTCTGGTTCGCATTGTTCGCTCCGGCGCGCACGCCTCAGGACATCGTTGCGTCGCTGAACCGCGAGGTGGCGCAGGCGCTTGCCGATCCAGCATTGCGCGAACGGTTCCAGGCCTCTGGGGCAGAGCCAATGGTGATGACGACTTCCCAGCTCAAGGCGTTTGTCGCTTCCGAGGTTGCCAAGTGGAGCATGGTGGCCCGCGAGACGGGTGCGCGGGCAGATTGAGCGGCGGGCCTCTTACCGTGACGGCGCGCTCCTGCCCGAGCTCCTGATCATGGCTGCGGCGTGACGGGCTGGCGCGTACGCGCCATGTCGCGCACCAGATCCCACACGCGCTGCGCCAGCGGCGCGAGCGCGCGGTTGCGCCGGTGCACGAGCATGATGTCGCGGTCCACGCGTGGCACCAGCGGGCGTATGGCCAGGTGCGGCAGGCCCTCGGGTGGCAGAGCCAGCATGGGAATGACCGATACGCCCAGGCCGGCGTCGAGCATACGGAAGATCGTGGTGGCGTGGCCCACCTCCTGCGCCACCCGGGCCTCAACGGCCTGCGCGGCGAGGGCGCGGTCTATGAGGCGGCGGCTGCCCGAGGCATGGTCCAGGAGCACCAGCGGCTCGCCCGCCAGATCGGTCCAGCGCAGCTGGCGCCGGCGTGCGAGGCGATGCGTGGGCGGGCAGGCCAGGCAGAACGGTTCGGTGTAGATGGACTCGCAGTGCAATGCCTCGCGGTCGCTGGGGTCGATGACCACGCCGAAATCCACCTCGCCCGAGAGCACGCTGTTGAGCACGTCGTTCTGTACGCGGTCGAGCAGCACGATCTGTACGCCCGGCAGCTCGCGCTGGCAGCGGGCGATGCAGTCTGGCAGCAGGTTGGCCGACAGCGTGGGGCTGCTGGCCACGCGCACCCGGCCATGCAGCGCCGTGGCCATGCCCCGGACGTCGAGCAGCGTGGCCTCCAGCTCTTCAAGCACGCGCGGCAGCCGCGCCGCGAGGCTGCGGCCGGCGTCGGTGAGCGCGACCTCGCGCGTGGTGCGGTTGAGCAACTGCAGGCCGAGCAGGCCCTCCAGCTCGGTGATGGCGCGGCTCACGGCGGGCTGGGTCAGGCCGATCTGGTCTCCGGTGCGGCTGAAGTTGCGCGTGGCGGCCACCGACAGAAACACCTGGAGCTGGCGCAGGGTTACATTCATGATTGGTAATCATAAGACCATCAGAGAAATTAATTTCTCTTTTTAATGCGCATGCGCTCCAATCGGCAACTCCTACCGATCCAACCTCATAGCACACACCCGCCATGGCCCGCTCCCGCCTGCTCCCCGATAACTTCACCCTCGCGCTGGTCGCCACCGTCACCCTGGCCAGCGTGCTGCCGGCCTCCGGAGCCATGGGGGCCTTCTTCGAGAAGGCCACGGTGGCCGTGGTGGCCTTGCTGTTCTTCATGCACGGCGCCAAGCTCTCGCGCGAGGCCGTGATTTCCGGCCTGGGCCATTGGCGCCTGCATATCTTGGTGGTGGCCAGCACCTTCTTGCTGTTCCCGGTGCTGGGCCTGCTGCTCAAGCCCGTGCTGCTGCCCCTGGTGACGCCGGAGCTGTACCTGGGCGTGCTGTTTCTGTGCGTGCTTCCGGCCACGGTGCAATCGGCGATCGCGTTCACGGCCGTGGCGCGCGGCAACATGGCGGCGGCGATCTGCAGCGCCTCGGCCTCCACGCTGATGGGCATCGTGATCACGCCGCTCCTGGTGGAGCTGGTTCTGCCCGTCACGGGCCCGGCCCAGCAGGACATCCTGGGCAGCATCGGTCGCATCATGCTGCAGCTGATGCTGCCCTTCGTCGCGGGCCACCTGCTGCGCCCCTGGATCGGCGGTTTCATCACGCGCCACAAGGCAGCCCTGAAGTTTGTGGACCAGGGCTCGGTGCTGCTGGTGGTCTACACGGCGTTCAGCGCTGCCGTGGTGGCAGGTCTCTGGCGCCAGCTGCCGCTGCCGGCGCTCGCCGGCCTGCTGGTGGTGTGTGCGGTGATTCTGGGCCTGGCACTCACGGCCACCACCTGGCTCGCCCGGCGCCTGGGGTTTTCCAAGGAGGACGAGATCACCATCGTCTTCTGCGGCTCCAAGAAGAGCCTGCTGAGCGGCGTGCCCATGGCCAAGGTGCTGTTTGCCTCGCAGGCGGCGGGTGCCATCGTTCTGCCGCTGATGGTGTTCCACCAGATGCAGCTCATGGTGTGCGCGGTGCTGGCGCAGCGCTATGCGCGCCGCCACTGATGGCCACGGTCACTGCCGTTCGGCTTGCGGCGCGGTGTTGTTCTCGTCCTGCGGCTGCAGTGGGCGAATGGCGGCATTGGCCTCCAGCACCGGGTAGGCCACGGAGCACAGCAGCGAGTTGATGCGCTTGAGGTCGCTGATGATGTCGATGTGCAGCGAGCTGGTCTCTATGCTCTGGATGGTGTTGTCCGACAGCCGGTTGAGGTGGGTGGCGGAGTAGGCCAGCTCCAGCTCGCGAAAACGGGTCTTTTCCTCCAGCAGCTTTTGCGCGTCGCGCAGGTTGCTGGTCAGGAACACACTCATGGCCAGGCGCAGGTTGGCGATCAGGTGGTCGTGCATTTCGTTGAGTTCCTGCAGGCCGGCGTGCGAGAACTGGCGCCCCTTCTTGATCTTCTTGTCCTCCACGTCCTGCAGCACGCGCTCCACCAGGTCGCCCACCTGTTCCATGTTGATGGTGAAGCCGATGATTTCCGTCCAGCGCCGGCCCTCGCCCTCGTCGAGCTCGGAGCGCGAGATCTTGGTCATGTAGTACTTGATGGATGAATACAGGCTGTCGACCTGGTCGTCCAGCGCGCGCAGTTCGGCGCTGAGCTTCTGGTCATCGGTCTGCCACACGGTCTTGAGGCCCCCCAGCATGGTCTCCACCAGGTCGGCCAGGTGCAGGGCCTCGCGTGCGGCGCAGGAGATGGCCAGCGAGGGCGTGGACAGGGCCGAGGCATCGAGGTGGTGCGGTCGCGACAGGGCGGCCGGCACCTCCTCCTTGGGCGTGATTTTCTCGACCGCGCGGGCGACGTACCCGGTGAGGGGTATGCACAGCAGGGTGCCTATGACATTGAAGGCCAGGTGGAACAGCACCACCTGACTGACCTTGTCGGGAACCAGCGCCTGGATATGCCCGTGCCACAGGCCTATGACCGGAATCATGAACAGCGCGGCCACCAGCCTGAAAAGCAGATTGCCCAGCGGCACCTGGCGCGCCTGTACGCTGGACTTGAGCGTGGTGACCACGGCCAGCAGGCCGCTGCCCAGGTTGGCACCCACCACCACGCCCAGAGCCACCTCGGTGGGAATGCCTCCCGAGCCCGCCAGCGTGGCCACCAGCAACACGGCTGCCAGGCTGGAGTAGGAGATCATGGCCAGGATGGCGCCGGTCAGTACCTCCAGCGTGATGTCGCTCGTCAGGGTCATGAGCAGAGTGCGCACCACCTCGGACTGCATCAGCACCAGGGTGGACTCGGTGATCAGGCGCAGCGCCAGCAGCATCAGTCCCAGGCCGATGAGCACGCGCCCCACGCGCCCGGCCTTGGCGTCCTGGCGCGCGACGAACAACACCACGCCGCAAAAAATGCACAGCGGCGACAGCCAGGACAGGTCCTGCGCGAACACCACCGCCATCAGTGCCGTGCCCACGTTGGCGCCCTGCATCACGGTCAGCGCCGCCATCAGCGAGATCATGTCCTGGCCCACGAAGGCCGAGACGATCAGCGCCGTGGCGGTGCTGGACTGCACCACCGCTGTCACCCCTATGCCCGAGAGTATGGCCAGCAGGTGCGTGCGCACGCCGCGCGCGATCAGCTGGCGCAGGTTGGCGCCAAAGACGCGCAGGATGCCGGTGCGCACCATCTGTATGCCCCACACGAGGAGGGCTATGGCTGCCAGCAGGTTCAGCAGATGCTTCATGAGGGACGGAGGAGGAATGCTATCAGTCTATGAGCATGCCATTTTCGTGGAAAGGATAGGGGCCTTCGAAGATTCCCGAGGCCGCCAGGTGAGAAATCAGCCGCTGCCCGTCCCAGGCATGGACGCGGAAGGCCGGCGGCTCCAGCATCCAGGCCGAGGCGGCATCTGGTTGCAGGTCCAGCGCCACCTGGTGCCCCGGCGCCGGACAGGTGCTGGCGATGCTGCCGCCAAAGCGAACGTCGATGGCGCGGTGCAGGTGGCCGCAGATGAGGCGCTCCACATTGGGGTGGCGCGCAACGATGGCTTCGAGCCGCTCGGCGCCTTCGAGCAGGCCGATCCTGTCCATGTGGCCGATGAGCGTGGGAAAGGGCGGGTGGTGCATGGCGATCACCACCGGCTCGCCCCGGCAGGCGGCGAGTTCGCGTTCGAGCCAGTCCAGGCGCTCCTGGCACAGCGCCCCGTGGCTCTGGCCCGGCACGACGGTGTCGAGCGCGATCAGCCGCAGCGGGCCGATCTTGACGCTGTACTGCACGAACTCGCCGCCGCCCTGCAGGTAGCCATGCTGTGCAAAGCTGCGGCGCAGCTGCGCACGCTCGTCGTGGTTGCCGGGCAGCAGGTACACGGGCAGCTCGCCAAGCGGCGCCAGCAGTTCGGCCAGGTGTGCGTATTCGGCTTCCCGGCCAAAGTCGCACAGGTCGCCGGTGATGACGACCGCGTCGGGCCTCTGGCGCAGGGCCAGCACGCTGTCGACGGTGCGCTGCAGGTAGGGGGCGGTGTTGATGCGGCCATAGGCCAGGCGGCCCGGCTCGCGGATATGCAGGTCCGTGATCTGGACCAGGAAGGTGTAGGGATTGGCGTCGGGTGTGGCATTCATGGCTTGGTCTCTGCGGTGCTCATCAGGCGTTGTGGGTCGATGTGGATGCCGACCTCGTCGCCGATGCGGTAGGGCGCGTCGCGCGCGACGTCGGCCAGCAGCGTGCCGGGCACGCCGGCGGCGGCAAGGCGCAGCTGAACGCGGTCGCCGAGGAAGCTGCGCTGCTCGATGCGCGCCACACCCCAGCCGTCCTGGCGAGGGCCGACTTGTATGTCCTCCGGGCGTACCAGCAGGGCGCCGTGGTTGAGCGCCGGCGGGCAGGTCAGCGTCGTGCCGCCAATGGTCAGCACGCCGCGGGAAATCGACTCGGGCGAGCGCTCGATGCGGTTGACCCGGCCGAGGAACTCGGCCACGAAGGGGTGGGCGGGCGCGCGGTACAGGTCCTCGCCACGGCCCACCTGCACGATCTGCCCGGCGCGCATCACGGCCAGCCGGTCGGCGATCGCCATGGCCTCCTGCTGGTCGTGCGTGACATGGATGGCCGTGATGTGCAGGCGCCGTAGCAGCTCGGCGAGCTCCTCGCGCAGTTGCTCCTTGAGCTTGGCGTCCAGGGCAGCGAGCGGCTCGTCGAGCAGCAGCACGCGCGGGCGCACCGCCACGGCACGCGCCAGGGCCACGCGCTGGCGCTGGCCGCCCGAGAGCTCGCCAGGGCGCTTGGCTTCGAGGCCATTGAGGCGCGTGAGCTCCACCAGCTCGCCCACGGCGCGGCGCTCTTCGGTGGCGCTCACGCCGCGGATGCGCAGGCCGTAGCCGATGTTGGCGGCCACGCTCATCTGCGGAAACAGCGCGTAGCTCTGGAACACCATGCCCACGCCGCGCTGTTCGACCGGGCGCTGAGTCACGTCCTGGTCGCCAAACAGGATGCGCCCGCCCGCGTCCAGCGTCTCGAGCCCCGCGATCAGCCGCAGCAGCGTGGTCTTGCCGCAGCCCGAGGGGCCTAGCAGCGCCAGCACCTCGCCGGGCTCGACATGCAGGCTCGTGGGTTGCAGGCCGCGCGTTCCGTCGGCGTAGGTTTTGGAGCAGTGGTCGATCTCGACCGGGATGCGTTCAAGTTCCATAACGTTTCTGCATGAGCTGGGCCAGGGCCTGCAGGGCCCACAGCACCGGGAGGATGACGATGAAGAACACCAGCGTGTAGGCCGAGCCGACCTCGATGCGCATCGAGGCGTAGCTGTCGGCCAGACCCACGGGCAGGGTGCGGGTGAGCGGCGTGTGCAGCATCCAGGTCAGGTTGAATTCCCCCACCGAGAGCGTGAACACCATCAGGGCGCCGGCCACAATGGCCGGGAAAACGGCCGGCACCAGCACACCGAGAAAGCGCTGGTGAAAACTTGCGCCCAGCGTGCGCGCGGCCTCTTCAAGGGCGATGAGGTCATTGCGCTGGAAGGCAGAGGCCACGGTGCGCACCATGAAGGGCAGGGTGAAGACGATATGGCCCACGAGGATGAAGGCAAAGCTCTGGCGGAAGGCTGCCATCTTTCCGTAGACGAGGATCAGCGCCAGGGCGGTGGCCAGGCCGGGCACGGCCACGGGCAGGGTCAGCAGCTCCTCGAAGGCGCGCGCGGCCCGCGAACGGCTGCGCGCCAGCGCATAGGCGCAGGGCACGCCCAGGACGGCGGTGGCGGCGACGCACAGTGCAGCGATCACCAGCGATGCGGCCACGGTGTCGCCGTAGACATCCCAGACCTCCTGGAGCCAGCGCAAGGTGAAGCCGCTCTTGACCCCCGCGCTGTAGTTGTTGACGAGGCCCGCCAGCACCGACAGCAGCATGGGCGCGACCATGAATACGGTGGTCAGGGCCGTTACGGCGAACAAAAAGGGGGCGCGTTTGTGGGCGGGGGGGCGCATCTGAAGTCCTCCTCAGCGCAGGCCGGCGCCGCTGCCAAAGCGGCGCGTCAAGAACAGCACCAGCCAGGTGACGATGCCCAGCGCGATCGACAGCGACGCGGCAAGCGCGAAGTTGGCGTAATTGGTGAATTCGTTGTAGATGGTGATGGGCACAACCTCGAACTTGCTCGCCAGCGTGAACGCCGTGCCGAAGGCGCCCATGGAAGTCGCGAAGACGATGGCGCCGCAGGCTACCGTGGTGGGTGCGAGCTCGGGTACCCACACGTCGCGCACGATGCGCAGGCGCGAGGCGCCCAGCGAGCGCGCAGCTTCTTCGAGCTGCAGATCCATGGCCTCGGCGGCGGCCGTGTAGGTGGCGATGGCGCGCGGCAGCGAGAAGTACAGGTAGGCCAGGAACATGCCCAGCAGGCCATAGGCAAAGGTGATGCGCTCGCCCACGAGCCGGCTCGACAGGTCTGCCACCAGCCCCTGACGCCCGCCCAACAGGATCACGAAGAAGCCGATGATCACGCCCGGGAACGACAGCGGCAGCGTCAGCAGCGCCAGCAGCAGATGCTTGCCGGCGAAGCTGCGCCGCGCAAGATAGATGCCTATGGTGGCGCCGATCAGCAAGGTGGCCGCCGTGACGGCCATCGACAGCAGCACGGTGTTGAGCATGCTCTCTATGTAGCGCCCGTCGGTGAGCACGACGAAATAGGTTGTCCATCCCTGTGCGGCCGGCAGCACCAGGAGCTGTAGCGCGGGCAGCAGCCAGAACGCGAGGAAGAACACGCCCGCCGGAGCTGCGCAGCCGGCGAGCAGCAGGCGCTGGCGCGGTGTCACCGCACTTCCTTCAGATAACGGTCGGAGAATTCGCGCTGGCCGGCGGCCATGCGGCCGTAGTCCACGGTCTTGGCGCGGGCGTATTCCGTGGCGGGCAGGAATTGCGCCTGCACCTCCTTGGGCATGGCGCTGGCGCGCACGGGCCGCAGATAAGCCTTGGCCCAGATGGCCTGGCCCTCGTCGGAGAGCACGAAGTCCAGCACCTTCTTGGCCTCGACCGGATGGGGTGCCTTGTTCACCAGGCTCATCACATAGGGCACGACCACCGTGCCCTCGGCAGGGATGACGAACTGCACGTTGGCGCCGTCCTTGTACTTGGCACGGTAGGCGTTGAAGTCAAAGTCGAGCAAGATGGCGATCTCGCCCGACAGCACGCGCGCATACGAGGTCTGCTTGGGCACGATGGGCTCGTTTTTCTGCAGTGCCTTGAAGTAGTCGATGGCCGGGGTCAGGTTGGCCAGCGTGCCGCCGCGCGCCTCATTCACGGCGACTGCGCCCACATAGCCGACGAAGGCCGAGGCCGGGTCGAGGTAGCCGATCAGCCCCTTGTAGTCGGGCTTGAGTAGGTCGGCCCAGGATTTGGGCACCGGCTTGCCCTTGAGCGCATCCACGTTGACCATGAAGCCCAGCGTGCCCGAGTGGATGCTGAACCAGTTGCCGGCCGGGTCCTTCATGCCGTCGGGAATGTCCTTCCAGTGGGCCGGCTGGTAGGGGGCGAGCACGCCGTCCTTCTGCGCCTGTATGGCAAAGGTCACGCCCAGGTAGGTCACGTCGGCCACCGGGCTGGCCTTCTCGGCCACCAGCTGCGCCAGGGCCTGGCCCGAGTTCTTATTGTCCGCCGGCACGGTGATGCCGGTCTTGGCCTTGATGGCGCGCAGTTGCGTGCCCCAGTCGGCCCATTCGGTGGGGCAGTTGTAGCAGATGGCGGTCTGCGCCCAGGCGCCGGTGGCGGCCAGGCCGGCGGCTGCCAGCAGGCCGATGCGGGCCAGGCGTTGCAAGGTCGGGGTCATGGGGTTTCTCCTTGGGTTGGGACAGGGCAGGACGGAGGGGATGCAAGGCGGTTGGCGCCGCAGGACTCGCCGTCGCAGAACCGGTAGGGCAGGCACAGGCTGTCGCCGCCAGCGGGTGCACGGCCTTTGGCGATGGATTGCACGAGCAGCTCCACTGCATGGCGCCCCATGTCGTGGCTGGGCTGGGCCATGGTGCTCAGCGCCGGGGTCAGATCCTGGCCGATGGCGATGCCGTCGAAGCCGATGACGGACAGGTCCCGCGGCACGGCCAGGCCCGTCAGGTGGGCGGCGCGTATGCCGCGTATGGCCAGCAGGTCGTTGGAGCAGAACAGGGCCGTGGGCCGGCCTGGAGCGTTCAGGTGCCGCGACAGCGCATCGATGGCGCTGGCGACGAAGGGCACCTCGATCAGGACAGGAACGTCGAGCCCCGCGTCCGCCATGCCGCGCAGGTAGCCGCGATAGCGCTGCTGCGCCCGGTCGGAGGCCGCCAGCGTGCCGCTGACCATCGTGATGCGACTGTGGCCCAGGGCCACGAGCCGCGCCACGACCTCGGCCGCCGCGGCTTCGCCATCGACCGAAATGCAGGGGTGCTCAGCGTGGGCGTTGTAGGCCAGTACATAGGGCAGCCCCGCGCCGCGCAGGCGCTGCAGGGCCTGTGAGTCGGCGGGATTGGACACGGCCAGGATCATGCCGTCCACGTTGGTCGCCAGTAGCTGCGCGACCGCCTGCCGCTCCAGAGAGTCCTCGTAGCTCGTCATCACCGGCACGATGGCGTAGCCGCTCTGGGCCGCCGCCAGCGCGATGCCTTGCAGGCATTCGGCAAAGACCGGGTTGAGCAGCGTGGGCAACACCACGCCGAGCACGCGGCTGCGCTGGGTGCGCAGCGTGCGGGCGCTGGCGTTGGGCTGATAGCCGAGCTCGCGCGCCGCCTGGGCCACCAGCGCGCGCGTGGCGGGCGCCACCTTGGCGGGGAAATTGAACACCCGGGACACGGTCGCGGCCGACACGCCGGCGCGCGCGGCAACGTTGTGGATGTTCCGGGATTCCTTGGGCATGGCGCGATGAAAACGATTTCATTGCAGCGCCCCAGTATGACGCCGTGATGACATGCGGTTGCAGCGGGATAACCCTTGGGCGGTGCCGCGCGGTGCTGCCGCGCCGAACGCGAAACCCGCCCCCGGCGAAGCCCGCCTCTTCGGAATTTGCAGGCCCAACGCCCGGCCACGGAAAAATAGACGGTGAAAAGAAAGGCTCAAGTAGCGATTTCTGATGATGAGTCAACCGCCGTCATCCCCGCGCAGGCGGGGATCCACAGCAACAACGAATCAACGGCGTCTGTAGCGCCTGGATCCCCGCCTTCGCGCGGATGACGGGCTGCGCGCCGATCGCGTGCCCTGGAAGGGCGAATCAATGGATCGCGCTACTTGAGCCAAGAGAAACCATTGCCGCCGATCTGCGGCAGGCGGTTTCCAAGTCCGACAGACTCCTGTGGATGGCCCGGTGAGGCACACTACGGACGACCATCGACGCCCGAGCCGGTTCACGCCGCCCGGCGGCAAGGAGGCCGAACATGAGCAATTTTTCCCAGACCGTCATCATCACCGGCGCCGCAGGGCAACTGGGCGCCGCCGTGGTGGCGCATTTCCAGCGCCTGGGCGCGCAGCTCTTGCTGCTCGACCGGGATGCGCAAGCCCTGAATCGCCTCTATGGCAGCCTGACCGCTGCGGCCTTGATCGAGGTCGACCTGCTGGATCGCGACCAGGTGGCGACCAGGGTCGCCGCGGCGCTGGCGCGCGCCGGCCGGACCGACGTGCTGTGCCATCTGGCGGGCGGCTTTCACATGGGCGAGCCGGTGCATGAAACACCGGCCGGCGCCTGGGACCTGATGATGGACCTGAACGCCCGCAGCCTGATCCATGTCGCCGCCGCCGTCGTGCCGCAGATGATTCGTCAGGGCGCGGGCCGCATCATCACGGTGGGCGCCGCGGGTGCGCTCAAGGGCGCAGCCGACATGGGCGCCTATGCCGCATCCAAGAGTGCGCTGATGCGCCTGACCGAGGCCATGTCGGCCGAACTGCGCGACCGCAACATCAACGTCAACTGCGTGCTGCCCTCGACCCTGGACACGCCCGCCAATCGCGCCGCCATGCCGGACGCCGACCCCACGCGCTGGGTGGCGCCAGCGGCGCTGGCCGACGTGATCGGCTTCCTGGCGTCTCATGGCGCGCGCGCCATTCACGGGGCGCTGATTCCGGTGCTTGGCCGGGTCTAAGGGCCACACCGTTCAAGGTGTTGCGCCCTAGGAGCCTGTCGGACTTGGAAATCGTCGGCTGCAAATCGACCGCAGCGGCCCATTTTTCACCGTCTTTTTGCCCAATAGCTCGGCTATTGGGCTGCAAATCCGGCAAAAACTGGTCTCGCTGG
>JAFECU010000030.1 GCA_018242005.1 Pseudomonadota bacterium | reverse complement strand
CGCAAGGGCCGCCCCGCCGCGCTGGCGGCGTTCCCCCTCCCAGCGAAGCGCAGAGAGGGGGGAAGGCGCGAAGCGACTCAGGGGGGTGTTCATTGCTTGCGCGGGTCGAGCGCGTCGCGCAGCGCGTCGCCCATGAAGGTGAGCAGCAGCAGCGTGGTGACGAGCACGGCAAAGGTGAAGATGGAGATCCACCAGGCGTCGATGTTGTTCTTGCCCTGGCTCAGCAGCTCGCCCAGGCTGGGGGTGCCCGGCGGCACGCCCAGGCCCAGGAAGTCGAGCGAGGTCAGCGCCAGGATCGCCGCGCCCATGCGAAACGGCAGAAACGTGACCACGGGCGTCATGCTGTTGGGCAGGATGTGGCGCCAGATGATCTGGCCGTTCTTGACGCCCAGGGCGCGCGCGGCCTTCACGTAGTCGAGCTGGCGGTTGCGCAGAAACTCGGCGCGCACGTAGTCCGACAGCCCCATCCAGCCAAACAGGCTCAGCAGCACCAGCAGCAGCGCAATGCTGGGCGCGAACACGGCGCTGAAGATGATGAGCAGATAGAGCTCGGGCATGGAGCCCCAGATCTCTATGAAGCGCTGGAAGGCCAGGTCCGTCTTGCCGCCAAAGAAGCCCTGGATGGCGCCCGCCGCCACACCAAGGGCCACGCCCACCACGGTCAGCGCCATGCCGAACAGCACGCTCACACGAAAGCCGTAGATCAGCTGCGCGAGCAGGTCGCGCCCGCGGTCGTCCGTGCCCAGCCAGTTGTCGCGCGACGGGCCCGAGGGGTTGGGGGCCTTGGCGAAGTAGTTCAGCGTCTGCGGCCCATAGGGGTTGAGGGTGTAGAGCGCCCAGTTGCCACCCTCGGTGATGCGCTGGCGCACATAGGGGTCGAGGTAGTCCGCGGGCGTCTGGAAGTCGCCGCCGAAGGTGGTCTCGGGGTAGTCCTTGAACATCGGGAAATAGGTCTGGCCTTCGTAGCGCACGACGAGCGGCCGGTCGTTGCTCACCAGCTCGGCGCCCAGGCTGATGACGACCAGGGTGCAGAACACCACCAGGCTCCAGAAGCCCAGGCGGTTGGCGCGAAAGCGGCGCCAGGCACGTTGGCGCGGCGACAGCGACGGGGACGGCGCGACGGTTGGGGAAATGGACATGCCCATGGTCAGTCGAATTTCACGCGCGGGTCCACCCACACGTAGCACAGATCGGAGATCAGCTTGGTCACCAGGCCGATGAGCGTGAACAGGTACAGCGTGCCCAGCACCACGGGGTAGTCGCGCCGTATGACGCTTTCGTAACTCAGGAGCCCGAGGCCATCGAGCGAGAACAGCGTCTCAATCAGCAGCGAGCCCGCAAAGAACGCGCCGATGAACGCCGAGGGAAAGCCGGTGATGATGGGAATGAGCGCGTTGCGAAACACATGCGTGTAGAGCACCTGGCGCTCGGTCAGGCCCTTGGCGCGCGCCGTGAGCACGTATTGCTTGCGTATCTCTTCCAGAAAGGCGTTCTTGGTCAGCATGGCCGTCACGGCGAAGCTGCCCGCCACCATGGCCGTGACGGGCAAGGTGATGTGCCAGAGGTAGTCCGTCACCTTGCCCATGAGCGAAAGGCTCTCCCAATTGGCCGACGTCAGCCCGCGCAGCGGAAACCACTGCAGCTGCCCGCCAAACACCACCAGCAGCGCCACGCCCAGCACGAAGCCCGGAATCGCATAACCCACGAGGATGATGAGCGTGGTGACCAGGTCAAAGCGCGAGCCCGCGCGCACCGCCTTGGCCACGCCCAGCGGCACGGCCACCAGGTAGCTGATGAAGAAGGTCCACAGCCCCAGACTGATGGAGACGGGGAGCTTCTCCTTGACCAGCTGCCACACGTCCTTGTTCTGGAAAAAGCTGCGCCCCAGGTCAAAGCGCGCAAAGCGCCCCAGCATCTGGATGAAGCGCTCGTGCGCGGGCTT
>JAFECU010000309.1 GCA_018242005.1 Pseudomonadota bacterium | reverse complement strand
GATATGGTCGGGCGTGGTGCCGCAGCAACCGCCCAGGATGTTCACCAGCCCTTCGGCGGCAAACTCGTGCACCAGGCGGCTGGTGACCTCGGGCGTCTCGTCGAAGCCGGTGTCGCTCATGGGGTTGGGCAGGCCGGCGTTGGGGTAGCAGCTGATGAAGGTGTCCGGGGCGGCCTTGGCCAGCTCCTGGATGTAGGGGCGCATCAGCGCCGCGCCCAGGGCGCAGTTCAGGCCGATGGACAGCGGTTTGGCGTGGCGCACGCTGTGCCAGAAGGCCGTCACCGTCTGACCCGAGAGGATGCGGCCCGAGGCGTCGGTGACCGTGCCGCTGATCATGATGGGCAGCACCTCGCCGGTCTGCTCGAAGGCCTCGTCGATGGCGAACAGCGCGGCCTTGGCGTTGAGCGTGTCGAAGATGGTCTCGACCAGCAGCACGTCGGCCCCGCCTTCGATCAGGCCCAGGGTCTGCTCCAGATAGGCGGCGCGCAGCTGCTCGAAGGTGACGTTGCGCGCGCCGGGGTCGTTCACGTCGGGGCTGATGCTGGCCGTCTTGGGCGTGGGGCCGAGGGCGCCGGCGACAAAGCGCGGCCTGTCAGGCGTTGAAAATTTGTCGCAGGCCGCGCGCGCGATTTTTGCGCTCTCCACATTCATCTCGTAGGCCAGCTCGCCCATGCCATAGTCGTCCTGGGCTATTTGTGTGGCGCCAAAGGTGTTGGTCTCGATCAGGTCGGCGCCGGCGGCCAGATAGCCCTCGTGTATGTCGCCGATCACGTCCGGGCGCGTGAGCGACAGCAGCTCGTTGTTGCCCTTCACATCGCGCGGGAAGTCCTTGAAGCGCTCGCCCCGGTACTGCGCCTCGGTCAGCTTGAAGCGCTGGATCATGGTGCCCATGGCACCGTCGAGGATGGCGATGCGTTGTTCGAGGATGGCGGGCAGCGCCTGGGCACGGGTGTAGCGGGGCAGAGTCATGGGGCCGATTGTAGGAAGGCGTCGCGCGGCTGCAGCGCGCTGCCCTGCGCCTGCGCCGGGACTGGATCCCCGCGTTCGCGGGGATGACGGGGCGGGGGGCGGCTGGGCGTGGCTCAGTACGAGGCTCAGTACGACTTAGGTAGCCCCAGCACCTTTTCGGCAATGAAGCACAGGATGAGCTGCGGGCTCACCGGTGCCAGGCGTGGGATCCAGGACTCGCGCAGGTAGCGCTCGACGTGGTATTCCTTGGCGTAGCCCATGCCCCCGTGGGTGAAGATGGCGCGCTCGCAGGCGCGGTAGCCGGCCTCGGCCGCCAGGTACTTGGCGGCGTTGGCCTCGGCGCCGCAGTTCCTGCCCTGGTCGTAGAGCCAGGCGGCCTTGTGCACCATGAGGTGCGCGGCCTCCAGATCCATCCAGGCCTCGGCCAGCGGGTGCTGTATGCCCTGGTTCTTGCCGATGGGGCGGCCGAACACCTCGCGCTCGGCCGCGTAGCCCGCCGCGCGGGCCAGCGCCGCGCGGCCCAGGCCCACGGCCTCGGCGGCGATCAGGATGCGCTCGGGGTTCATGCCGTGCAGGATGTAGGAAAAGCCCTTGCCTTCCTCGCCCACGCGGTCCTCCACGGGGATGCGCAGGCCGTCGATGAAGAGCTGGTTGGTGTCCACGCATTGGCGGCCGAGCTTGGCAATTTCTCGAACCTCGATCTTGCTGCGATCGAGATCCGTGTAGAACAGCGTCAGGCCCTCGGTGCCCCGGCATTCCTCCACGGGCCTGGTGCGCGTGAGCAGCAGAATCTTGTTGGCCACCTGGGCCGTGGAGATGAACACCTTCTGCCCATGCACCACGTAGTGATCCCCCTCGCGCACGGCGCGGGTCTGCAGCTTGAGCGTGTTCAGGCCCGCGTTGGGCTCGGTCACGCCAAAGCAGGCCTTGTCCCGGCCCTGGATCAGCGGCGGCAGCCAGCGCTTCTTCTGCGCGTCGGTGCCGAACACTACGACGGGGTGCAGGCCAAAGATGTTCATGTGCACGGCCGATGCGCCCGACAGGCCCGCGCCCGTGGCCGAGATGGTGTGCATCATCAGCGCCGCCTCGCTGATGCCGAGGCCCGCGCCGCCATATTCCTCGGGCATGGCAATGCCCAGCCAGCCCGACTCGGCCAGCGCCCGGTGGAAGTCGTGCGGGAAGCCGCCCTCCATGTCCTTCTGGAGCCAGTAGTCGGCATCAAAGGGCGCGCAGACGCGCTCGATGGCGGCCTGTATCTGTTCCTGCTCGGGGGTGGGGGCGAAGTTCATGGGCGTATGACCTTGTCGGGGGATTCGCCATAGGGCGGGCTGTAGATGACCAGCAGCTTCACGGGCTGGTCGCTGGTGACGGTAAAGACATGCATCTTGTCGGCCGGAAAGAAGCACATGTCGCCCGGCACCATGTCGAAGGCCTCGTCCTCCACCTGCGCGCGGGCCGTGCCTTCAAGCAGGTAGCAGGCCTGCTCTATGCCGGGGTGGGCATGGGGCAGCGCGCCGCCGCCCTTGTGCAGCGTTCCCAGCAGCACCTCCATCCGCCGCGCGCCCACGGTCTCGGGGCCGATCAGGCGCTGGTTGAAGGTGTGGTGGTGGTTGGCGGGCTGGTAGCTGGAAATATTGGCGGCGCGCACCAGATAGCGGGGAGTGGTCATGTGGGATCTTTCTTCATGGTTCAAGTAGCGATACCTATTGACCCCGTCATCCCCGCGAAAGCGGGGATCCAGGTGCCACCCAAGCAGTTGATTCGTCACTGCTGTGGATCCCCGCATTCGCGGGGATGACGGCGGGTTTTGCAGGCATCGCGTGTCATCAACAGGCATCGCTACTTGAGCCTTCTTCATTGCGTCACACACTGTCAGCAGCCGATGAAACTGGCGCGCCCCATGCGAGGGCCGCCCCGCAGCGCTGGTGGCGTCCCCCTTCCCACGCGAAGCGTGAGAGAAGGGGGAAGCGGCGCAGCCGCTCAGGGGGTTGTCGCAATTTTCACTCCGGCTGGATGCCGGCCTGCCGGATCAGCGTGCGTCAGTGCGTGAGCTAGTCGTTGCGCTGCCTGCCGATCTTTGGCGATTGGGCCATTTGCGTCCAATTCAATTCGCAGACTGGTCGATAGGTGTTGCGAATGGTGGGCAGCGCGCACAATAGGCGCCCGTGGCGTTCGCCATGGTTTCCGTGTCAAATTGGCCTGCAGCATTTACCCAGCAAGCGCTGGCAGCTATCAAAAGAGAGTTATTCGGTTTGTCCCCCGCGCATTTCGTCCTGCACGACGTCTTTGGCTACGAGCAGTTCCGTGGCCCGCAGCAGGCCATCGTCGAGCATGTGATCCAGGGCGGCGACGCGCTGGTGCTGATGCCCACGGGCGGCGGCAAGAGCCTGTGCTACCAGGTGCCGGCCATCGTGCGGCAGGGCGCCGGGCGGGGCGTGACGGTGGTGGTGTCGCCGCTGATCGCGCTCATGCACGACCAGGTGGGCGCGCTGCATGAGGCCGGGGTGGAGGCGGCGTTCCTCAACTTCACGCTGGACTGGCCGCAGACGCTTCAAGTCGAGCGGCGCCTCTCGCGCGGCGAGCTCACGCTGCTCTACGCCGCGCCCGAGCGCGTGGTGACCGAGCGCTTCATAGGCCTGCTCGATGACCTCCACGCGCGCGGGCAGCTGAGCCTGTTTGCCATCGACGAGGCGCATTGCGTAAGCCAGTGGGGCCACGACTTCCGGCCCGAGTACCGCCAGCTCACCCTGCTGCACGAACGCTACCCGGGCGTGCCGCGCATCGCGCTCACCGCCACGGCCGATGCGCTCACGCGCCACGACATCCTCGTTGGCCTGCGGCTGCAGGACGCGCGCCTGTTCGTCAGCAGCTTCGACCGGCCCAACATCCGCTACCGCATCGAAGAAAAGAAGCAGCCGCTCGAGCAGCTCCTGCGCTTCATCACGCGCGAGCACCTGGGCGACGCCGGCGTGGTCTATTGCCAATCCAGAAAGCGCGTGGAGGAAATGGCCGCCGCGCTGCAGGACGCGGGCATCAACGCCCTGCCTTACCACGCGGGGCTCCCTGCCGACATGCGCCAGGCGCACCAGGACCGCTTTCTGCGCGAGGACGGCATCGTCATGGTGGCCACCATCGCGTTCGGCATGGGCATAGACAAGCCCGACGTGCGCTTTGTGGCGCACATCGACATGCCCAAGAACATCGAGGGCTACTACCAGGAGACGGGCCGCGCCGGGCGCGACGGGCTGCCGGCCGACGCTTGGATGGTCTATGGCCTGCAGGACGTGGTGAACCAGCGCCGCATGATCGACGAGGGCGATGCGGCCGAGGAGTTCAAGGCCGTGCTGCGCGGCAAGCTCGACGCCCTGCTGGCCCTGGCCGAGGCCACGGGCTGCCGCCGCGAGCGCCTGCTGCACTACTTTGGCGAGACCATGGCGCCTGCGGAGGGCGCTTCTGAAACAATAGCTGACGGCGATTGCCACACGGACGTCGGAGGCCAAAAACATGCCAATTCCACCGCCGCCCGCTACCGCCCCGGCTACTGCGGCGCCTGCGACAACTGCCTGCAGCCGCCCGAGGTCTGGGACGCCACCGACGCCGCGCGCAAGCTGCTGTCCACCATCTACCGCGTGCACGAGGCCAGCGGCCTGACCTTTGGCGTGGGTCACCTCATGGACATTCTGCGCGGCAAGGACACGGACAAGGTGCGCCAGTTCGGCCACGAGCGACTGTCCACCTTCGGCCTGGGCGCGCAGTATTCGGAGCAGCAGCTGCGTGGTGTGCTGCGCCAGCTGCTGGCGCTGGGCGCGGTGGGCGTGCACCGCGTGGCCACCGAGGGCGGCCACAGCTTCGACACGCTGACGCTGACGCCGGGCTCGCGCGCCGTGCTGCGCGGCGAGCAGGGCGTGCACCTGCGCGAGGCCACGGCCAAGGCCGGCGCACGGCCGAAGCGCCGCGCCGCGCAGACCAGCGCCGCCGCGGCCGAGCTGGGGCCGGACGCGCAGGTGCGCTTCATCAACCTCAAGGCCTGGCGCGCCGAGGTCGCGCGCGAGCACAACCTGCCGGCCTACGTGATCTTTCACGATGCCACGCTGGCGGCCATTGCCGAGCGTGCCCCGCAGTCGCTGGCGGACCTGCAGGGCATCAGCGGCATGGGGGCGAAGAAGCTCGACGCCTATGGCGCCGAGGTGCTGCGCGTGGTGGCGGCATAGAAGGCCTGCGGTATCTGCACGTCGATGGCAACGATAGTGCGGCTGTTCTTGCTGAAATCCACGCCCCCGAGGCGAATGCACTCGCGCCGGCCGCGGTGATTTTCGGCATGGGCCCGGTCTGGCAGCGGCTGCACCAAGGGTTGCAGCGCAACCGGTGTTTTAGCCACTAAGCACCGCCCATCCTGCGGCCATCCTGCGCCGATCCCCCACAAGGACCGGATGCCGACGGGGGCTATTGGCGGCGGGTCATCAATCCGGGTCGGCGTGGGAAGCGGCCGCGGGCCGGCCCTCGCCGCGCCACAGCTCCCACGCGCCCACGGCCAGCAGCAAGACCGTGGTCAGCCAGCCGAGCACCAGCACATCCACCCAGGGCGCGGCCAGCCCCAGCGCCAGCAGCGCCAGCGCCCCGGCCACATGCGAGGTCGGCATGCAGCCATAGACCACGTGCTTGTACACCGCGCTGCCCAGCAGGTAGAGCGCCGGGCCACCCAGCAGCACGGCGCCTTGCGGCCAGCCGACGGCGGCATGGGGGTGGGCGAGCACCAGGTCGTTGCCCACGGCGCAGCCGATGATGCCGGCGATCAGCAGCGCGTGGATGTAGTGGAAAGAGGCCCCCATGCGGCCCGGGTCGCCCGACGCGGTAATGGCCCGGGTGGCGGCGTGACTGGAGGTGCCGAAGTACAGCCACCACAGCGCCAGCGTGCCGACAAAGGTGGCCAGCAGGGCCGACACGATGGGTGCATCCCAGTGGGGCGCGGCGCTGAAGACGCCGGCGCTCGACAGCAGTGCCTCGCCCAGGGCCACGATCACGAAGGACTGACAGCGCTCGGCCAGATGTCCGCCCTCGATCGTCCAGTCGCTGGTGCGCGAACGCCCCAGGCCGGGCAGCGCAAAGCCCGTCATGGGCGAGAAATACTCGCAGGCCACGGCCAGCGCCCACCAGGCCAGGCGCGCACCCCCGTCGGCCAGCCCGCCGGCCAACCAGAACACCGCAGCAATCAAGAGCCAGCCGAGAATGCGCCGGTGGTTGGCGCTGAGCGCGTGCCCCGGTCCCAGTTCCCAGACCAGGAACACCGTGCGCCCCACCTGCAGACCCGCGTAGCACAGTGCAAACACCAGGCCCCGTTCGGCAAAGGCGCCGGGAATGGCGCTGGCCACGCCCAGTGCCAGCAGCATGATGGCCAGCAGCAGGCCGCGGATGCGCGGTGCCTGCGGGTCGAACCAGTTGGTTGTCCAGCAGGTGTACTGCCAGCCCAGCCATACGGCAAACCACAGCACCAGGGTCTGCGCCAGCCCCAGCAGCGTGAGGTGATCGAGCAGCCAATGGCTGATCTGCGTGGCGGCAAAGGCGTAGACCAGGTCGAACAGCAGTTCTTCCGACGTCACGCGGGCCTGTGCGCCGTCGCGCTGACGCAGCGCAGCGTTGTGCATTCAGCTTCCCCGCGCCAGCCACCACAGCACGCCGGCGGCCAGGGCGGCGGGCAGGGCAAACACGATGAGCAGGATGGGCAACTCCTCTCGCACGCTGTAGCCCGCGTGCGTCACGCCCACCCACATATTCGCCGCGGCAATGAGCAGCCAGGCGGGCACGAAGGCCTTGGCCGCCAGCGCCACCGCCATGCTGCTCGCACCCCAGAGCCAGCCCAGAAGCGTGAACACGCCCAGCAGCATCAGGCCCGCAACAATGACCAGAAAAACATGCATGAAAGCTCCTTGCAGCGCCTACTCGGTGGTGTGACCACTGTTGATCAGAATGGTCTGACCCGTGACCCACCGGCCATCGCTGGCTCGGTGGCGGATGAACGGTATCACGTCCTCGATGTCGGCCAGCCCCGTCTTGCTGAAGGGCGAGAGCGCGGCGGCGCTCTGGTTTTTCATGGCGCTGGCCGTGGCCCGCTTGCCCTGCAGCGCCACGGCCTTGGCGCCGCCGGCAATCAAGACGACCTGGCCCTGGATGCTGTGCCGGGACATGGGGACTCCTTCATGCAGATGGATGAAAAGGCTCAAGTTGCGATTCCTGATGATGACGGACTGCGCGTACATCGCGTGCCATGGGAGGGCGAATCAATGGCTACCGCTACTTGAGCCCATGAAAGCCGAACACTCTATTGGCCAACAAAGCGCAAATAAATAGCGAATCGGCGGTTTTACCATCCAGAAAATGCAAACAATTGACACCCATGGGCCGCATCGGGCAACGTCACATCCTCGCCCGCGTGGCGCTCTCCCAGGGCGGCCACGTCCCGTGGGCGCAGCCCTCAGCCGCGCACGCTGAAGGCCGGCCACCCCGCCCGGCCGGGGGCGACACCCGCCAGCGCCTGGCGCGCGGCGGCGCTGCTGCCCGGCGCGCGCGGGTCGTCGCAGGGCTGCAGCACCCAGTCACGCAGGCCCAGCGCGGCCAGCGCCTGGCCCAGGGCCTGCAGTTCTGCCAAGGGGTACAGGCCCGGGTGCCAGGTGCTGCGGACCTCGTGCGCCACGCCGCTTTTGAGCAGCAGCGCCAGCGATGCACGCACCCGCTCGCCGCTGCCGGGCACGCCGGTGATGGTGGCGATGCGCGCCCAGGGGCCTTTCACGTCCAGCCCCACCCAGTCCAGGAGCGGCAGCGCGGCGGCCAGG
>JAFECU010000308.1 GCA_018242005.1 Pseudomonadota bacterium | reverse complement strand
GTCATCGTTCATCCAGAACACTTCAAGAGCGAGAAAACGCGAGAGCAGGTCATCGCGGAGACCAAGGCTGCTATGCAGCAAGGCCGTCTTTCCTACGGCGAGAGCAACTACCCGATCCGCACGCCCGATGCAGGTCCTGGCAAGACGCGTGAGCAAGTGACCAACGAACTGCGCAGCGAGTCGCCTGCCGAACGCGACGCGCGTCTGCGCCTTTACTCCGCAGGTTGATTCTCCTGCTGCTACGTCGGCATCATTGGGCGGCCATTCAAGGGACATGCGAGGGCGATATCCGATGTCTCTTGAAACAGTGCTGCTTGTGACCATGCCCGGCAAGCGACCTCAAGCGCCACCTGCGCCAGAAACCGTAAAGCAAGAGCCTCGCCATGCCCCGCATACCCGTTGGTTCGCCTGGCGTGGACGGCTCCGCCGATAGCTGCCGGCGCGCCCCCAACGGCACGCTGCTGGTGCTGGTGGATCACAGCAGCCCGGGCATATGATGGTCGAATCGACTGGCCAGCTGGCGTCGCGGCTGGCGGCGGCTCCAAACGAATCAGGCACAGACCGCAGCGAACCGTCTCGGTTGGAACAGGATGATGGTCGATTCTTGGGGCGCGCCCAGATTGTGTGCATGCACCCGCGAGAAATCACCATTGAACTCTGGAGACCGTCACATGACGAACCACGAATCCCTCACCCGCCGCGACTTCATGAACGGCGTCGGCATGGGCACTGCGGCACTGCTGGCTGGTTTGCCGCAAGTCGAAGCCGCGCCCGCAATGCAAAGCGCAAGCGATACCTTTGAACCGGACGTTGCTCTGGAGTTGATCGCCCTACCGCGCAGTGTTTCGCTGCGACCGGGGCGAGCAACATCCGTGTGGTCGTACCAGTCGCGCGTGCTGAAAGGGGATCCAGTAAGCGTGCAGGCGCTACCCGACAGCTACCTGGGCCCGATCCTGCGCCTGCGGCGCGGCCAAAAAGTCCGCATCGATTTCATCAACCGGCTGGACCAGCCGAGCACCGTGCACTGGCACGGCCTGCACGTCCCCGACACCATGGACGGGCATCCGCGCTTTGCGATCGGGCGGGGCGAGCGCTATCGCTACGAGTTCGAAGTGCGCAACCGCGCCGGCACCTACTGGTATCACCCCCACCCCCACGGCCATACGGGCGAGCAGGTGTATTTCGGCCTTGCCGGCCTGCTCCTGGTGAGCGATGAGGAGGAGCAGGCGCTGCCGCTGCCACGCGGCCAATACGATCTGCCGATCGTCATTCAGGATCGCAGCTTCGACGACGGCAACCAACTCCGCTACCTCAGCGGCACCGGGCCGACTGCGCGCGGCGACGCATCCGGCGCGCCGTCTGCACCGGGCAACACGATGGGCGGTGGGGGAATGATGGGCGGCATGATGAGCCGCGGGGCCATGATGTCGGGCGGCATGGGCGACATGATGACGCGCATGATGGGGTTCCTTGGCGACACCGTCCTGGTCAACGGCCGCCCGGAGTCATTGATCGAGGTCGCCACGCACCCCTATCGGCTGCGTATCCTGAACGGCTCCAACTCGCGCATCTACAAGCTGGCGTGGCAGGACGGCCGGCCGCTCACCGTGATCGGCACCGATGGCGGGCTGCTGGAGCGGCCGGTGCACAAGGACTACGTGATGCTGGCCCCCGCCGAGCGCGTTGAACTGTGGGCCGACTTCAGCAAGGACGATCTGGGCACGCAGCTCACGATGATAAGTCTTGCGTTTGAAGGCGCCATGGGGCGCATGATGGACATGATGGGTGGCGGCTCCATGGGGGACGCGATGGGCGGCTCGTCGCTGGCCGCTGGTGCACGGTTTCCGATATTCACGGTCAAGGTTGCGCGCAAGGTAAACGGGTCGCTCCAACTGCCCGATCGGCTGTCTGCGATCTCCTGGCCGCGCCTGCAGGATGCAGTCAACCGTGCGAAGCCAAGAACGTTCCGCATCACGATGGCGCAGATGCAATGGGGCTTCAACGGCCGCAGCTTCCAGATGACGGCTGTGGCGCCCACTGAAGTTGTGAAGCTGGGAACCACGGAGGTTTGGGAGTTCGCCAACGACGGCGGCATGATGACGATGGCGCATCCAATCCACGTGCACGATCAGCAATTTCAGGTGCTGGAGCGGCGCCACGGCGCGGGCAGCAGCGGCGTACGCGATGGCTATGTCGATCAAGGCTGGAAAGACACTGTGCTGGTGATGCCGGGTGATCGCGTGAAGCTCTTGATGCGTTTCGCCGACTATTCGGGGCTCTACCTTTATCACTGCCACATGCTGGAGCATGAGGATCTGGGCCTCATGCGCAATTACCGCATCGAGGCTTGAATGTCGGCCATTGGCTCCGGCGCGGTCTTCTGTTCATGGTCTGTTCTCTCTCAAGCCCGCTCCGCGGGCTCGATCATGGGACAGAACTTTCACTCATCGCCGTGTGCAGATTTCAGCGCCACCTGCTATTCCAGATGAGGTTGCAGCAGATTACTTTGAATCCATTCTGTTGGATCGTTTATGCTGGCCTCGCTAACCTCAGGACAGCCCAGGCTGCCGTCCAATTTCCCAAGACACCCCACCGCCGCGCACCGTCGCGGCGATCTGCTTTCCCAACTGCTGCTCGATCACCGGTTTCCACGGAACCAGACTGAATCCCATGCCATCGTCAAGCATTGCGTAGCGCCCACTGGCGAGCATCACGCTGCGCCGGTAGATGCCAGCCACGCGCTGCCCATCGGCTACGGGCCGATGTTCCAGGCCAGTTTCGGCGGCAATGGCTTTGGCGGCCTGCGCCAGTTCCCGGTAGCGCAGCGTGCCCAGCAGGTTGCGCGCCAGGATCACGCGCTGCCCGCGACGCTCTGCAAGCCCCTGTTCAGCCAAGAAGTCGGCGCGCTGCTGCATCGCCTGTTTGGCCTCGCTGCCAAAGCCCAGGTCGCCCAGGCCCGAGCCGCCGCCGATCAGTTGTTGGTCGAGCCAAGTGGCCCCCATCACGCGGGCCTGCCGCTCGATGGGCAGGTGCGATTTCAGTTCCACAGCCACGCCGCCCAGGCGCTGCGCGTCATACTGGCGGCCACGCTCGGGCAGATCGTCCGGCACCTTCCATAGCCCCTCGGCCACGCGCTCCACGATGCCGGCCCGGCGCAGGGCTTCGAGCCGGCGGACGTGGGCGGCGACGACTTCCTGCGGATCGCGGCCGGGCACGGCTTGACCCTGCGCAATTGCTAGGTGATGGTCGGTGCGGTACAGGCCATCGCTCGCCAGCGCGGCGATGTTCTTGTCTGCCGCCCGCACGTCGGCCGAACCCTTCACTTCCACCACGGCGCCGGCCGGATAGTTCACCAGTTCGTCGCGGGCGTTGAGCGCGACGTAGTGGGCCTTGCCGTCCACTCCGTCGATGACCAGATAGCCTCGGTCGCGCAGTTCGTCGGCCAGCCCCTTCGCGGCCACGCGGCCGAGGATGGTTCGGCCACTTCCATCGGCACCTTGGCCCGGCTCGAACACCGCCAGCTCGCGAGGCTCGCCATTCATGGCTCGCTGCATGGTGCGGATGATGTCGCCGCGCTCGCCCAGGGCGCGCAAGGTCTTCTCCGCATCCGAATGGACTGCCCAGGTGCCGGGCTGCACTTCATCGGCCAGGCCCAGACGTTGCAAACGCTGCAGGCGGCCGATCAGCAATAGGCGCTGGCGTTGCAGCCGCGGCTCGTTGAAGCGTTCAATCTGCACTTGACCGCCGTCGCCAAGCTCGCGCTTCAGCGTGCGATCCAGGCTCGTCCACCGTTCCTGCTCCACCTCACACTGCAAGGTCTGCTGGATCTCCAGCTCGGTGCGCGGCCCCAGCCACTCGGTCGCCAGCTCAGACGCACGATGCCGGAAGCCATCGGCGATGTAATCGCCCGCGATGATGAGGTCTTTGCCGGTATCGTCGCGTCCGCGCACGATCAGGTGGGTGTGCGGGTTGTCGGTGTTCCAGTGATCGACCGCCACCCATTCCAGCCGCGTGCCCAGGTCGGCTTCCATTCGATTCATCAGGTGTCGCGTGTAGGTACGCAGATCTTCCAACTCGGCCCCATCCTCGGGCGAGACGATGAAGCGGAAATGGTGCCGGTCGTCGGCGCAGCGTTCCTTGAAGGCATCCAGATCGGCGGCATCGGTCTGCGGCCCATAGGCCCGGCCCGGCTCACCATCACGGCCCGCGCCGTCGCGCTCGATGTAGCGTAGGTGCTTGGCGAGCGACTGCGGGCTGGCCTGACGCTGGTTGACCAGCAGCGTCTTGGTAGTCACGCGCCGCGACATGGGTGTCAGCTTGGCGCCGGCGAAGCGCGCCGCTGTGTGGCCGCGCCCCAGGCGCGAGCCGGGCCGCTGGCCGGTGCCCCTCCCGGTGCCGCTGGCAGTGGCAGGACGGCGCACAGCGGACGTGCCGCTGCCGGCCTTGCCCGCCTGCTTGAGCACCTTGGAGACGAAGCCCTGGCCGCGGTTCTTTGGGACGCCGGGGCGGATGCGGAAATCATCGTCGCGGCGGTCGGTCATGGCTGCGCTCTCTGCAAGCTCTGGCGTGTCCGGTCGTGCGAAGCACGCGGACAAGCCTGCATTGGCGCGAGCCTCGCGCCCCACGCGGCACGGCGGCGAAGCCGCTGCGTGCTGCGCCACCCCCACGTGCAGACTGGCTTTGCGGGCCGACAGGTGCCGCACCCTTTTGTCTTGCCTTCCGCCTTTGCCTCCCGCATCCGCTCCCGGCAACTGCGGCCCGGTGGCGCTGCTGCGCGAGCAGCCAGCGCGCCGGCGAACGCGGACACGGCCACAGGCCGGGCGC
>JAFECU010000307.1 GCA_018242005.1 Pseudomonadota bacterium | reverse complement strand
CGACGCGGAAAAGACCCTGCGCGCCCTGGGCGAGCGTGGCGACATCATTCGCACCATGCAGCGGGCCATGCGCGGCGAGCCGCGCGCGTTGTCCGTGTTCCAGCCTGGCGACGATGGCCGCACGGTCATCGGGCGTGTCGCCGCGAAGGGGCTGACCGACGAGCTGCGCGACCGGGGCTATCTGGTCATCGACGGCGTGGACGGCAAGGCCCACTACGTCGCGCTCAATGCCCGCGACGAGCTGGCGAACTATCCGGCCGGCGCCGTGGTGGAGGTGAAGGGTTCGGCCGACGTGCGCGCGGCTGACCGCAACATCGCCGCGCTGGCGAGCGGTGGCTTGTACCGCACTGACCATCACCTTGCCATCGCGCAGGGTCAGGCTGTCCCGGGCCGCGACCCGCAGGAAGTCGTCGCGGCCCACGTCCGGCGCCTGGAAGCCCTGCGCCGGGCCGGCATCGTGGAACGTGTGGTCGAGGGTCTATGGAAGGTACCGGACGATCTGCCCGAACGTGGCCGCCAGTACGACGCGCAGCGCCTGGGCGGCGTGGCCGTGGAAATGAAATCGCACCTGCCTATTGAGCGGCAGGCCCGCGTTATCGGTGCCACTTGGCTCGACCAACAATTGATCAGCGGCGGCAAGGGGCTGGGCGACCTGGGTTTTGGCAGCGAGGCCAAGCAGGCGCTGAAGCAGCGCGCCGACTTCCTGGCCGAACAGGGTCTAGCCGAGCGGCGCGGGCAGCGCTTGATCCTGGCGCGCAACCTGCTGGGCACCCTGCGCAATCGGGAACTGGCGCAGGCCGCCAAGGACATTGCGACCGAAACCGGCCTGGAGCATCGGCCCGTAGCCGACGGCCAGCGTGTGGCTGGCACCTACCGGCGCTCCGTCATGCTCGCCAGCGGACGCTACGCGATGCTCGATGACGGCATGGGGTTCAGCCTGGTGCCGTGGAAACCGGTGATTGAGCAGAGATTGGGGCAGCGACTCGCCGCGACGGTGCGAGGCAGCGGTATTTCTTGGCAGGTTGAGCGACAACTTGGAATTTAGTGGCATCAAATGCTTCGAGTGGGTACGGTCTTCCAGCCCGCAAGATGCTGCTCTGCGATGCGCCCCAAGGCTGCGATCCACGCCGGACTGTCATTTAGACAAGGGATGTAGTGAAACGCCTGCCCGCCAGCCTGCAAAAATGCGTGCCGCACTTCCATGTTGATTTCTTCGAGTGTCTCCAGGCAGTCGCTGACAAAACCCGGGCACATCACTTCCACGCTACGGGTTCCGGCCTTCGCGAGCGCTTGCAGCGTCGGCTCGGTGTACGGCTGCAGCCATTGGGCGGGACCAAAGCGAGATTGAAAAGTCACCGTGTGTTGCTCGGACTGCAGTTGTAGCGCCTGCGCCAAAAGACGAGCCGTGTTGCGACACTGGTCGGCATAAGGGTCGCCCAGCCGCACGTTGCGCTCGGGAATGCCATGGAAACTCATCACCAAATGCTGTGCGCGTTGCCCTTTGCCCTCCCAGTGCGCGCGCACGCTACCGGCCAGAGCCGCAATGTAGTCGGGGTGATCGTGGTAATCGTTGACAAAGCGCAGTTCCGGGTACCGGCGCGAGCGCCGTACCCAGTCCGCGACACCGTCGAACAGGCTGGCCGTGGTGGCAGCCGAATACTGCGGGTACAGCGGCAGCACCAACACCCGTTGCACCTCCGCGTCCAGCAGCCCCTGCAACTGAGCGCCAACCGCCGGTTGGCCGTAGCGCATGGCGGGCAGTACCGGCGCTGGTAGGCCGGATTCACGCAAGCGCTGGCCCAGCAAATCGGCCTGGCGTTGGGTCCACACCGCCAGAGGTGAACCGGCATCGCTCCACATTGATGCATATTTCGCCGCCGACCGGCTTGGCCGAACACGCAAGATGACGCCGTGGAGCAGCGGCAACCAGAAGAGGCGAGGAATCTCCACCACCCGTGGATCCGACAAAAATTGGGACAGATAGCGGCGCAGAGCCGCTGGCGTCGGGGCGTCAGGGGTGCCCAGATTGCATAAAAGTACGGCGGTAGATTTTTCTGTGGTCATCGCGAAATTTTCTCGAAGAGCTGAAGAGTTGCCGTGCCAATGCGGCACTAACAGCTGCCCAGCAATTGCTTCAACGCCCCGGCCAATCCGGGATAGCGCCAGGCAAACCCTGTCTGCTGCGTGCGACGCGGCACCAGGCGCTGGCCGCCAAGCAGCAGCACCGACATCTCGCCCAGGGCCAGGCGCAGCGCCCAAGCGGGCACGGGCAGCATCGCTGGGCGATGCAACGTGCGCGCCGCCGTCAGGGTGAAATCGGTGTTGCGCACCGCCTCGGGGGCACAGGCGTTGAAGGGGCCGCTGCAGGCGTCGTGCAGCAGCAAGTGGTCGATGAGCGCCACCTGGTCGTCCAGATGGATCCAGGGCATCCACTGCTGGCCGCTGCCCAGGCGCCCGCCCAGGCCCAACCTGAAAGGCGGCAGCAGCCGCGCCAGCATGCCCCCCTGCGGGGCCAGCACGGGCGCGGTGCGCAGCAGCGCCACGCGCACGCCCCACTGGCGCGCGCGCTCGGCCTCTTGCTCCCAGGCCACGCACAGGCGGCTGCCGAAGTCGGCGTTGCCCGGCGCGCTGTCTTCGGCCAGCCATTGCTCGCCGCGGTCGCCATACCAGCCGACGGCCGAGCCTGACAGCAGCACGCGCGGGGCGCGGCTTGCCGGCCCATCCAGTCGACCAGGGTGCGCGTCAGATCCACACGGCTGCGCCACAGCAGGTCGCGCCGCGCAGCGGTCCAGGGGCGGTCGGCAATCGGCGCGCCTGCGAGATTGACCACGGCGTCCAGCGGCGCGCTACCGTCAAGCGCTTGCAGTTGCGCGATGCCCTGTGCGCCGCTGCACAGGCGCGGTACTTGAGCCGGGTCACGGCTCCAGACGAAAAGGTCGTGGCCCTGTCGCTGCCAGTGCTGGCACAAGGCCCGGCCGATCAGGCCGGTGCCGCCGGTGAGCAGAATGCGCATGGTGCGTTTCCTTCCAATTGTTGTGCGGGTTACCAAGGCAGGCGCTGGCCGTCATAGGCCCAGAAGCCTCCGCTGTCCTCGGGCTGCAAGCCATCGATCACCGCCAAGAGGTCGCGCGCAGCGTCGCGGGCAGGCCGCCAGATCTGCGCGCCGCGAAACGGTGCCGAGAGCGCCGAGTCCACGGTGCCCGGGTGCAGCGCTGCGACCACCGCCTGCGGGTGGGTGCGGGCCAGTTCGATGGCCGCCGTCTTTACCACCATGTTCAGCGCCGCCTTGGAGGCGCGGTAGCTGTACCAACCACCCAGGCGGTTGTCGCTAATGCTGCCGACTTTGGCTGAAAGCACCGCGAACACGCTGCGCTCGCCGTGTGCCAACTGCGGGGCGAAATGCGCCAGTGCCAAGGCTGGCCCAATGGTGTTGACGGCAAAGCTAGCCGCCATGTGCTCGGCACTCAGGTCTGTCAGACGCTTTTCGGGCTTGCCCGTGGGACCTTGCAGCATGCCTGTGGCCACCAGCACCAGGTTCCATGGGCCTTGTGTAAACAATGAGTGCGCCGCCTCGGCAATGCTGGGCGGGGCGTCGAAGTCCACAGCTGGCGTGGTGGAGCGCCCCAACGTGAGCATCTTTGCGCAGTATGGGTCGTCTCGCAATTGGGCGGCCAGTGCACCACCGATAGCGCCTGAGGCGCCAAGCACCAGCGCGCGGTAACCAGCAGGTAGGGATTGCATGGAGAGTCCTTTCGGGTGCTGTAGTCAGAGCGTGTCCAGCCGTTCGCGCAGATGCCCGGCTTGCGTTCGCAGCGCCGCGCGCTGCGCGTCGGACATTTTTTGCAGCTGGCGGTACACCAGCGCCAGGCGCCGGTTGCCTTGCAACGTCGGGGCGTGACGCTCAAAAAAGTCCCAGTACAGGGCGTTGAAGGGGCAGGCGCGCGCGCCGGTTTTTTGCTTTGGGTCGTAGGCGCAGCCCTGGCAGTAGTCGCCCATGCGCTGCAGATAGGCGGCGCTGCTCACATA
The DNA here is from genome assembly GCA_018242005.1 of Pseudomonadota bacterium. Classification (GTDB taxonomy): domain Bacteria; phylum Pseudomonadota; class Gammaproteobacteria; order Burkholderiales; family Burkholderiaceae_C; genus Alicycliphilus. The sequence goes on along the minus strand of JAFECU010000307.1, from coordinate 15,340 downwards.
GGGCTTGGTGGCAATCACGCCGCCGTCGGCGCGCTGGCTCATGCCCAGGGTGTTGGGCAGCTCCACCCACTCGAAGGCGTCGATGTAGATACCCAGGTACCAGCGGTGCAGCGCCTGCGGCTCCAGCCCGGCAAGCAGCGCGAAGTTGCCGATCACCATCAGCCGCTGGATGTGGTGCGCGTGCGCCGTTTGCAGCGACTGCGTGATGGCAAGGTGCAGGCAGCGCATGTGCGTCTCGCCGTTCCAGAACCAGCGCGGCAGCGGGGCGTGATGACCGAGGGCGTTGCGCGTCTCGTAGCCGGGCATGTTGGCCCAGTAGATGCCGCGCACGTATTCGCGCCAGCCCACGATCTGGCGCACAAATCCTTCTACGGCAGCCAGCGGCGCCTGGCCCCCGCGCCAGGCGGCTTTGGCGCGCTGCACCACTTCCAGCGGGTGCAGCATCTTCACATTGAGCGCAAACGACAGCAGCGAATGGAACAGGCGCGGCGCCTGGGCGGCCAGTGCATCCTCATAGTCGCCAAAATGCGGCAGCGCTGTGGTGATGAAGGCATCCAGGCAGGCCAGCGCTTCTGTGCGGTTCAGCGGCCAGCGCAGGGCGGCGGCTTGCGGGTCGCCAAAGCTTTGCACCCCGGCGCGCTGCACCATGCGCCACAAGTCGCTGTGGTCATGCTGGGGGCGCCAGTCGGCGGGCACGGGCGGGGTGCCGGGCCAGCGTTTGCGGTTGTCGTGGTCAAAATTCCATTGCCCGCCTTCGGGGGCGCCGTCGGCGTCCAACAACAGCTTGTAGCGGCGGCGCATGTGGCGGTAGAAATGTTCCATCAGCCACTGCTTGCGCTGGCCCATCAGTGCGGCAAGCTCGCCGCGTTGGGTCAAAAAATGCTCGCTGTCCATCACCGCCCAATCCTGCGGCTGGGCGGCGCCCCAGGCCTGCAGTTGGGCGTCCAGCCGCCATTCGTCGGGCTGCTGCCACTCGATGCGCTGGGCGGCGTAGTGCGCGGCCAGTGCTGCCAGGTTGCCGGGGATGGACTGGCGGTTGCCGGGGTCGTCCAATGCGACGTAGCGGACGCGGTGGCCGCCCGCGCGCAAGTAGCGCGCAAAGTCGCGCATGGCGGCGAAGATGGCGAGGATTTTCTGCGCGTGGTGCAGTACGTAGTCGGTCTCCTGGCGCACCTCCATCAGCACATACACCACTTGCTCGTCCACCTGGGAAAACCAGCTGTGGCCTGGGTGCAGTTGGTCGCCCAGCACCAAGCGCAGGGTGTGGGCGGCCGTCATTCCTGCAACCCCGATGGCGGATGCGGGGCCTTGCGCTGGCGGCGACAGCGCTCGGAGCAGAACTTCACCTCGTCCCACACCTTGGCCCATTTTTTGCGCCATGCAAAGAGGCGCCCGCAGCACAGGCAGTGCTTTTGCGGCAGATGCGGCTTGCGGTGCATGGCTCAAAAATCCAGGCTTTGCTGGGGGGAGGTGAACGGCAGCTGGCGGCGGCCTGCGGTGCGGCGCAGCAGGCGCGAGCCATGCTTTTCCACGATCGCCGCCTTGGCCGCCCGTATCGGTTCCTGGTTGCGCAGGGCGTGTACGCGCGCCTTGGCGGCTTTGGTGGCGCTGGCCAGATCGACCAATGGCGTCGCAATGTCCTGCCCCACGCGCACGCCACAGCGCGCTTGCACCTCGGGCGGCATGCGCCAGGGCTCGAACAGCCAGGCATCGGGCACGCGCCGCAGCGCGGGCAGCCAGCGGCGCACGAACACACCATGGGGGTCGTGATCCTGCGCCTGCTTGATGGGGTTGTAGACGCGCGTGGTGTTGATGCCGGTGGTGCCGGCCTGCATCTGCATCTGGCTCCAGTGAATGCCGGGCTCGTAGTCCAGAAATTGCCGCGCCAGCCACAGCCCCACGGCGCGCCAATGCAGCCACAGCGGGTAGGCAGCCACCGACACCAGCATGGCGCGCATGCGAAAGTTGACCCAGCCGGTCTCGCGCAGCATGGCCACGCAGGCGTCCACCATGGGCCAGCCAGTGCGGCCCGCCTGCAGGGCGTCGAAGTGGGCGGGGTTCCAGTCGTCTTCACGCAGGCCGTCGTAGCCACGGTGCAGGTTGCGCCACTCCAGCTCAGGCTCTGATTCGAGCTTCTGGATGAAGTGGCAGTGCCAGTGCATCCGGCTCATGAAGGCCGCCAAGCCTTGGCGTACATGCGCCGCCTGCTGTGCGTCCTGCAACTTGAGCTGCACTTGCCGTTGCTGCGTGGCCTGCACCGCTTCGCGCATGCCCAGGCAGCCCAGCGCCAGATAGGGCGACAGGCGCGAGCAAGCCGTGGGCGCCGTCAGCGGCGACGAGATGCCGCCGCGGTAAAAGGCTGCGCGTGCGTGCAGAAAGTCATGCAGCACCTGCTGGCCCGGCGCGCGCCCACCGCGCTGGCGCTGGGGCGGGTCGTGGGCATCAGACAGCCCCATGGTCTCCGGTGCGGGCCACGTGTCGCGCCACGGTAAGCAAACGGATCGCAGGCTCGCCGGCAGCGGCGGCGGCAGGCAGGGTGCCTGCATATGCGCCTGCCACAGGCCGTGCCACTGCTCACGCGAGGGAAGGCGCCGCACCACCCCGTGCTGCGGCCATTCCTGCCAGGCCACGCCCTGCCGGCGGCACCAGCGGGCCACGGCCAGGTCACGGGCGTAGGTGGCGCCATTGCCGGTTTCCTCGTGCGATACCAGGCGCGCAAAGGGCTGCAGCGCGTACAGCCGGGCCAGCACCTCGGGCGCTTCGCCCACGGCCAGTTGCAGCCGCGCGCCGCAACTGCGCAATTGCTGCGCCAGGTCGCGCAGGCTCTCGCGCAGAAACTGGTAGTGCTGCAGCGCACTGTCTGGCTGCGCCCACAGGCTGGGCTCCAGCACGTACAGGCACAGCACCGGGCCGTGCGCGGCGGCATGTGCCAGCGGGGCATGGTCGTGTACCCGCAAGTCGCGCTTGAACCAGACGACGGTGTAAGCCATGGCCTGCTTACGCTCAGTGTGCGGGATCCTGGCGCTCGTGCGGTACCCAGATCAGCGACGAGGTATCGACGCCCAGCGCCTGCGCCCGCGCCACGATGGCGTCGCGCTGCGCGGCGGGCAGCTGCTTGTCGCGCGCCAGAATCCAGCAGTAGTTGGTGTCCGGCCCCAGCACCAACGCCCAGCGGTAGTCCGGGTCCAGCGCGGCGACGTGGTAGCCGCCGTAGAACGGCCCGAAGAAGGATACCTTGAGCGAGCCCGTGGTGGGCGCGCCGGTGAACAAGGCCTTGCCCACGGCCTCGCGCCACTGGCCGGTGGCGGGCGCATAGCCGCGGTTGACCACGCGCACGCTGCCGTCAGCCTGCGCGGTGTAGGTGGCAGTGACATCGGTCATACCGCGCTCGAACGCGTGATCGAGCCGCGCCAGTTCGTACCAGCGGCCCGCGTAGCGCTGTACGTCAAAAGGGGTGACGGCCGTGACGCCGGGCGGCGGGCGCGTGCTGGCGCAGCCGGCCAGCAGCAGGCCAGTGCCGACCACCAGCAGGGCCAGCAGCCCGAGGCGGTGGCGGCGCGACAGGGGGGTGCGTGCGCTGGCTAACGTGCGTGCAATGAACTGCATGGCCAATCCTTCCTTCGGTCAATGGGCGTGGCGCCACTGCGCCACCAAGGGCTGCAAGCCCGACAGATGCTGTACGGCGCTGATGCCAGGCAGCGGCCATTGGTGTAGGGCGGTACACGCGCCGCCCACCCACAGTGCGGTGGTGGCCGGCAGTTGGGCGCGCAGCTCGCGCAGGCTGGTCTGCACCACGGCCGCCTTGTGCAGGTTGCTGAAGCTCAGCGCTACCACATCGGCGCGATGCGCCAGCGCCGCCTGGGCGATGTCGGTCAACGGGGTCTGCGTGCCCAGCGACACACAGGTGCAGCCCTCCAGCGCCAACAGCGCCTCGACCATCAGCAGTCCCAGGCTGTGCTGCTCTTGCGGCACGGTGGTGAGCAGCACCTTGGGGCCTTGTGGCACGGGCTGCGGGGTCAGCGAGGCGATGGCATGGCGCAACACGCCGGTGATGACCTCGGTGTACAGATGTTCTTCAAAGACTTCAAAACGCCCCTGCGCCCAGGCTTCGCCCACCGCCGTCGTCAGCGGCGCCACCAGATCGGTCACGAAGGGGGCCAGCCCCATGCGCAACTGGGCATGGCTGAGGCCGTGCCGCAGGGCGCGCGGGTCGTGCGTGCCAATGGCGTGAAGCAGCGCCTCAATCAGGGGATCAGCGCCTGCATTGTCCATGATTGTCTTGGACAAAATGACAGCCGATACCGGGGCGTGCTGCGTCAACAGGTCTTGCAAAGCAGCCTGACCCAGGCCGACCACCTTGCCAGGGCGCAAGCCGGAATCGAGCAGCCGGCTAATCAGCTTGAGCTGCTGCACCTGCTCCAGGCTGTACAGCCTGTCGCCCGAGGAATCACGCGACGGCGTGGGAAACCGATAGCGCCGCTCCCACACGCGCAGCGTGTCCTTGCCCAGGCCGGTTTCGCGTTCGACAGCGGCAATCGGCAGCCCGGCATTGCCGGGCGCGGGCGGTGTAGTGACGGTCGGAGGGGTCAGTGAATTCATGGCGATTGGGGCTGGTTCGTTTAATTGTCTAGGACAAAAATGTTTTTGTCTAGTACATTACGCCACAGGAGCAGCGCAACCGTGCTGCAAAGCATCACGGATCGGAAAAGTCCATGAAAGTCGCAGTCATTGGATCGGGCATTTCGGGCCTGGCGGCCGCACACCGGCTGCGCGGGCAGGCGCGGGTCACGCTGTTCGAGGCGGGTCGCTACTTCGGCGGCCACACCCACACCGTGGATGTGTCCTTGCCCGATGCGCATGGCCAAACCGTGACGCACGGGGTGGACACCGGCTTTCTGGTGTTCAACGAGCGCACCTACCCCGGCTTGATCGCGCTGCTGGACGAGTTGCAGGTGCCCACGGCCGCGTCGGACATGTCGTTTTCCGTCCAGGTGCCGGGCGCGGGCGCGTTGGGCGCCGGGGCGCTGGAGTGGAGCGGCTCCAGCCTGGCCAGCGTGTTTGCCCAGCGGCGCAACCTGCTGCGCCCGCGCTTTTTGGGGATGCTGTCGGAGCTGCTGCGCTTCAATCGCCTGTGCACCGCGCTGGCCGACAGTGGCCAGGAGCAGGCGCTGGCCCAGCCGCTGGGTGAGTTTTTGGACCAGCACGGCTTTGGCGCGGCGTTTCGCCACTGGTATTTCCTGCCCATGCTGGGCTGTATCTGGAGCTGCCCGACCGATCAGATGCTGCGCTTTCCCGTAGCCACCATGGTGCGCTTTTGCCACAACCACGGCCTGATCCAGGTGCAGAACCGGCCGCAGTGGCACACCGTGGCGGGCGGGGCGCGGCAGTATGTGCATGCCATCCTGGACGGCCTGGATGCGCGGCTGCAAACCCCTGTAGAGCGCATCGAGCGCAATGCCGCCGGTGTATTCATCCGCACTGGCAGCGGCGTGGAGCACTTCGATGCCGTGGTGCTGGCCGTACACAGCGACCAGGCCTTGCGCCTGCTGGCGCGGCCCAGCGCCGCCGAGCAGCAGGTGTTGGGCGCCATCCGCTACCAGCCCAACCGCGCCGTACTGCACACCGACACCCGCGTGATGCCAGGGCGCCGCGCCGCCTGGGCGGCATGGAACTACGAGCGCGCAGCCAACGGCACGCAGGAGTCCGCCCGCGTCTGCCTGCATTACTGGCTCAACCGCCTGCAGCCGCTGCCGTTTGCGCAGCCGGTGCTGGTGTCGCTCAACCCCGTGCGCGGCATCGACCCGGCGCGGGTGCTGGGCGCGTTCGACTACGACCATCCGGTGTTCGACCTGGGGGCGCTGGCCGCGCAAAAGCAGCTGCCGCTGCTGCAAGGCGCGCAGCACACCTGGTTTGCGGGCGCATGGACGGGCTATGGCTTTCATGAGGATGGCCTGCAGTCGGGCTACCGCGCCGCCGATGCGCTGCTGGCGCAACTGCGCCGGCGGGAGGCGGCATGACCCCGGCAATGCACCTGGCCGCCCCGGCGGGCAACGTGCCGCACATCGGCTTTGGCCATGTGTGGCACACCCGGCTGCGCCCGCGCCGCCACCGCTTCATCGTGCCCACCTTCTTTCTGCTGCTGCCCATGCGCACGCTGCGCGAGCGGCCCGAGGCAGCCGGCGTGCTGGCGCTCAACCGCGCGGGTGCGCTGTCGTTTCGCGACGCCGACCATGGCGGCGGCAAAAACCCGCGCCAGGGCGGCGCGCTGGCCTGGCTGGAGACGCTGCTGCAGGCCGAGGGCATCACCGATGCGCAGGGCGAAATCTGGCTGCAGTGCTACCCGCGCGTGCTGGGCTACAGCTTCAAGCCGGTGAGCTTTTGGTACTGCCACCGCCAGGACGGCAGCCTGCGCGCCATCGTGGCCGAGGTGAACAACACCTTTGGCGAGCGCCACGCCTACCTGCTCGACCACCCGCACTACGGCCAGGAGCTGCGGGCGCGCAAGGCCTTCCACGTCTCACCGTTTTGCGCCATCGATGGCGGCTACCGCTTTGAGTTTCGCCGGAGTGGGGCCGACGGCCTGCAATCGGCGCGCGTGCGCATCGACTACCACGACGCCGAGGGCCCCGTGCTGCTCACCGGCATGGCCGGGCGGCTGGAGCCGCTCACCGCCGCCAGCCGCCGCCGCGCGCTGTGGCGCTACCCCCTGCTGACGCTGGGCGTGATGGCCCGCATTCTCTGGAACGCCTTGCTGCTGTGGCTCAAGCAGGTGCCGTTCCACACCAAGCCCCAGGCGCCGGCGATGCCTGTGTCCCGTTCATCTTCCCGCTCATCTTCATCCGACCACTGACCATGATCACGACCACCACCGCGTTTCAACTTCCACTGCCAGCCGGCCTGCCGGCCCCTGCGCGCCACGGCCTGCGCCTGCTGCAGCGCCTGCAGCACGGCACGCTGCACCTGGAGCTGCCCGACGGCAGCACGCTGCAACTGGGCCAGGGCAGCCAGCCGCACGCCAGCCTGCGCCTGCACGATTGGCGGGTGTTTGGCGCGGTGCTGCGCTCGGGCGACATCGGCCTGGCCGAGGGCTATATCGATCAGCACTGGAGCTCGCCGCACCTGGGTGACTTGCTGCGCCTGCTGATGGCCAACCGCGACGCGTTGGAGTCGCTGGTGTACGGCGCCTGGTGGGGGCGGCTGGCCTACCGGCTGCGCCATCTGCTCCACCGCAACACGCGCACCGGCAGCCGGCGCAACATCCAGGCCCACTACGACCTGGGCAACGCCTTCTACCAGTTGTGGCTGGACCCGAGCATGAATTACTCGTCCGCCTGGTTCCAAGGTGACCTGGCGGGCGATTTGACCGCCGCGCAGCATGCCAAGGTGCGCCGCGCACTGCACAGCGCCGGCGTGCAAGCAGGCAGCCGGGTGCTGGAGATCGGCTGCGGCTGGGGTGCGCTGGCCGAAATGGCGGCGGGCGAGTTCCAGGCCCATGTGACCGGCGTGACGCTCTCCAACGAGCAACTGGCGTTTGGCCAGCAGCGCTTGCAGCGCGCCGGGCTGGCGGCCCGGGCCGAGCTGCGCCTGCAGGACTACCGCGACATCCAGGACGCGCCGTTCGACGCCATCTGCTCCATCGAAATGGTCGAGGCCGTGGGCCAGGCCTACTGGCCCAGCTACTTTGGCACCGTGGCGCGCTTGCTCAAACCGGGCGGGCGCGCCTGCGTGCAAAGCATCGTCATCGACGACGCGCTGTTCGAGCGCTATGTGCAGGGCACGGACTTCATCCAGCAGTACGTCTTCCCCGGCGGCTGCCTGCCCAGCCCGGCGCGCTTTCGCGCGGCGGCGCAGCAGGCCGGTCTGCGCGTGGTGGAGGAGCTGGCCTTTGGCGCCGACTACGCCGAGACCTTGCGCCGCTGGCACCGCCAGTTCACCCAGCAGCATGCCCAGGTGCTGGCGCAGGGTTTTGATGCGAAGTTCTTGCGCACCTGGGAGTTTTACCTCGCGTACTGCGAAGCCGCCTTCGACAGCAGCAGCATCGACGTGGTGCAGTACACCTTGGTGAAAAATTAAAAAATGATAGCTGCCAGCGCTTGATGCATATGCCTTACCGCCTGATTTCACCATTGATTTACCTGGCGAGAGTCCGCGTGCTGGCCGCAGCGGTGGCCATGGGGGTGGCTGTTGCCAGCGCGGGCCCTGGCGTATCGGCAGCGGACGCATCGGCCCCGCCCGCCTTCATACACCAGGCGCTGCCCGATGCAACGCTGTGGGGCCAGGGGCAGATGCGATTTTTCGGGCTGCGCATCTACGACGCGCGCCTGTGGGCCGGCCTGCAGTTTGAAGCGGCCGACTTTGGCGCCTACGCCCTGGCCCTGGAGCTGACCTACCACCGCGCCTTTACCGGCGCCGCCATTGCCCAGCGCTCCATCGAGGAGATCGAGCGCCAGGGAGATCTGGCGCCAGCGCAGGCCCAGCGCTGGCAAAGTGCGCTGGCCGCCGTACTGCCCGACGTGCAGCCGGGCGAGCGCCTCACGGGCCTGTACCAGCCTGGCCTGGGAATGCGCCTGTGGCGCGGCCAGCAGGCCCTGGGTGCGATTGACGACGCCGAGCTGGCACGCCGCTTTTTCGGCATCTGGCTGTCGCCACGCACGTCAGAACCCGGCCTGCGCAGCGCCTTGCTGGCGCGCAAGCCAGGAGCCGGGCCATGACCCACCCCTTGTCATGGAACCCCTCGCAAGTGCTGCCCTGGCGCGACGGGCTGGCCTACGGGCTGCTGGGCTTGCCGCTGGCCTTTGCCGCGCTGCCGCTGTACGTGGTGCTGCCGCACTATTACGCCAGCAACCTTGGCCTGCCGCTGGCCAGTGTGGGGGCGCTGCTGCTTCTGGTGCGGCTGATCGATGCCGGGGCCGAACCGCTGCTCGGGCGCCTGAGCGACCGGTTGTACCGCCGCACCGCGCACACCGTGCTGTGGGTAGTTGGCGCATCGGCGCTGCTCTTGGGCGGCGGCATGGCGGGGCTGTTTTTTCCGCCGGTGCAGGGGCCGGGGGCACTGGCGGCGTGGATGGTGGCAGGCCTCTTGTTCACCTGCCTGGCGCACAGTCTGCTGGTCATCGCCCACCAGGCCTGGGGGGTGCGCCTGGGGGGCGACACCGTGCAGCGCAGCCGCATCGTGGCCTGGCGCGAGGGGCCGGGCCTGCTCGGCGTGGTCACGGCCAGCGCGCTCTCGGTGGCCTGGGGCGCGGGCACCATGCTGGGCGTGTTCGCACTGGCATTGCTGGCCGGTTGGCTGGCGCTGTGGCAGGCGCCGCGTCCGCCGTTTTCAGCCGCGCCGCAGCAGGGGCATGAGGGACGGGAGCCGCGCTATCGCCAACTTTGGCTGCCGCTGACCCAGGCGCCCTTCCGCCGTCTGCTGGCGGTGTTTCTGTGCAATGGCATCGCCAGCGCCATACCAGCCGCGCTGATGTTGTTCTTCGCCCAGGATCGGCTGCAGGCTACGTCGCCGCAGATTGCGCTGTTCCTGGTGCTGTATTTCGTCAGCGGTGCGCTGTCCATGCCCGGTTGGCTGCGGGTGGTGCGCCGCTTCGGGCTGGAGCGGGCGTGGCTGGCCGGCATGTTGCTGGCGGTGGCCTGCTTTGGCTGGGCGGCCGCGCTGCAGGGCGGGCAGGTGGCGGCATTTGCCGTGATCTGCGTGCTGTCGGGCGCGGCGCTGGGCGCCGACCTGGCCGTGCCCGGCGCACTTCTGGCCTTGCTGATCGAGCGCAGCGGCGCACAGGGAACGAATGACGGTGCCTACCTGGGCTGGTGGAACCTGGCCACCAAGCTCAACCTGGCGCTGGCCGCCGGGGCCACGCTGCCGCTGCTGCAATGGCTGGGCTACATGCCGGGCAGCCAGGATCCGCTGGCACTGCAACGCCTGGCATGGATTTATGCGCTGCTGCCGTGCGCGCTCAAGCTGATGGCGGCCTGGTTGCTGCATCGCCTGTTGATCACCTCTCGAAACCCACCCCAAGGAGTGACACCATGAACACACGCCGCCATGTCTTGCTTGCCCTGCTCGCGGGCTCGGCTGTGCTGGCCGGCTGCGCGAGCCCCCAGGTGAGCGACTACGCCCAACAGCGCCCCAAGCTGGAGCTGGATCGATATTTCAATGGCCGCATCCGCGCCCACGGCATCTTTCAAAAGCGCGGCGGCGAGGTGGTGCGCCGCTTCATCGTGGTCATGGACTGCCACTGGGAGGGCAACCAGGGCGTGCTGGACGAGGCCTTCAGCTATTCCGACGGCAGCACCCAGCGCCGCGTCTGGCGCCTGACCAAGCACGCCGATGGCCGCTACACCGGCCGTGCCGACGACGTGGTGGGCGAGGCCGAGGGGCAGGAATCGGGCAACGCCTTCCGCTGGAACTACACGCTGCGCCTGCCGGTGGACGGCAAGGACTACGACGTGCAGTTTGACGACTGGATGTTCCTGGTCGATGAGCGGGTGATGCTCAACCGCGCCACCATGAGCAAGTTTGGCATCACGCTGGGCGAGGTGCTGCTGTCTTTCACCAAGGACTAACGCCGTGCCCCTCAACCCCCCCATCACCGACTGGCGCGGCCAACGCGTGTGGCTGGTCGGTGCGTCCAGCGGCATCGGGCGCGCGGTCGCGTCGCTGCTGCACGCACGTGGCGCGCAGGTGTGCGTGTCGGCGCGTCAGCAGGCCTTGCTCGATGCCTTCGTGCGCGAGCACCCCGGCAGCCAGGCGCTGGCGCTGGATGTGACCGACGCGCAGGCCGTCGCCAGCGCGGCGCAGCGGCTGTTGGCGGGCGGCCCGCTGGACTTGGTCTGCTACTGCGCCGGCCACTACCGCCCCATGTCGGCTGGCGCACTGGACTTGCCCGAGCTTTTGCAGCACCAGCGCGTGAACGTTACGGGCGCGCTGCAGGTACTGGCCGCCGTGGTGCCCGCGCTGCTCCATGCCGCTGGCGCCGGGCGCGCGCCGCACCTGAGCCTGGTGGCCAGCGTGGCCGGCTGGCGCGCCTTGCCACAAAGCCTGGCCTACGGGCCCACCAAGGCGGCGCTGATTAACCTGGCGGAAAACCTGTTTCTTGACCTGCGCCCTCAGGGCGTGGGCGTCAGCCTGATCAACCCCGGTTTCGTCGATACCCCGCTGACGGCGCAAAACCAGTTTTCCATGCCGGCACTGCTCACGCCGGAGCAGGCGGCACAAGCCATCGTGCGCGGATGGGAGCGGGGGCAGTTCGAGCTGCACTTTCCCAAGCGCTTCACGGGCGTGCTCAAGCTCATGCGTTGCCTGCCGTACCGCTGGTATTTCCCGCTGGTGCACCGTTTCACGGGGCTTTGAGCATGCGCGTTTCCACCCCGATCGTTTGCGGCGACACCCAGGCCACAGCGCAGGCCGCCACCCAGCGGCTGATTGCGCTGTACGAGCAGCTCTCGCCCGAGCACCTGGCCACGCTGGACGCCTATTACGCGAGCGATGCGCACTTCAAAGACCCCTTCAACGACGTGCGCGGCGTGCCCGCCATTGCGCAGATTTTTGCGCACATGTTCGCCACGCTGGATCAGCCCCGCTTTACCGTCACCCAGCACATCGTGCAGGGCGACCAGGCCTTTCTGGGCTGGGAGTTCCGCTTTCGCATGCGCCGCTGGCGCCCGCAGGTGGAGCAATGCATCCACGGTGCCACCCTGGTGCGCTTTGACGCCCAGGGCCGCGTGGCGCTGCACCGCGACTATTGGGATGCCGCCCAGGAGCTGTACGAGAAACTGCCCGTGCTGGGCGGCCTGATGCGCTGGCTGCGCCGATCCGCCTCGGCTACTTCAACCACCAAGGTGCCCCATGCTTACCGTCCATCACCTTGAAACGTCGCGCTCGCAGCGCATCCTCTGGCTGCTCGAAGAGCTGGCCGTTCCCTATGACATCCGCCTCTACCGGCGCGACCCGGTGAGCCGACTGGCACCTGCGGCGCTCAAGCAAATCCACCCCCTGGGCAAGTCGCCCGTGGTGACCGATGACGATACCGTGGTAACCGAATCGGGCGCCATCATCGAATACTTGGTGGAACGCTTTGGCGCCCAGGCACCGGCCGAGCTAGCCCAGCTGGAGCCCGCTCGCGGTACGCCTGAGCATCGCGAGTGCCGCTTCTGGATGCACTACGCCGAGGGCTCGCTGATGAACTGGTTGGTGATGAAGCTGGTTTTCGACACCATCCCGCGCCAACCCATGCCGTTCTTCGTGCGTCCTGTGGCCCGCGCGCTGTGCACCAATGTGCAGCAAAAACTCGTCAACCCCAACGTTCAAACCGCACTGGCGTTCATCGATGGGCATTTGGCCGAGCACCGCTGGTTTGCCGGCGAGCACCTGAGCATGGCGGATTTTCAGATGAGCTTTGCCGTTGAGGCCGCTCTCGCCCGGGGCGGCGACGAGTCCCAGTGGCCGCACCTCGTTGCCTACCGCCGGCGCATGCAGGAACGGCCGGCTTACCAGCGAGCGCTGGACAAGGGCGGACCGGTGTAGATGCAAGCCTGAACCCCAACCAAGATGACAGCCCCAGCCCACACCGACACCCAACAGCCGCCTGCCAGGGCAACAAGCGCCCTGGTCTGGCTGCGCCGCGACCTGCGCTGCGGCGACCATGCCGCGCTGTACCACGCGCTGCGCCGGTATCCGAGGGTGTATTGCACCTTCGTGTTCGATACCGACATCCTGGACGCGCTGCCCAATCACGGGAATCAGCGCCGGGATCGCCGTGTGGAATTCATCCACGCCAGCGTGCTGGAGCTGCACGACGGCCTGCAGCGGCTGGCCGCGCAAAGCGGCGCGCCCGGCGGCGGGTTGATCGTGCGCCATGGCCCCGCGCTGCCATGCATCGTGCAGCTGGCGCAAGAGCTGGGAGTGCAGGAGGTGCTGGTCAATCGCGACTACGAGCCCCAGGCCGTTGCCCGCGACCAGCACGTGGCCCAGGCCTTGCATGCGCTGGGCATTGCCTTCAGCGACTACAAGGATCAGGTGCTGCTCGACCGGGACGAGGTGCTGACCCAGCAGGGCCGGCCCTACAGCGTGTTCACGCCCTACAAGCGCGCCTGGCTGCAAAGTCTTGACGATTTCCAGCTCACACCCTACCCCGTCGATCGCTACGCCCAGCACCTGGCGCCGCCGCCCGCCGGTGAACGCCTGCCCACGCTGTCAGAGCTGGGCTTTGGCCCCACCAATTTGCACGAGCTACCCCTGCCCACGGGCATGAGCGGCGCACAGCGGCTGCTGCAAGACTTTGTGCCGCGCATGGCGGCGTACCAGGAGGCGCGTGACTACCCTGGGCGCAAGGGCGTGTCCTACCTGTCGGTGCACCTGCGCTTTGGCACCGTGTCCATCCGCCAGCTGGCGCGGCTGGCGGCAAAACAGGCTGTCCAGGGCTGCGAGGGCGCACAGACCTGGCTATCCGAACTGGCCTGGCGCGACTTCTACTTCATGATTCTGTGGCACCACCCGCAGGTCGTCACGCAGTCGTTCAAGCCCGAGTACGACCGCGTGCAGTGGGACGAAGCGCCCGCGCTGTGGCAGGCCTGGTGCGAGGCGCGCACCGGCTACCCGCTGGTCGACGCCGCCATGCGCCAGTTGCTGCAAACCGGCTATATGCACAACCGCCTGCGCATGGTGGTGGCGAGCTTTCTGACCAAGGATTTGGGCATCGACTGGCGCCGCGGCGAGCGCTTTTTTGCCCAGCACCTGAACGACTACGACCTGGCGGCGAACAACGGCGGCTGGCAGTGGGCAGCGTCCACCGGGTGCGACGCCCAGCCTTACTTTCGCATCTTCAACCCCATCATGCAGTCGCAGCGCTTCGACCCCGACGGGGGTTTCATTCGCCGCTACCTGCCCGAGCTGGCGCGCGTGCCCGATGCGCACATCCACTTTCCCGCAGCCATGAAACCCGCCGCTCTGGCCGCCTGCGGCCTGCGCCTGGGCGTGGACTACCCGCTGCCCGTGGTGGACCACGCGCGAGCGCGCCAGCGCACGCTGATGCGTTTTTCGATTCTTTCAGAAAGCGAAATTTCATGAAGGCGCAAAACTATGGAATTACGTCACCTTCGTTACTTTTTGGCGGTTGCTGAGGAGCTCCACTTCGCCCGTGCTGCAGAACGGTTGCATATCGATCAGTCGCCCCTGTCCCGCGCCGTCAAGGAGCTGGAAGAGGAACTAGGAGCACGCCTGTTTGTTCGCACCACCCGCAGCACTCAACTGACCCGTGCGGGGCGACTTTTCCTGGAACACGTTCCACGCGTCTTTGCCTCCATAGAGCAGGCACGCGATAGCGTCAGATCGGCCGCCAATGGTTTTCACGGCCAGTTGCGCATCGCCTTGTCGGACGGTATCACGCCATCGCGACTACCGGCGCTGCTAGCGCAATGCCGCGAGGAAGATCCCGAGGTTGAGGTCCGACTGTGCGAGGTGCCACTGGCCCAGCAGATTAGAGGTTTGCAGGATGATTTGTACGACGCCGGATTCTCGATGGCCGAACACGCGGGCGATGGCATCGTGGTTACGCCTGCGTGGGAGGACGAACTGATGGTGGCAGTGCCAGCTCGCCATCCGCTGCTTGCTTTCAAGAAAGTGCCGCTGGAGGAAGTACTGCGCTATCCGCTTACACTGGGCGACCCGGCAGTCTGCGAGGGTCACGCACGCCAGGTTGATCGCTTTCTACGCAAGCTCGATCAGGAGCCGCTGATCGCGCAGCGCGTGGCGACCTTCGACGTGATGATGACTCTGGTTTCCGCCGGTCTGGCCTTGGGACTGGCGGGCGAGGCGCATATCGCTTCCAGCCGCGAGCCAGGTGTCGTGGCTCGACGCCTGGCGGGCACGCCCCCCATGCTCACGACCTATCTGCTGCGCAGCCATGCGGAGCCTTCCGAGGTGCTGGCTCGGTTCATCGAACGAGTGGCCTTCATTGATTCGGCGGATAGCCTCGACGCCGAGGACTCCTACCCCATCCAATGAAAGGACTGGAACCATGAACAAAGTGATGTTGCTGATGTTGGCCGCCACCTTGACTGCATGCGGCCCCTCTCACCCCTCGGAAACCGTGGACACGCTCGTCGCCAATCCCGAGCGCATCAAGGAGATTCAACGGCAATGCAAGGAAGATCGCACAAAGGTCGGCGACGAACTTTGTGTGCGTGCCGCCGAAGCTGCCAATCGGCGTTTCTTCGGGGATCGGCCCGAGCAAAAATCCAAGTAGTCCCTTCGCAGTCGTTTCGCAGCGACAAACTTCTCGCTGTTACCTAACCACGCCGCAATGCGCTCGCGCTTGCGGCGTTTTTATTACTTTCGCCCCTGCAA
>JAFECU010000306.1 GCA_018242005.1 Pseudomonadota bacterium | reverse complement strand
GTCATGGGCGTGCACCTGGTCTCCGAGGCCGAGCGCCTGGCCTACGCCGACCGCGACAAGTACGTGGCCGACACGGACTTCGTGCCGCTGCCGGCCCAGGGCCTGGCCTCGCTGCTCAGCCCCGACTACCTGAAGCAGCGCGCCGGCCTGATCAACCTGGACAAGAGCATGGGCACGGCGACGCCAGGGGACTTCGGCCCCGTGCCGCAGGGGGTGGACAAGACCGTAGAGTATGGAACCACGCATTTCTCGGTGGTCGATACCTACGGCAACGTGGTCTCGATGACGACGACGGTGGAGTCGAGCATGGGGTCGTTCCACATGGTGGAGGGCTTTTTGCTCACCAACCAGCTCACCGATTTCTCTGCCCTCCCGGTGGACGCAAGCGGCCAGCCCGTGGCCAACCGCGTGGCGCCCGGCAAGCGCCCGCGCAGCACCATGGCCCCCACGTTGGTCTTCAGGGGCAGCGCCCCGGGCGACTTCGTCATGGCCACGGGTTCGCCGGGGGGCGGCGCCATCATCCAGTACGTGATGAAGACCGTGGTGGGGGCGCTCGACTGGGGACTGGACGCGCAGCAGGCCACTTCGCTGGTGAATTTCGGTGCGGCCAACAGCCCAACCACCAACGTGGACGGCTCCAACACCACGCTCGACCTGACGGCGCTGGTCAACGGCCTCAAGGCCAAGGGCCATACGGTGAACACCGGCGCACAGTCCAGTGGCGTGGCTACCATCATGCGCGTGACCAGGGACGGTCAGACCCAGCTGCAAGGCGGCGCCGACCCGCGGCGCGAAGGCATAGTGCTGGGCAACGGAGCGCTCTGAGCGAGCCGGTGGCTATCCAAGCCCCGCCTTCGTGGCGGGGCTTTTTCCTTGGGTACACGCCGCCAACGGCCAAGCTTGTTACCCGAGCAGGCCGGCACGCCTAAAATCGCACGTTTGGGCCGCTGCGCCACCCCCTCCCATTCTGAATGCCATGAGCTCCTCCGCCACCCCTCCCATTTCGTACAAAGACGCCGGCGTTGACATCGACGCGGGCGACGCCCTGGTCGAGCGCATCAAACCGCTGGCCAAGAAGACCCTGCGCGAAGGCGTCATGGCCGGCATCGGTGGCTTTGGCGCGCTGTTCGAGGTGCCCAAGCGTTATAAAGAGCCCGTCCTGGTCTCCGGCACAGACGGCGTGGGCACCAAGCTGAAACTCGCCTTCGAGTGGAACATGCACGACACCGTGGGCATCGACCTGGTGGCCATGAGCGTCAACGACGTGCTGGTGCAGGGCGCCGAGCCACTGTTCTTTCTGGACTATTTCGCCTGTGGCAAGCTCGACGTGGACACGGCAGCGGCCGTGGTCGGCGGCATTGCCAAGGGTTGCGAGCTGTCGGGCTGCGCGCTGATCGGCGGCGAAACGGCAGAGATGCCAGGCATGTACCCGGCCGGCGAATATGACCTGGCAGGCTTTGCCGTGGGTGCGGTCGAAAAGTCTCGGATTCTCACCGGCAAGAGCGTGCAGGCCGGCGATGTGGTGTTGGGCCTGGCCTCCAGCGGCGTGCATTCCAACGGCTTTTCCCTGGTGCGCAAGTGCATTGAGCGCGCTGGCAGCAGCGCCCCCGCCGAGCTCGACGGCAAGCCGTTCAAGCAGGCCGTCATGGAGCCCACGCGCCTGTATGTGAAGAATGTGCTGGCAGCGCTGGCGCAGCACCCACATTCTGGCGATACCGCCTCTTCCGGCGGCATCAAGGCCCTGGCCCATATCACCGGCGGCGGCCTGCTGGAGAATATCCCTCGCGTGCTGCCGGACGGCCTGGCTGCCCACCTGAAGGCCGGTAGCTGGCCCCAGAGCGAGCTGTTCGCCTGGCTTCAGAAGACCGCAGGCATCGATGACATTGAGATGAACCGCACGTTCAACAACGGCATCGGCATGGTCGTCGTGGTGTCGGCGGCTGCGGCCGAAGCCACAGCCTCCACGCTGCGCGCTCTGGGCGAATCGGTCTACGCCATCGGCGCCATTGCCGAGCGCGGCACCGGCGCGGCTGTGGTCGTGGCCTGACACAGAGCCGCAGCCAGATGCCTGCGGGACTGTCACCCCAAGGTTCACCGGAGTCACGGCCGCCGCACAAGCCAGCATGGGCGCCGGCAACGCGCGGCGTCATGGTTGCCAGCTATCTGCTGATGGCCAGCACGCTGCTGCTCGTAATGCACTACGCGCTGCTGCCGGGGCTGCTGTGTGTCTGCGTGGGTTTTTTTCTCACACGCTGGCTGGCACCGCGACTGGTGCGCCTGCGCCGCCTGGGCCCGTGGGGCCGGGGCTATTCGCGCAGTGGTCAGAGCCTGGCCGCTGCGCTGGTGATGCTTTCGCCCCTGCTGTTGTTGGCTCTGGCGCTATCGCACTCGCGCACCTACATCGTCGATGCGCCGCAGCAGTACCGTGAATTACTCGACTACCTGGCGCGTACGGTGCTAGAGCTGCGCGAAAAGCTGCCGCCCGACATCGCCGCCCAATTGCCCGCTGGCACCGAAGAAGTGCAGCGCGTCATGGCCTCCTACCTGGCGGCCAAGGCCGGCGCCCTGGCCATGGCCGGCCGTGCCTGGCTGGCGGGCCTGCTCTATGCCTATGTGGGCCTGCTCATTGGCGCGCTGGCCGCGGTGCGCAGCCTGGGCGCCGCGCGTGGACCGCTAACGCAGCAACTGGTGCTGCGCATTGACCGCATGGGGGAGGCCTTTCGTCAGATCGTGGCGGCACAGTTCTGGATCGCGGCCTTCAACTCATTGCTCACGGCCCTGTTTCTGCTGGTGCTACTGCCCCTGTGGAGCCTGAAGCTGCCCTATTCGCCAGCACTCATCACGCTGACCTTCCTGGCCGGTCTGGTGCCCATCGTGGGCAACCTGCTGTGCAACGCGGTCATCACGCTGGTGGGCCTGTCGGTATCGCCGATTGCCGCCCTGGCCTGCCTGGTTTTTCTGATCCTGATCCACAAAGCCGAATATGTGATCAACGCCAAGGTGGTGGGCCGGCGCACCCACATGGGCGTCTGGGAGCTGCTGGCCGTAATGTTCGTGACCGAGGCGGTCTTCGGCCCCGCCGGTCTGGTGGCTGCGCCGCTGTTCTACGCCTACCTCAAGAAGGAGCTGAAGGCAGCACACCTGGTATAGGTTTGCACGTGGCCCGCCGTTGCGCCGGTCGTTGCGCTATGCTGGCGGCTGGTGCTACCGCACCAACCCCATCCCGTCAACACCACACAAGGAAGACACCGCATGACCATTCTTGTCGCCTACGTTCCTCGTCCCGAAGGCCGTGCCGCGCTGGACAAGGGGATCGAGATTGCCACCCGGCGCAATGAGCGCCTGGTCGTCGTCAACGCCGGCCCTGGGGGGCGCGACGACCCCAGCATCGTCAACGGCTACGAGGTCGAGCGCGTGGAAGAGCGTCTGGCAACGCTGCCCATCACGGCGGAATTCAAGCAATTCGTGCGCGGCAAGAGCGCCATCGAGGAGATCGAGGAGATGGTCACGGCACTGCAGGTATCGGTGCTCGTCATCGGCCTGCGCAAACGATCGGCCGTCGGCAAGCTGCTTCTGGGCAGCATGGCGCAGGACATCCTGCTCAACGTGAATTGCCCGGTGCTGGCCGTCAAGGCAAGCTCCTGACAGGCCAAAGGTGCGCCCGCGCCATGGTACGGCGCGCGGCGTGAACCTCAAGAGCCGCGCAGTTCTTCTACGCGCTGCGCAATGGCCCGCACATCACTGGCATCGGGCGCATGGGCCAGGTAATTCTCAAGGTCTTGCAACGCCTGCCGTGACTGGCCAAGTGCAGCATGAGCCAGGCCGCGGTCGCGCCACTCGTCCCAGGCATCGGGTAGCAGCGTGATCAGCCTGTCCTGCACGGCCACGAGGCGCCGCCAATCCTGCCGCGCGCCGTGGATTTCCTTGAGATTGCGCAGCATGCGCGCGAGCACGTCGCGCGCTGACGCGGCCTGCAGGTACAGGCCCAGGGGCACCTCTTCCTGCGCCGCTCCCTGGCGCTGCCGAAACGGTTCCAGGCGCTCGCCCAATGCCTCGCGCGACAGCGCATGCCCCGTCATCGGGTCGAGCACCACCTGCCCGGCCGGCATCAGCACCTTGGCCAGGAAGTGCCCAGGAAATGACACACCCTGCGCATTGAGGCCCACGCCCTGAGCCAGCTCCAGCCACAGCAGCGCCAGCGAGATCGGAATGCCGCGCCGCGTGCGCAGCACCACGTGCAGGTAACTGTTGTCGGGCGCGTAGTAGTCGTTGAGGTTGCCGGAAAAACCCAGCTCGCCATAGAAGAAGCGGTTAAGGATGTTCAGCCGCTTGAGCGGCTCGGCATCGGCCGGAATTCGGCGCTGCAGCCGCGCCTGCAGCCGGTCCATGTCGTCGAGGAACTGCTGCACATCGACATCCGGGAATTCGTCATGGGCGATGCAAGCCGCGGCCTCCAGCAGCGCAATGCTGCCGCCCTGCGTCCCCTGCACCAGCGCGGCGAAATATTCCAGCGGTGTAGGAATGGAGTAGCTCAGTGACATCGCCCTGGTCCGGCGCCTAGCGGCGCAACAGCTCGCGCGGCCTGAGCCCGCAGGCCCACAGCGCGCCAAAGTAAAGCATGGCCGAGGCGCACAGCAGCAGCCCCAGCAGGCCGGCGCGCTGCACGCTGTGTGCACGCAGCGCCAGCCAGTCGAACTGCATCGACGCCCAGGCCAGGAACACCGCCAGCAGGGCGCTGGCCGCCACCACCTGCAGCGCCAGCCGGCCCCAGCCCGGCCGCGGACGGAAGCTGCCGCGCCGCAACAGCCCGGTCAGCAGCCACAGCGCATTGATGAGTGCACCCAGACCTATCGACAGCGCCAGGCCCGCATGCGCCAGCAGCGGCACCAGCGCCACATTCATGGCCTGGGTAGCGAGCAGCACCACGATGGCGATGCGCACCGGCGTGCGTATGTCCTGACTGGCGTAGTAGCCGGGCGCCAGCACCTTGATGGCCACAAGGCCGAGCAGGCCGACACCATAGCCGGCCAGGGCCATGGCGATCTGGCCCACGTCGCTGTCATGCAGCGCGCCATGGTGGAACAGCGTAGCCACCAGCGGCGTGGCAAAGGTCAGCAGACCCACGGCACAGGGCACGGACAGCAGCACCACGATGCGCAGACCCCAATCCAGCATGGCGGAATAGCGTTCGCCATCGCCCGCGGCCCGGGCTGCCGCCAGCTGCGGCGTGAGCACCACGCCCAGCGCCACACCCAGCAAGGCGGTGGGAAACTCCATCAGCCGGTCGGCATAGAACAGCCAGGTCACGCTGCCCGGCACCAGATAGGACGCGATCTGCGTGTTGATCATGAGCGAAATCTGCGCCACCCCCACGCCCAGCAGCGCCGGCGCCATCAGCGCAAGAATGCGGCGCACACCCTCGTCGCGCCAGGCATTGCGCACCGTTTCCCAGGCCATGCCGATGCGCGGCAACAACCCCAGGCGCAGGAGCGCGGGCACCTGCACCGCCAGCTGAAGCACGCCGCCGGCCATCACGCCGCCCACCATGGCATAGATGGGTTCGATGCCGCGCCGCTCCAGCTGCGGAGCGCCATACCAGGCCGCGGCGATCATGCACAGGTTCAGCAGCACGGGCGTGGCCGCGGGCACGGCAAAGCGCCGCCAGGTATTGAGCACCCCGGCCGACAACGCGACCAGCGACATGAAGCCAATATAGGGGAACATCCAGCGCGTCATGAACACGGCGGCGTCGAAGCCCTCGGGGCGCAACCCACTGGCAAGTGCCCAAACCAGCACAGGCGCCCCGACCGCACCCAGCACGCAGGCCAGCAGCAGCACCCAGAACAGGGCCGTGGCCACGTCGTCAATCAGGCCGCGAGTGGCGTCCCCGCCATGCTGCGTCTTGTGCG